>JALYRV010000045.1 GCA_030855205.1 Acidobacteriota bacterium | reverse complement strand
CTTCGCGCGGGCGCGCCTCGCTGACCGCGAGCGAGCGTCCCATGAACGGCTGCTGGTTGAAGCGGTTGACCGCCTCCTCCGCCATCGGCCGGTCCGTGTATTCCACGAACGCGAACCCGCGCGGGCGTCCGGTCTCCCGATCGACCGGTATGACGACCTGCGATGGGTCGCCGACGGCTGCGAAATGCGCCCGAAGATCCGCTTCGGTCGCTCCGTACGGCATGTTACCTACGAACAAACGCACTGCCACTGACTGTCCTCACGTGATGACCCGCCGGGCCGTCCCGGCGCGGTGCCTTAGGGCGCGGGTTGCAAGGCCGCGGCCACAACCTGAGCTGATTGGGGATAGCGAGTCCGACAAACGAAGTTCGATCGTCGCCACTGGGCTGGAATGAAAAAGTGTGGGGAAGGAAGGTTCCGAAACTCGCGGCGATGGTAGCAGAGGCCGCGCCCGGGTGCAACCGGCTCAGGTTGATGCAACCTTCGAGGCGGCTGTATCATTAATGGTTTACGGCATCTGGAAATTACTCCGCAGTGCAGCAACTCATCATCCGTGGCGCCCGCACGCACAATCTCAAGAACGTCGACCTGACGCTGCCTGCCCGGAAGCTGGTCGTCTTCACGGGGGTCAGCGGGTCGGGGAAGTCGTCGCTCGCTTTCGACACGATTTATGCCGAGGGGCAGCGGCGGTATGTCGAGTCGCTCTCGGCGTATGCGCGGCAGTTCCTCGAGCGGATGGAGAAGCCGGACGTCGACAAGATCGACGGGATTGCCCCCGCGATTGCGATCCGCCAGAAGAACAGCATCCGCAACCCGCGATCGACGGTCGGCACAACGACCGAAATCCACGATTACCTGCGCCTGCTCTGGGCGCGCGTCGGCCGGACGTCCTGCCGTCAGTGCGGCGAGGAAGTGATCCGCGAGACTCCCGAGGTCGTCGCCGCGCGCCTCGACGGCCTGGCGGCCGGCACCCGCATTCTCCTGGGATTCGACTACCCCATCACGACGGTGGGGGACGGGTCTCCAGACACGTCTCCAGACGCGGATCCCGCCTCCGGTACAGAGGAGGATGGCGACGGTCCGCAGGACCGGGACGCGTCCCCCGGTGACCCGATCGCAACGATTCTGGCGACGTTGCGGAAACGCGGGTTCGGGCGGCTGCTGATCGACGGGCGTACGGTCGACATCGAGGAGGCCGACCCCGCCCAGCTCCGCACGCTCGCGGTGCTGCCGGTGATCGTCGACCGCCTGAAGGTCGACTCTGAGTCCCGCTCGCGCATCACCGATTCGATCGAGACGGCGTATCACGAGGGGGCGGGGGCCGCCTTCGTCATCGAGGTCGACGGCGAGGGGCGCCCGTCGCGCACGCATCGCTTCAGCGAGCGCTTCGAATGCCGCAACTGCGGCATCCAGTACGAAGTGCCCCAGCCGCGGCTCTTCTCGTTCAACAACCCGTTTGGTGCGTGCCCGACGTGCCATGGCTTCGGCAACATCATCGAGCTCGACCTCGACCTCGTCGTACCCGACAAGACGAAGTCGATCAACCAGAACGCCATCGAGCCCTGGAGCAAGCCTCACTATCGCGCGCACCTCGCGCTGCTCAAGCGCGCGGCCAAGGCCGGCAGCGTGCGGCTCGACGCGCCCTGGCAGGACCTCACCGATGCCGAGCGCCAGTGGGTCGTCGAGGGTGATGAGGAGTTCTCGGGGATCAAGGGCTTCTTCCGCTGGCTCGAGAAGAAGAAGTACAAGGTGCACGTGCGCGTGTTCCTCAGCCGCTACCGCGGGTATCTCACGTGCAGCGACTGCGGCGGCACGCGGCTGCGCCGCGAGGCGCGCGACGTGCGCGTCGGCGAGCGGACCATCGACGTCGTCTGCGCGCTCACGGTGCAGCAGGCGCGCGGCTTCTTCTCGGCGCTGTCGCTGAGCGAGAAAGACGCCGCGGTCGCCGACAAGATCCTGAAAGAGATTCAGCGCCGGCTGACGTTTCTCACCGACGTCGGGCTCGAATACCTCACGCTCGACCGGCTGTCGTCGACGCTGTCTGGCGGCGAGTCGCAGCGCATCAACCTCGCCACGTCGCTCGGTTCCGCGCTGGTCGGCACGCTCTACGTGCTCGACGAGCCGTCGGTCGGCCTCCACCCGCGCGACAACGAGCGGCTCATCGCGATCCTCAGGCAGCTCCGCGACCAGGGCAACACGGTGCTCGTCGTCGAGCACGACGCCGACATGATTCGCGTGGCCGACCACGTCGTCGATCTCGGTCTCGGCGCGGGGGAGCAGGGCGGACGCATCGTGTATTCCGGCACGTTCGAGGGCCTGCTGCTGGAGCAGCGCTCGCTGACGGCGAAGTACATGCGCGACGAGCTCGCGATCCCGATCCCCGCGACGCGCCGGCGCCCGACGATTCAGCGGCTGAAAGTGATTGGCGCGTCCGAGCACAATCTGAAGAACGTCGATGTTGACATTCCGCTGGGCCTGCTGACCTGCGTGACCGGCGTGAGCGGCTCGGGCAAGTCGACGCTCGTGCACGACGTGATCTACGCCGCGCTCAAGCGGCTGAAGGGGGACTGGGATCGGCGCGTCGGCACGCACGCGCGGATCGACGGCGCGGAGCTCGTGACCGACGTCGTGCTTGTGGACCAGCAGCCGATCGGCCGCACGCCGCGCTCCAATCCGGTGACGTATCTCAAGGCGTTCGATCCGATCCGAGAGCTGCTTGCGCAGACGAAAGACGCGCGCGCGAAGGGCATGACCGCGAGTCACTTCTCGTTCAACGTGCCCGGAGGACGCTGCGACGCCTGCGAAGGGGAAGGCGTCGTGCGTGTCGAGATGCAGTTCCTCGCCGACGTCTTCGTGCCCTGCGACGAGTGCGACGGGAAACGCTTCAAGCAGCAGGTGCTCGACATCAAGTACAAGGGGCGCAACGTCGATCAGATTCTCGATATGACGGTGCGCGAGGCGCTGAGCTTCTTCGCGCAGTCGCCGAAGGTGCTGCGCCGCCTGCTCGTGCTCGATGAGATCGGGCTCGGCTACCTGCGTCTCGGCCAGCCGGCCACGACCCTGTCGGGAGGCGAGGCGCAGCGCATCAAGATTGCGTCGCACCTGTCGACGCAGACCGGCGAGCGCGTACTCTACATCCTCGACGAACCGACCACCGGCCTGCACTTCGATGACATCGTCAAGCTGCTGACCGCGTTCAAGAAGCTCCTCGCGGCCGGGCACAGCCTGCTCGTCATCGAACACAACCTCGACGTGATCAAGATTGCCGACTGGATTATCGATCTCGGGCCGGAAGGCGGCGACGCGGGAGGCCTGATCGTGGCCACCGGCACGCCGGAACAGGTCTCGCAACACGAGACGTCCTACACGGGCCGCTACCTCCGCGACGTGCTCGCCACAGGGCGCGCGCAGGCGTACCAATAAATCATGAAGAAGTCATTCTTTCTCGCGCTCGCCCTCTCGCTGCTCGTCCCCCCTGCGTTCGCGCAGCAGGCGCAATTTCAGGATGTCGTCCGCATGCTCCGGCATCCCGATCCGGAACAGCGGCTGCGCTCGGTGCAGCTCCTGCGCGAGGCCGGCTACATGGAGGCCGCCGATCCGGTCGCGCCGCTCATCGCCGACGTCGACGATCGCGTGCAGCTCGCCGCGATCGACGCCGAGCTCGCGTTCTTCATGCTCGACGATGGGTCACGCAAGCGGTTCGGGTTCATGACGTCGAAGCCGAAGAGCAGCGGCCTCGCCGCGTTCGAAGCCGGCGCTGGTGCGGTCAAGGCGAACCCGGTGCCGCCCGCCGTCGTCGACAACCTCCTGACGGCGCTCGACGATGCGAACGATCGCGTGCGCTTCGAGGCAATCCATGCGCTCGGTGCGCTGGCCACGCCGCCGCTGCAGCCGGCGCAGGCCCGCAGGCTGATTGCGGGGCTCGACCACTACGACGCGGTCGTGCGGGCGGCGACCGCGCGCGTCGTTGCGCGGTTGCGGGCGCGTGAAGCCGAGGACGCGCTCATCACCGCGACGGCGGATTCGAATCCGTCGGTGCGCTACTACGCGCTGTACGCGCTGGGCGAAGTGAAGTCGGAGAAGGCGCTACCGGCGCTGACGCAGCAGGCACAGAACTACAAGAGCAACACGCAGGCGACCGCGGCGCTGCTGGCGCTCGCGCGCATCGCGCATCCGTCGAGCGCGGATCTGTTCCGCCAGTACCTCGCTGCCAAGGACCCCGGCCACCGTGCCGCGTCGGCCGAAGGCCTGGGACGCGTCGGCGCGACCGACTACGTGCCGCAGATCGAGCAGCGCCTGCAGAGCGAGAAGTCCCCGGCCGTGCGCCTGGCGTTCTACTTCGGGCTGCAGAAGCTTGGCCGCAACTATCTCGAGCACATCGTATCGGCGCTGGCCGATGACGACTCCGCGCCGCAGGCGATGGAGTATCTGATCGAGCTCGGGCCCGTGACAGCGAAGGATCTGACGCCGTATCTCGGCGCGAAGGAAGAGAACGTGCGCGGGCGCATCGCGCAGGTGCTCGGCACCGTCGGCGGGCCCGACGTGATTCCGGCGCTCGAGTCCGCGCGCATCGATCGCAACGACGCCGTGGCGCGCGCGATCGCGGCCGCCATCGATCGCATCAAGGCGCGGTGAGGCTCGGGCGCGCTTTCTACGAGCGTCCGACGCTCGAGGTCGCGGCCGATCTGATCGGCAAGGTGCTCGTGCACGACACGGCCGCCGGGCTGTGCTCCGGCATGATTGTCGAGACCGAAGCCTACATCGGCGAAGAGGATCCGGCCTGCCACGCCGCACCCGGGCGCACGTCGCGCAACGCGCCGCTCTATGGTCCGCCAGGTCTCGCCTACGTCTATCTGAATTACGGCATCCACTATCTCGTCAACGCGGTGACCGAGCCCGACGGCTGGCCGGCCGCCGTGCTCATGCGCGCGCTTGCGCCGATCGACGGCGTCGCACTCATGCGCCGCCGGCGCGCGCGAGGCACGGGCCGGACCGCCGCGTCGTTCCAGGAGGCGGAGCTTTGTCGCGGCCCGGGGAATCTGACCAGGGCGTTGGGGATCGATCTGCGGCAGAACCTGAAGGATCTGACGACCTCCGTTCTGCAGATTGAAGATCGGGGGCTCGGGGCCGGCCAGGTCGAGTGGAGCCCGCGCATCGGCATCACGAGAGCCGCGGAGCGGCCCTGGCGGTGCAGCGTCGCGGGACACCCCGCCGTGTCGGGCCAGGGCGCGAAGCGCCGGCCCTAGCGGCGGCGGCGCTGCTGCGGCTGCGGCTGCACCGCCGTGACCGGCACGTCGAGGGAGAGCTCCTGCACGGCGCCTCCACGCGCCAGCCGCAGGATCGAGAGGCGCACGCTCGCGCCGGCCTGCGTATCAGCGATGAGACGGGTGATCTGCGCCGGGTCGGTGACAGGCTGACCGTTGAACGACGTGATCACGTCGCCCGGGCGCAGGCCCGCCCTGTAGGCGGACGCATCCTCGCTCATTTCCCACACGAAGACGCCGCGGCGCGCGGCGAGATTGTATTCGCGGGTGATCTCGTCGGTCAGGCTCTGGAAGTCGACGTAGCCGACCGAGCCTCGACGAACCGTGCCGTATTGCTTCAAATCTTCGAGCACGCGGCGCGCGACGCTGCTCGGCACCGCGAACCCGATGCCCTGATAGCCGCCGGTCTCGCTGAAGATCGCGGTGTTGATGCCGACGAGCTCGCCGCGCGTATTGACCAGCGCGCCCCCCGAATTGCCGCGATTGATCGCGGCATCGGTCTGGATGAAATTCTCGTACGTCGCCAGTCCGAGGTTCGCACGTCCGACCGCCGACACGATGCCCATGGTCACGGTCTGCGAGAGCGAGAACGGATTGCCGATCGCGAGGACCGATTCCGCGATGCGCAGCTGATCGGAGTTGCCCCACGCGATGGGCGTGAAGCCGGCGCCTTCGATCTTCACGACGCCAATGTCCGTGGTGTCGTCGATGCCCACGACGCGTGCGTCTCGCTCCTTCTTGTCGCTCAGAACGACCTTCACGGAGATCGGCAGCGCCTCGCTCCCTCCGCGCAGCACGTGCGCGTTGGTGAGCACATACCCGTCGGCGCTGACGACGACGCCCGATCCGAGGCTCGAGGCCTGGCGCGGGGTGGAGCGATAGGTGCGTCCGAAGAAGTCCTGATAGAGCGGCTGCTGCACCAGCGTCGTCGAAGAGATATTCGCCACGCTCTGGAGGGCGCGCTCGGCCGCGATGGTCAGGTCGCTCGCGCCGGGCGCGGCCCGCTGAGGCGCGGGCGCGGCTGCCTGAGGCTGCGTGCGCGCCTGACTGGTATCTGTGCGGCTCAAGGTGCCGCTCAGGACGACCCCCGCGAGGACGCCGGCCGAGAGGATGCTGCTGTAGACCAGGACTCTGCGCATGAACCGCCTTTATGTGACGTCGATCCGGCGGGACGCCGCCTGGGCGCTCTTCGGCACCGTCACCACTAAGACGCCGTCCTTGAACTCGGCGTTGATGGCGTCGGCGTCGATATCGTTGGAAAAGCGAAACGTGCGCGAGAACGGCCCCTGACCGCACTCGAGCTGCTGGTAGCTGCGGGGGCTGACGGCCGTCTCAGGCCGCCGACCCTTGAGAATCAGGGTGTTGGCCTGCAGCTCGATCGCGAAATCCTCACGCGCCAGCCCGGGGAGTTCGGCGCTGATGACATAGCTCTCGGGGGTCTCGTACAGATCGACGAGTGGCATCCACCCAGGGGAGGCACGCCCAAACAAGCTGTCGAGCCGCTCCTGCATGATCAGCAGGTCACGCATCGGGTCCCAAGGCATGTTCAAATCCTAACAGCCCCTGCGGCAAAGGGCCGAGAGCCTTATATAATCAGAGGTTCTATGGGGTCAGTCCAGGCCACGCGAATGAAGAAGGGCATGCTCATCAAGATGGGGAACGACCTGTTCCGCGTCCTCGAGCTGCAGCATTTCACGCCAGGCAACAAACGAGGCTTCGTCCAGTCGAAGCTGCGGAACATCCGCAGCAAGGCACTGGCCGATCACAAGTTCCGGGCGGAAGACGATGTCGAGCGGGCGATTCTCGACGAGCGGGAGATGCAGTACCTCTACCGTGACGGCGACGCCTTCTACTTCATGGACACGTCGAACTACGAGCAGATCCACATCAATAAAGAGTCGCTCGGCGACTCAGCGGACTACCTGCTGCCCGAGATGATGATCAAGGTCGAGTTCTACGACGTCGAACCGGTCGGTATCGAGCTGCCGGTGACGGTCGACCTGAAGGTGGCCGACACCTCCCCGGGGATCAAGGGCGCGACCGCCAGCGCGCAAATCAAGCCCGCAACGCTCGAGACCGGCCTCGTCGTCAACGTGCCGTCGTTCGTCAACAGCGGCGACGTAGTGCGTGTCAGCACCGAGACCGGCGAGTATCTCGGCAGGGCCAACTAAGACCGGGCGAGTCAAGAGTTACGAATTCATGGAAGTGTCCCAGCGCAACCGTGGCGGGTGGATCGAAGTCATCGCCGGCTCGATGTTCAGCGGCAAGAGCGAGGAGCTCATTCGCCGCCTGCGGCGCGCGCAAATCGCGAAGCAGAAGGTGCAGATCTTCAAGCCCTCGGTCGACAACCGCTACGGCGACGATCACATCACGTCGCACAGCGCGATGAAGATCGGATCGAACAACGCCGCGAGCTCGCGCGAGCTGCTCGAGGCCGTGGTCGATGAGACCGAAGTGGTGGGCATCGACGAGGCGCAGTTCTTCGATCAGGAGCTGCCGGCCGTCGTCAACACGCTCGCCGATCGAGGCAAGCGCGTCATCGTGGCCGGACTCGACCAGGACTATCTGGGCCGGCCGTTCGAGCCGATGCCCGCGCTGCTGTCCATCGCGGAATACATCACGAAGACGCTCGCCATCTGCATGGTCTGCGGCGGCCCCGCCAATCACACGCAACGCCTCGTCGCGAGCCGCGAGCGGGTGCTGGTCGGCGCGTCAGGCGCCTACGAAGCCCGCTGCCGCGAGTGCTTCGATCCGACCATAGGACAGTAGCGGCCACGAGCCTGAGGCCTGCAGCCCGTTCGCGGTGTCTAAGCGATCACCGCCATGAACACGGTTGTGCCGGCCACGTTGTTTTTGCTGGGACTCGGATTCCTGGCCGCGAATGTTCGCCTCGGCGTCGAGCTCGCCCGGTTCCGGCGCCTGCGCCCTTCGGCCGTGCTGACGTGGCCCGCCGAGCGTCCCCCGTATTACGGGCTCGTCCTGACGCTGGGCGTCGTGCTCGGGGTGCTGCTCTTCGTCGAGCTCGCCGTGCAGGGGCGCCATCCGCGCGAGGTGTTCGGCGAGGCGATGATGTTCCTGTACTACGGCTATGGCGCGCCGCTGAGCCGGCGCATCCAGCGCGGGTTCTACCACGACGGCATCTGGTCGGACTCGGGCTACGTGCCCTACGGCAAGATCGACGGACTGCGCTGGCGGGAAGGGAGCCGTCTCACCCTCGTGCTCGTCGATCGCGTGCGCCGGATGGCGCGACTGCTGATCGTGCCCGAGCCGCACTACGGCGCCGCGCGACGCCTGCTGCACGATCGCGGCGTGTCGTATGAAGATGTGTAGGGATTAGAGCCCGATGAGTCCGAGCAGGCCGCGGCCGGTCGCCATCGGGTCGCCGATCCAGTCGGGCGGCGTCAACCAGACGAACGCGAGGATGGCGATGACCATCACGTCGTATTGCCATGTGGCGCGATCGTAGGTCCAGTAGACGGCGCTCCAGAGCACCTTCCCCGGGATGGCCA
This sequence comes from Acidobacteriota bacterium, assembly GCA_030855205.1. Lineage (GTDB taxonomy): Bacteria > Acidobacteriota > Vicinamibacteria > Vicinamibacterales > SCN-69-37 > JALYRV01. Next base: position 11,847 of record JALYRV010000045.1, on the reverse strand, counting down.
GCGGGTTGAGGCCCCGGGCTTCGGCAGGGCGCGGACGGCCAGCCGCGGCGAGTTCCTGATCGCGCAGCTCGCGCCAGGTGAGGAACACGCGATCCGCCACGCTCAGCACCGAGAGCACCAGGATGACCCAGAGCACGGCCGCCATCCGGTTGGTGAACGCGCCGATCATGAAGAGGACGATGCGCTCGGGCCGCTCCATGAAGCCGACCTTGCACTTGGCGATGAGCGACTCGGCGCGCGCGCGCGTGTAGCTCGTCATGATCGAGAACGTCAGCGCGAGGGCCGCCACCATCACGTAGTCGGTGCGGCCCCGCGACGAATAGAGGTAGACCAGGCCGACAAACAGCGCGAGGTCCGAAAACCGGTCGATGACCGAGTCCCAGAAGCCGCCGAACTTGCTGATCGTGTTCGATTCCTGGGCGACCTTGCCGTCGATGAAGTCGAAGATGTTGCCGACGATCATAATGACGCCGGCGGCGACGAAACGGGCGCGCGACAGTTCGTACGCCGCGTAGACGTTGATCAGCACGCCCACGAACGTCAGCACGTTCGGGTGGATGCGCAGCGCGACGCAGATGTTGATGATCAGGCGCAGCGGAAACATGCAGACTGCGCCGATCGCGCCGGTAAACGTCATTTTGAAATTGACCGAATAGTAGCCCATGCCCATCAGCGACCTCAAGGCCCAGATCAACCGGTTGCCCCAGCAGCCAGGGGTGTATCTGTTCCTCGGCCGGGGCGGCGAGACGCTCTATGTGGGCAAGGCGCGGACGCTGCGGGACCGCGCTCGGAGCTACCTGGGCGCCTACGGCACGAGCCCCAGGCACGACGCGCTCCTCGACGAAGCGGACACGCTCGACTTCATCGTCACCGACTCGGTCGTCGAAGCGCTGGCGCTCGAGAACAACCTGATCAAGCAGCGGGCGCCGCGCTACAACATCCTGCTGCGCGACGACAAGACGTATCCGTACCTGCGGCTGACGGTCAGCGAGCCTGCCCCTCGCGTGCTCGTGGCGCGGCAGGTTGAGCGGGACGGCGACATGTACGCCGGCCCGTTCATGCCGGCCCAGCTCGCGCGCCGCGCGATGAGCCTGTCGCACCGCGTGTTCGGCATCCGATCGTGCAACGAGATCATCGACGGCAAGCGCGGGCGGCCCTGCCTCGAGTACGACATCAAGCGCTGCCTCGCCCCATGTGTCGCCGAGATCTGCGGACCAGAGGAATACCGCGACGCCGTCGACCGCACGCGGCTGTTCCTCGAGGGGCGGAACGACGAGCTCGTCGCCCGGCTGCGGCGCGAGATGGGAGAGGCGGCGGAAGGGGAGCGTTACGAGAAGGCCGCGCACCTGCGCGACGCCGTGAAGACGCTCGAGACGCTCAAAGCGCGGCAGCAGAAGATGGCGACGACGGGGCAGAGTGATCGGGATGCGTTCGGTCTCAAGGTTGGGCCGTCGGGGGCCGTCGTGCAGATTTTTCAGATGCGCAACGGGAAGGTGATCGAGAAGACGGAGCTCATCTACGAGGGCTCCGCCGAGACGGACGCGCCCGAAGTGCTCGCGGCTGCGCTGCAGCAGTTCTACGAGGAGCGCGAGGCGCCTCCGGAAATCCACATCGCCGAGCCCGTCTCGCCCGCCGACGCCGAGGCGCTCGAAGGATGGCTGTCGGTGAATGCGGGCCGCCGCGTCCGTATCATCGTGCCCAGGCGCGGCGACAAACGCGGGCTGCTCGAGCTCGCGTCACGCAATGCCGCCGTCGCCTATCAGACGCGGTTCAACCAGCCGGCGATGGGCAGCTACGACGCGCTCGAAACGCTGCGCCAGGCGTTCGGGCTCGCGGCGCTGCCGCGGCGCATCGAGTGCTTCGACATCTCCACGATTCAGGGCAGCGAGACGGTCGCGTCGATGGTGGTCTGCGAGGACGGCCGCATGCGCCGGTCGGAGTACCGGAAGTTCCGCATTCGCGGCACCGCGGACGCCGGGGCGACGCCGGTCGATGGCGCCGCGATTCGCGACGGCTTCGGCGTGATTCTCGACGACTTCGCGTCGATGCGCGAGGTGGTGTTCCGCCGGTACCGCAAGGTGCTCGAGGCGGGCGGGCCGTTCCCGGATCTCGTGCTGATCGACGGCGGCAAGGGACAGCTCAACGCCGCGTACGACGCGCTACGCGAGCTGGGGCTCGGCAATCTGGTGGCCGCGGGCATCGCCAAGAAAGAAGAGCTGCTGTTCGTGCGGGGGCAGGACGACCCCATTGCGCTTCCGCCGACGAGCCCCGCGCTCCTGCTGATTCAGCGGATTCGCGACGAAGCGCACCGGTTCGCCCTTACGTTCCATCGCGCGCGCCGCACCAAGCGGGATCTGACGAGTGAGCTCGAAGAGATTCCCGGCATCGGCCCGGGCCGCCGCCGGGTGCTACTGCGCGCGTTCGGCAGCCTGTCCGGGGTCCGCAAAGCCACGCGCGAGGAGCTGACCAGGGTGGTGGGCCCGCGCGGGGCCGACGCAATCCTGAGCTTTTTCGCGAACGCCTGAACTAGAATAGAAAACCCGGTTTGGAAGACCTTCCCCTTCGAATCAGCCTCTTCGCCATGATGCTCGTGTCGCTCTCGATTCACGAGGCGGCGCATGCGTGGTCGGCCGATCGGCTCGGCGATTCCACGGCGCGGATGCTGGGACGGCTGACGCTCAATCCCGTCCCCCACATCGACCCGATCGGGACCCTGCTGCTGCCCCTCCTCTCACTGGCAACCGGTTTCCCGCTGCTCGGCTGGGCGAAGCCCGTGCCCGTCAACCTGCAGAACCTGCGCGATCCGCGCCGCGACTTCATGCTGATCGCCGCTGCCGGTCCTGCGAGTAACATCCTGCAGGCGCTGGTCCTGGCCGGCGTCATGCGCCTGATGTTTCCGGGCGGGCTCGACGAGAGCTTCGCGTCGCTGTTCCTGGTGCAGGGGATTTTCCTGAACCTGGTCCTCGCGCTGTTCAACCTGATTCCGGTGCCGCCGCTCGACGGCGGCAACGTCATCGGCGGGCTGCTCCCCGAGTCGCTGGCGCGGTCCTACGACAACCTGGTGCGGCCGTTCGGGTTCCTGTTTCTGTACGCGTTGATGCTCACCGGCGTGATCACGAAGATCATCGTGCCGCCGGCCATCTATCTCCTGAGGATCCTGGTACCGTGACCCCACGCGTCGTTTCCGGCATGCGCCCGACCGGCAAGCTCCATCTCGGCCACCTCGTGGGCGCGCTGCAGAACTGGACGGCGCTCCAGGACACCTACGACTGTTTCTACTTCGTCGCCGACTGGCACGCGCTGACGAGCGACTACGCGTCGACCGGCGAGGTCACGGCGCACGCGCTCGACAACGCCGCGGACTGGATCGCGGCCGGTGTCGATCCCGGCAAGAGCACGATCTTCGTGCAGTCGATGGTGCCCGAGCATGCCGAGCTGTATCTGCTGCTGCAGATGATCACGCCCATCTCATGGCTCGAGCGCGTGCCCACGTACAAAGAACAGATCGATCAGCTCGCCGAGAAGGACCTCTCGAATCTCGGCTTCCTGGGTTATCCGCTGCTGCAGACAGCCGACGTCGCGATCTACGACGGCACCTTCGTGCCGGTCGGTGAAGACCAGGTGCCGCACCTCGAGCTGTCGCGCGAGGTCGTGCGCCGGTTCAACAGTCTGTACGGCGCCGGCCGCGCCGTGCTCGCCGAGGCGCAGCCGCTGCTGACGCCGACGCCGCGCCTCCCCGGCCTCGACAACCGGAAGATGAGCAAGAGCTACGGCAACACGATCGATCTCTCGGACGATCCCGACACGGTGCGCCAGAAGGTCCGGCAGATGTACACCGACCCGAAGCGCGTGCGCGCCGACATTCCCGGCACGGTCGAAGGCAATCCGGTGTTCATCTACCACGACGCCTTCAACCCGAATCGCGAGGAGGTCGAGGATCTCAAGGCGCGCTATCGGGCGGGGACGGTCGGCGACGTGGAGGTCAAGACGAAGCTGTCGGCGGCGCTCAATGCGATGCTCGAGCCCCTCCGCGAGCGGCGCGCCGCCGCGGCGGCCAGGCCGGAGCGCGTGCGGGAGATCCTTGTCGAAGGCTCGCGCAAGGCGCGCGGCGTCGCGCAGGAAACCATGGCGCGCGTCCGCGACGCAGTCAAGCTGAAATACTGAGCCCATGGCCGAAGAATTCGAATCGATTCTCCAGAACTACCCGGTCCACCTCGATAACTTCGACGGGCCGCTCGATCTCCTTCTGCATCTGATCAAGAAGAACGAGGTCAACATCTACGACATCCCGGTCGCGCTCATCACGCAGCAGTATCTCGACTACGTGATGCTGATGCAGGAGCTGAATCTTGACGTGGCCGGTGACTTCCTCGTGATGGCGGCGACGCTCATTCACGTCAAGTCGCGCATGCTGCTGCCGCGCCCGGATCCCTCGCAGGAAGACCCGGAAGAAGATCCGCGCGAGGCGCTCGTGCGCCGGTTGCTCGAGCACCAGAAGTTCAAGGCGGCCGCCGAGCTGCTGCACGAGCGCGAGACGCTGCGCAGCGCCCAGTGGATGCGCCCCGACGAGCGCGTCGCTGACGTCGCCGGCGAGCCAGCCGAGCCGGAGGTCGAGGTCGATCTCTTCTCGCTCATGTCGGCGTTCCGACAGGTGCTCGAGCGCGCCAGGCACCGCCCGAAGCTGCACCTGCCGCCGGAGCAGATTCCGATCGAGGTGCGGATCGAGCAACTGCTCGCGCGCCTCTCCGTAACGGAAGCCTGCGGTTTCGAGGAGCTGTTTGCGGACGTGCAGACGAAGGCCGGCATGATCGTGACGTTCCTGGCCCTGCTCGAGATGATCCGGCTCAAGATGGTGCGCGTCCACCAGGGCGGCGCCTTCGGCGACATCCGCGTCTACCGGCGGGAAAAGCCGGCGGGCGCGCCCGACTTTACACTCTCCTAGAGGTCCGTGTTGGCGAAGAAGAAGCAGGTCGAGCCGGTCGAGGACGTGATGCAGGTCGAAGCGACCGCGCAGGCGGTTGTGGAGCAGCAGCCAGAGCCGGAGCAGCAACCGGAGCCGGAGCCGGAGACGCCGGCCGGCCCCTCCGACCAGTTGAAAGCCACGGTCGAGGCGCTGATCTTCGCGTCGCCTGATCCCATTTCGCTCAAGGCGCTGTCGAAGCTGCTCGACGCCGAGCCGAAAGAAGACGTGAAGGCGGCGCTCGATTCGGTCCGCGCGTCATACCATCGCCCCGGAGGACTGCAGCTGGTCGAGGTCGCCGGCGGGTTTCAAATCGTGACGCGCCCGGAACTGCACGAATGGGTGCGGCGTCTGTTCCACGAGCGCACGACACAGAAGCTGTCGGTTGCCGCACTGGAAACGCTCGCCGTCATCGCCTACAAGCAGCCCGTGACGGCTCCCGAGATCGCCGAGATCCGCGGCGTCAACACGTCCGGCGTGCTTGCCACGCTCATCGATCGCAAGCTGGTGAAAATCGTCGGACGCAAGGCCGTCGTCGGCCGGCCCTTCATGTACGGCACGACGCGCGAGTTCCTCGAGCGGTTCGGCCTCAACGACCTGACGGACCTCCCGAAGGTCGAAGACATGTCGGAGCTTCTTGGCTTCGAGCTTCCCGGGATGTCGGACGAACCGGCTGCGTCGAACGCGTCGCTGCCTTTCGACGAGAATGCAGAAGACAGAACACAGAATGCAGAAGAAGAGCGAGCCGAAGCGCCAGCGGACGCCGGAGACATCGAGCCCGAGGACGAAGAGCTCGAAAAAGACGTCATCCACTGACACGGGCGTCCGTCTGCAGAAGCTGATTTCCGAAGCGGGCGTCGCGTCGCGCCGCGCCGCGGAGCAGTTGATCCTCGACGGGCGCGTGATGGTCAACGGCAAGGCCATTCGCGAGCTCGGCACGCGCGCCGATCTGCTGACCGACGACATCCGTGTCGACGGACGGCGCCTGCCGCGGCCCGAGCGGCGCCACATCCTGATGAACAAGCCGCGCGGCTACGTGAGCACGCGCAGCGATCCCGAGGGGCGCCCGACCGTCATCGAGCTGCTCGAAGGCGCGCGCATCCGCGGCTACTTCTACCCGGTCGGACGTCTCGACTACGACTCGGACGGCCTGCTGATTCTCACCAACGACGGCGCGTTTGCCGAGCGGTTGATGCACCCGCGCTACGGTCTCGAGCGCGCGTATGAGGCGCGCGTGCGCGGCGTGCCCGATCGGCAGGCCATCGACCGCCTCCGCCACGGCGTGCCGCTCGACGGAGAGCGCACCCAGCCGGCGCGCGTGGATCTGCTGCGGGAGATCGCGGGGAAGAGCGGCGCGCAGGCGTTGCTCGGGATCGTGCTGCGCGAGGGGCGCAACCGGCAGGTGCGGCGAATGCTCGAGGCCGTGGGCCATCCGGTGATCCGCCTGACGCGCGTGCGCATCGGCAGCGTCGAGATCGGGCCGCTGCAGCCCGGCGAGTTGCGCGAGCTCACCGAGCGCGAAATTGCATCGCTGATGAGGGCGCGGGCGCCGCGTCCTGCGGTCGAGGCGCACCCGACGAGAGCGTCGAAGCTGCCGAAGCCGCCTCGCGCGCCGCGGTCCTCGCGCTCCTAGCGCACGTCCATCATTTCTTTCCAGAACTTGATCAGCTTCCACGTCTCCGACAGGGGCGCGCTGGTCTTGAAGTCCGCATGCGACACCAGTGGCGTCAGCAGACTGCGCACGCGCGGGTTGCCCTGGCGCGTGAGGTACGCCGCGGCGAGCGGCGTTTCAGCCGCCGGCACGACGGTGTCTTCGGCGCCGTGCAGGAGAAACGCGGGGGCCGTGGCGGCCGGCGCGCGCTCGGGCGAGAGCCCGGCGGCGCCCGTAAGGCGCTCGACATGGGGCAGTACGGCTGGCCCGAGCTGCGCGACGTCGCGATCGTTGACCCATCCGAGCAGCGTGCGCGCCGGCTCCGGCAGCGCCGCCGCTTTCGCGCGGGCTTCGGCAAAGAATACCTGCGCGCGCGGCTTGTCGTCACGGTCGTGCAGCGATCCCTCGAGGAACGTCAGCACGCCCTGGCGCAGCGGCTCGACCTGATCGGCCGGCACCAGATCCGGTGCGACTTCCAGCAGCACGACCGCGATGCCGTAGTCGTGCGGCTCTCCGCGGGTTCCGTCCGGCAGTACGCCCGTGCACAGGAACCGCAACACGCGGGACAGGTCGCCGTAGCCGCCGAACGACACGACCAGTGTCAGGCGATCGCGCAGCGAAGGGCGTCCCGCCGCGACGAGCGCAAGGCCCCCGGCGAAGCTGACGCCAATCATGCCGACCTTGTTGCCGCGTCCGATCGACTCGTCGCTTGCGGCCCACAACGCGGCATCCTCCATCTGATCGGTCGTTCTCGGCGTCACCCGGAACTCGCGCAGATCGGGTAGCGGCACGCTGACGACAATCGAGCCGGCGGATGCGAAGCGCTGCGAGAACCCTGCGAGGCGCGGCTCGTCGACACCGCCGCGATGGATGCCGGGAAAAATGATGAACGTGCGCCCGCCCTTCGGCTTGTCGGGCGTATAGATGCGCGCGGCGAGGGGACCGTGCCGGGTGGGGATCTGCACGTCGCGCGACGTCACGGGCGACGCCCTGCCCGGCAGCAGGCTGCGCGTCCAGTGCTTCACGCCGCCGAGGTCCATGATGAACGCGGCGCTTTCAGCGTAGGGCTTCAACATCAGCGCGGTGATGAGGGCCAAGGCGAGGAGAACGCCGGCCGCGACAGTGATTTTGCGCACCCTGCAATCATAGTTGGGCCGATCTGGCGCAAGGCGGCTCTTCGACTGACACTAAATGCATTTATATGACACTAACGATTGACAGGGAACTCGGGCGACGCTATCTTGGCATCGCGTGTTGAAGAAAATCGCGATCGCGGTTGGCGTCGCCACTCTCATCGCGGCCGCCATCGCGGTGCTCACCGCCGGTCCACTGACCTCGCGTCCCGCCGTCCCGCTCGTGACCCTCGGCTCCGGCCCGTAGCCTCACGCCAAACGGCGCGGGACGAATCATAATGTCCTGATGTCGTCCCGTTCGATCATCATCGCTATCGACGGCCCTTCGGGCGCCGGCAAAGGCACGGTGGCACGCACCCTCGCGGAGCGCCTCGGCTTCATCCATGTCGACACCGGCGCGATGTACCGCGCGGTGGCCTGGAAGGCTGGCCATGCGGGCCTCGATCTGGCCGACGAGGATGCCGTGACGGCTGTCGCCGATGCCGCCGAATTCGAGCTGGGTGCGACCATCCGTGTCGATGGCCACGACATCACGCGCGCGATCCGCACGCCCGAAATGGACGCGGCCGCGGCGATCGTCGCGCGGCATCCGAAGGTGCGTCAGTCGCTGGTGCGGCGGCAGCGCGATTATGCCGAGCAGGGCGGGCTGGTGATGGAAGGGCGCGACATCGGCACGGTCGTGTTCCCTGATGCGGACGTCAAGGTGTTCCTCGACGCGTCGGCGGAAGAGAGAGCCCGGCGCCGCGCGCACGATACGTCGCACGCGAGTTCCGAGAGCGGCCAGGTCGAGCAGGTTGCGTCCGCGTTGGCGCAGCGCGATCACGCCGACAGCACGCGCAAGACATCGCCGCTGACGATGGCCGCCGATGCCGTGCGGATCGACACCACCGGCGTTTCAGTGCACGACGTCGTCCAGCGAGTCATTCGATTGATTGAACAGATCTCTGAACAGAAGAGCTGAAAACCTTTTTGTCGTTCGACGCACGAAATCGTTGGATCTGAATTGACTTCCTAGCTCAGCGGGGCTACTATCACGCGTCGCAAGCGGTTCCAACGCGCGCGAATTCCTAACAATTTGTTTCTGAGGGGGCGTCCTGCGTAACGGCACAGGGCTCCGAGTTGTCGCAGTGTGGGGAACCCCAGGCCCACGCCGCCAGCGTCCCCGTGTGTACCGTCTCAACCAGGAGTCTGATTAGTGTTCAAGCATGCCCGTGGGATCCTCGCGATCCTTTTCGTCGTCAGTGCGGCTGATATGGCTTTCGCGCAGGGTGCGTCGAAGTACAAGCCCAATTCCGTCAAGTACAAGAATGCCGGCGCGAAGCCTGCAACCGGCCGCGCCGGATCGGCTTCTCTCGAAGTTCGCGCGCTGATGGCGAAGAACGGCTCCGTGTTGGTCGAGGCGTCGACCGGCAGCCTGGAAGACGGTCTGCATCCCGGCAACATCGAAAAGGCCCAGGTCAAGGGTCCGGGTTTCGTCAAGAACTACAACAACCTGTCGGCAGGCGGCTACTGGAGCGCGACCTACCCGGCGCTGACGCGTGGCAACACGATTCAGGTGCAGGCGAACATCAAGGGCATAGATCCGAAGCGTACGGGCGTCGTGACCGTGTCGGCGCCGGCGCTGCTCCGGCCTGACGTCAAGGTCAACTCCATTGCGGGCCCGGCGCAGTCCGCGCCCAACGCGCCCGTCCACTTCACGGCCGCCCTGTCGGAAACGAATGGCGACGTCGGCGCCCGCGCCGATTGCGTGCTGTCGGTCGATGGCACGGCAGTGATCTCGAACCCTGGGATCTGGATCGACGCGGCCAGCAGCGTGAGCTGCGCCTTCGACTACGTCTTCACCACGCCCGGCACCTACACGGTTCGTGCCTCGGCCACCAACGTCGTGCCGGGAGACTGGGACGCCGCGAACAACCAGGCCGAGACAACGATCACGATCCTCGCGCCCGGCGAGAAGATTAAGCAGGGCCACTTTCAGGCTTTGCAGCTCAACCAGTTGCAGCGCTACACGGACTCGTATTACTACGATCAGACATACAAGCACGATTACTCCCAGGCCTACATGTGGGGCTACACGCAGGCGACGAGCGACCTCGTGCAGCGCGTCGATGCGGTGTTGTCGGCTGACGGCATCATCGCGCACAGGGTGTCGCTCACGCCGAATCCCTATTCGATCTACGACTACAACGACGGCAACTATTTCCAGAAATGCGGATCGTACGACAACTGGACGCAGACCCAGGGGCCGAATGGGTGGGAATACACGTCGTCAGGCGACTGGATGTCGATGTGCAGCTACGGGCGCGTCAACGACCCGTCGAGCCAGGCGAGCTATTTCAACTACCAGCGAGTCACAGGACAGGTCACCTATGATTCCGCGAACTCTGGCTGGTACAGCAATGCGCACTACAAATACGGAACGGGCGCTGACCTGGGCTGGAATGCGGGCGCCACGATTCGCCTGAAAATCGACTTCGTGGACGCGGCGGGGAAGATCTTCGATGCCGACCGGTCCGTGGTCCTCGAAGACCGTTCGTCCGATGTCAATCGTTCTGACTGGTACTACACGTCGTCTGGGCGCTTCTACTACGGGTTCATCAACTGGCAGCAGTAGCGCCAGCGTGAAGTTCCGGGGATCGCGGCGTGCGCCGCGGTCCCCGGCCTTCAGCTAGTCTTCTTCGCGCTTCCGGTCGCCGTAGTCATCCGACGACGCGGGATCGAGTTCCCACCTGTGGCGGTCGCGCTCGATGATCTTCTCGGCGCCTTTCAATTCCTCGTTGTCTTCGTACTGCACGCCGAGCGCTTTCCCGATGTCATCGACGCGCCCCTGATCGGGCGTCGGATTGTCGCCGCCGGGCGACTCGTCTCCCTGCGCGTAGGCTTCTTCCCAACTCGCGTCGACGTCGCCGCCCGTGAGGGCAGGGCTGGTTTCGGTATGTTCCGACAGCGCTTCGTTGATTTCCGCGCGCCCCGTGCGCGCGCCGCTCGCGACCGGCACGTAGCCCAGGGTCGACGGCATCGACACAGCGTCACCCTCGGCTTCTTCCGTCATCGCCGCGTCGGGTAGCCGGCGTCGGGCCCTCTCGAGCGCCGGCGCTTTGCGGGGGGCCGCAGCAGCAGCGGCCGCGCGCGCCGAAGCGGAGTTCGGGGACTTCCCGGACTTGGTGGACGTTACGGCCTTCGTCCTGACGGCGGGTTGCGCCTTGCGGGCCGGGGTCTTGCGCGCCTGAACCTTGCGCGCCGGAGCCTTGCGGACGGCGGACTTGCGCGCGGCGGATTTACGACGAGCCGCAGGTTTACGTGCCGGCGCCTTGCGGATGGGCTTGCGCGGCGTCTTGCGCGCGGGCTTGCGAACGGGCTTGCGGGCGGGCTTGCGGGCGGGCTTTCGCGCCGCACTCTTGCGCGCAGGCTTGCGCGTCACTCGCTTGGCCGCGGGTTTCGGGCGTCTGGCCGAAGCAGCCTGTTTCTTGCCGGTTTTCTTACCTGTGCGACCCTGTCGGGCCGATCGCGTCTTCGCCATCTGATGCTCCCTGGTCGTCTACCGACCCATCGGCCAATACAGCTCGCTGCGCGTTTGACCGTATTCTCGTAAGTGACGTATAATTCGGGGCTTATCGCAATTTGAGCGATTCGAATCTACGGTTTCCGGCGCCGTTATAATGCCGGTCCGGCTCGCCCGTTGGGGCTGCCGGTGGAGAGGATCCGCAACGCATGGCCCAGGTACAAGAAATCAAGAAGATGCAGACCCTTCACGGAGGGGGGTCGGACGACGAGCACGCCGATCGTGACGAGTACGCCGCCCTTCTCAATCTTTACGATAACAGCTTCCGGAATATCACGGAAGGCGAGGTCGTCAAGGGCACGGTGATGAAAGTCACCCCCTCGGAAGTCATCGTCGACGTCGGTTTCAAGTCGGAAGGCATCATTCAGATCGAGGAGTTCCTCGACGAGACCGGCAGCATCACGGTGCAGGCCGGCGACATCGTCGACGTGCTGCTCGAGCGCACGGAAGACCGGGAAGGCTACGTCGTCCTCTCGCGCGAAAAAGCCGAGAAGATGAAGATCTGGGACGACGTCGAGAAGGCGTTCACGGATCGGAAGGT
>JALYRV010000044.1 GCA_030855205.1 Acidobacteriota bacterium | reverse complement strand
TGACCGCCGAGGCCGCGACAGCCGGTCTCGAGCGCGCCAGGAAAACGAAGCCCGATCCGTTCTTCGTCGCGTCCGCTGCCCTGCTCGTGCGCACGGGCGCCTTCGCGGATCTGCTCGCCGAGGCTGGCCAGACCGGGTGGGTGATCGAGGCCATCGTCGAGAAGCTCGACCTGAAGCACGCGCTGTTGCGCGATCTCGAACCGCACCTCGGCCCGCGCACCATCGTCAGCACCAACACCTCGGGCATCCCGATCCGTGATGTGGCCCTGGGATTCACGAACGCGGCAACTCGCGCGCGATTCCTCGGCACGCACTTCTTCAACCCGCCGCGATACCTGCCGCTCGTCGAGCTCGTGCCGGCCGACGACACCGATCCCGCCATCGTGACGGGGATGCGCGACTTCCTCGACCGCCGGCTCGGCAAGGGGGTCGTGCTCGCGCACGACACGCCTGGATTCATTGCCAATCGCATCGGCGTGTACGGCATGGCGCGCACGCTGGAGCTGGTCGCCGACGGCCGCTTCTCGATCGACGAGGTCGATGCGCTCACCGGCCCGGCGATCGGCCGGCCGAAGAGCGCGACCTTCCGCACCGCCGACATCGCAGGGCTCGACATCCTCGCGAAGGTCGCGGCCGATCTCGGCACGAATCTGAAGGAGGACGCGTTCCGGATGCCGCCCTTCGTCGACGCGATGATTGGCGAAGGCGCCGTTGGCGAGAAAGCAGGCCGCGGTTTCTTTGCGAAGGCAGGCAGGAGCGCGGCCGGCGCGGCGGAGATTCATGTGCGCGATCTCACGACAGGCGAGTACCGCCCGCGCGTGAAGCCGCGCTTCCCTTCCGTCGACGCCGCGCGGTCGATTGACGATGTCAAAGCGCGCGTCAGGGCGCTCTACCACGCGCAGGATCGGGCCGGAGAGTTCCTCCGCGCGACAATCGGCCCAACCCTCGAGTACGTCGGACGCATCGCGCCGGAGATCGCCGGCTCGCCCGCCGACATCGACCGCGCCATGCGCTGGGGATTCGGCTGGGAGCTCGGACCCTTCGAGCTCGCCGAGGCGATTGGCGCGCCCATCAGCACCGCCGCGTTCTCGTCCACGCCGGCGCGTGCGCGCAACGCGCACGAGTTACAGGCCCCATCACTCGCGGCAGCGCCTGTGATGCGCGCCAACGCGTCTGCCAGCCTGCGCGATCTCGGCGACGGCGTGCTCGCGATCGAGCTGCACTCCAAGATGAACGCCATCGGCGGCGACACGATGGAGATGATCGAGTGGGGCGTGCAGACCGCCGAGGCGGGCCACGCGGCGCTCATCGTCAGCACCGCCGGCCCGCATTTCTCCGCCGGTGCGAATCTGATGTTGCTCCTGCTTGCAGCGCAGGAGGGTGACTGGGACGACGTCGACCTCATGGTGCGCGGGTTTCAGCGCGCGACGATGCGGCTGCGGCAGTGCTCGGTACCGGTGGTCGCGGCAACCGGCGGGCTGGCGCTCGGCGGCGGCTGCGAGATCGCGCTGCATGCCGATCGGGTGCAGGCGTCGGCCGAGACCTATATGGGCCTGGTGGAAGTGGGCGTCGGCCTGATTCCCGCGGGCGGCGGCACGAAGGAGATGCTGGCGCGCGCGATGGAGGCGATGCCGGATCCCGGCGGCGACGTGCTGCCGCACGTGCAGCGCGTGTTCGAGACCATTGCCTTCGGCAAGGTTTCGACGAGCGCGCCTGACGCGCGCCGCATCGGCTACCTGCGCGACGTCGACGCCGTGACCATGAATCGCGAGCGCCTGCTCGAGGATGCCAAACGCACGGCGCTCGCGCGTGCGGCGTCCGGGTACGCGCCGCCTCCCTGGCGCGCGGCGATCACGGTCGGCGGTCCAGACGTCCATGCCGCGCTCGTGCTGGGCGTGCATCTCGCCCGGCGCGCCGAGCGCATCAGCGATCACGACGCCTCGATTGGCCGTGCGCTCGCGCGCATCCTGACCGGCGGCGACGTCGCGCATCGCTCGATGCTGACCGAGCAGCAGCTGCTGGATCTCGAGCGGGAAGCGTTCCTGCGACTGACGGGCGAACCGAAGACGCTCGAGCGCATCGCGCACACGCTCAAGACGGGAAAGGTGCTGAGGAACTGATGGTCGACAGAGGATCGGGCCCGCCGATCGTGATGATCCCCGGCATCCAGGGGCGCTGGGAGTGGATGGGCCCTGCCATCACCGAGGTGTCGAAGCGCTGCCGCGTGCTGTCGTTCTCGTACGACCGCACGCCGGGCGCGCGGATGCAGCAGCGCGGAGGCAATCTCGACCGGCTCGTCGACCAGGTCGCGGAAGTCATGGACGCCGCCGGGGTCGAACAGGCGGTGATCTGCGGGATCTCGTTCGGCGGCTTCATCGCCACGCGGTTTGCGGCGCGGTTTCCCGAGCGCACCCGCGGGCTGGTGCTCGTCTCGAGCCCGACGCCGCACTGGATGCCAAACGAGACGCTGTTGAAGTACATGGAGCGGCCGCTGCTTTCGATGCCGCTCGTGCTGCCGGCGTGGTTCGCGCGCATGTGGCCGGAGATCTTCGCGGCGAAGCCGTCGGTGCGCGAGCGCGTCCGCTTCGGCTGCCGCTATTTCGGGCGCGCCGTCCGCTCGCCGCTCTCCGTCACGCGCATGGCCGAGTGGGCCCGTCTCAAGCTCGCGACCGACATCGTTGCCGACTGCGCGGTGGTGAAAGCGCCGGCGCTGCTGATCACGGGCGAGCCGTCGCTCGATCGCGTCATCGATCTGCGCAAGAGCGTGGACTACGTGGCGCTGATCGGGGCGCGGCACGTCACACTCGAACGCACGGGCCACATCGGGCTGGTGACGAAACCGGAGTTGTTCGCGGAGCTGGTCTGCGATTTCGTGCAGGAACATTCACATGCGAGTTGAGTTGAGAGGGCCCGCCGGCGTGCTCGAGCACATGCTCGAAGAGCCGAAGGGGCGCGCGCCGAAGGCCGCGGTCGTGTTTGCGCATCCGCTGCCGACCGAAGGGGGCACGATGCACACGAAGGCGGTGTTCCAGGGTTCGAAAGGCCTGTCGCGCATCGGATGCGCGGTGCTGCGCTTCAATTTCCGCGGTGTCGGCAGGAGCGAAGGCACGTTCGACGCCGGGCGCGGCGAGAAGCACGACTTCGCGGCCGCACTCGATCTCATGGCCGCGCGCTATCCGGGCACGCCCCTCTGGGCCGCGGGTTTCTCGTTCGGCTCGTACGTCGCGCTCGAAACGGGCGCGGTGGATCCGCGCGTGTCAGCACTGATTGGTATCGCGCCTCCGGTGGCCAGGCCCGACTACGACTTCGCGAAGACACGCGTCTCGACCAAGCCGAAGTTCTTCGTGCAAGGCTCGGAAGACGAGCTGTGCGCGCTCGAAGACATGTGGGCGTTCTACGGCAAGCTGCCGGAGCCGAAGGAGCTCGTCGTGATCGACGATGCGGATCATCTGTTCACGGGGCAGGCGAAGGAAGTCGGCGAGGCGCTCGAGGAGCTACTGGGGGACTTCGAGTGAGCGCCGTCATCGTCTCGGCGGCGCGGACGGCTGTTGGTAAAGCGCCGCGCGGGGCGCTGCGATTCACGCGGCCCGATGACATGGCGGCGGCCGTGATCGCTGCGGTGATCGAGCGCGCCCGCGGGTTCGACCCGGCCGATGTGGACGATGTGGTGCTCGGCTGCGCGATGCCGGAGGCCGAGCAGGGTCTCAACGTCGCGCGCATTGCCGCGCTGCGCGCGGGGGTGCCCGTCAGCGCGTCGGCGGTCACGGTCAACCGCTTCTGCGCGTCGGGGGTCGAAGCGATCGCCATCGCGGCCGACCGCATCGCGGCGGGAGGCGCGCGGGCGATCATTGCCGGCGGCACCGAATCGATGAGCCTGATCCCGATGGGCGGCCACAAGATCGCCCCCAATCCGCACCTCGTGTCGTCGTATCCCGACGTGTATCTCACGACCGGCCTCGTGGCCGAGACGCATGCGCGCGAAGCGTCGATCTCGCGCGAAGAGCAGGACACCTTCGCGTTCGAGAGCCATCAGAAGGCGGTCGCCGCAATCGATGCCGGCCGCTTCACCGACGAGATCGTCGGCATCGATGGAAGCGGACCCGCTTTTCTCATCGACGAAGGGCCGCGGCGCGACACGTCGATCGAGGCGCTCGGCGCGCTGAAGCCGGCGTTTCATGTGCGCGGCACCGTCACGGCCGGCAACTCGTCGCAGACCAGCGATGGCGCCGCGGCCGTGCTGGTCATGGACGAAGGCCGCGCGCGCGAGGCGGGACTGCAGCCGCTGGCGCGCATCCTCGGCTACGCCACCGCCGGTGTCGAGCCAGAGCGCTTCGGACTCGGCCCCGTGCCGGCCGTGCGCAAGCTGCTCGCGCGGCTCTCGCTCAGCCTCGGCCAAATCGATCTCGTCGAGCTCAACGAAGCGTTCGCGGCACAGGCGCTGGCCTGCCTGCGCGAGCTGCCGATCGACCGCGCGCGCCTCAACGTCAACGGCGGCGCGATCGCGCTCGGCCATCCGCTCGGCTGCAGCGGCGCGCGCCTCACCACGTCTCTCGTGCACGAAATGCAGCGGCGCGGGTCGCGCTACGGTCTCGTCACCCTGTGCGTCGGCGGCGGCATGGGCGCTGCGATGCTCTTCGAACACGCTTAGAACCTGACCATGTCGACAGATTCCATCTCACACAAGGGCGGCGGGTGGCTGGTCACAGCCGCCACGGACATCTTCACACCCGAGCGTCTCTCGGACGATCACCGGATGATCGCGCAGACGGCGCACGAGTTCATGACCAATGAAGTCATGCCGGCGATCGATCGGCTCGAGCAGAAGGACTGGACGCTGGCGCGCGCGCTGGTGGCCAAGGGGGGGGCGCTCGGCCTGATCGGCACCGACGTGCCCGAGGAGCTTGGCGGCATCGGCCTCGACAAGGCCGCGTCGATCATCGTGGGCGAAGCGGCGGGGCGCAGCGCGTCGTTCGCGACGACGTTCGGCGCGCAGACGGGCCTGTCGATCATTCCACTCCTCTGCTTCGGCACCGCCGCGCAGCAGCAGAAGTACCTGCCGCGGCTCGCCTCCGGCGAGATCATCGGCGCCTATGCGCTGAGCGAGTCCGGCTCGGGCTCCGACGCGCTCGCCGCGCGCTGCCGCGCCGTGCGGCAGGAGGACGGCTCGTTCGTGCTCAGCGGCGAGAAGATGTGGATTACCAACGGCGGCTTCGCCGACGTCTTCATCGTCTTTGCCAAGGTCCACGCCGCAGGCGCGGCGGGGGACGGTGAGTTCTCGGCGTTCATCGTGGAGCGCGCGTTCGCGGGAGTGTCGAACGGCAAGGAGGAACACAAGATGGGCCTCCACGGGTCGTCGACGACGCCGCTGATTCTGCAGGACGCGAAGGTGCCCGCGGAGAACCTGCTGGGTGCGATCGGCAAGGGCCACAAGGTCGCGCTCAACACGCTCAACTACGGCCGCTTCAAGCTTGCCGCCATGTGCAGCGGCGGGGCGAAGATGGCGATTGCCGAAGCGGCGGCGTATGCCGCCACGCGCAAGCAGTTCGGCCGCACCATCGCGTCGTTCGGCGCCATTCAGCACAAGCTTGGCGAGATGACCGCGCGCGCGTACGCCGTCGAGAGCATGCTGTATCGCACCTGCGGCCTGATCGACGTTGCGCTCGGAGCACACGGCGCGGGGCCGGCTGGCGAGGCGGCGGCCGGCAGTCTGTCGCCGGCGCTCGAGGAGTTCGCGATTGAGGCATCGATGCTCAAGGTCGCCAGCAGCGAGATGATCGACTACGTGCTCGACGAGAACGTGCAGATTCACGGCGGCAACGGCTTCGTGAAGGACTACCCCGCCGAGCGGCACTATCGCGACGCGCGCGTGAACCGGATCTTCGAGGGGACCAACGAGATCAATCGTCTGCTCGTGCCGGGCATGCTCGCGCGCCGCGCGGTCAAGGGCACGCTGCCGCTCATCGCGTCGGCCATGGCACTGCAGGCCGAATTGCTCGCGCCGCCCTCATCCGGCGGGCCGATGTCCGAACCGCTGGCCCCCGAGCGCGCGCTCGTCACCGGCATGAAGAAGGCGGCGCTTGCCGTACTCGGCACCGCGATGCAGACCTTCGGCGACAAGCTCGCGGACGAGCAGGAGGTGCTCAGCTTCACCGCGGATGTCCTGACCGACGCCTTTGCGGCCGAAAGCGCGCTGCTGCGCGCGACGCAGGCCGACGCCGACGATCCCTCACGCGCCGCGCTGCACGCCTCGGCCGCGCGCATCGTGATTCATACCGCCGCCTGCCGCATCGACGCCAGCGCGAAGGAGGCGCTCGCCGCGATGACACAGGGGGATCAGCTCCGCACGCTCCTCGCCGCGCTCAGGCGCTGGCTCAAATCGACGCCAGCCAATCTCGTCGCCGACCGGCGGGCGCTCGCGGAGGAGACTGGGGCGAGGAAGAAGTACGTATTCGAGATCGTGTAGAAAAGAGTTCCCATGTCCAGCAGAACGTCGAACACGTCCCGTCGCCCTTGGTTCTTCGCCCTCCTGCTGGTGTCGGTCTCCTGCGCTTCGCCTCCGCTGTCCTACGACCAGGAGATCTCCGCATGGCGCGTCGAGAAGGACGCCGCCTTCAGGACCAGCGACTCTCCGGTGCCCGAAGCGCGTCGCGCGTCGTTCACGGGGCTCGTCTACTACGACGTCAATCCGTCGATGCGCGTCGCGGCCGCGCTCGTGTCGAACGGCGCGTCGAGCCAGATCATCGAGATGGACACGACAGCCGGCAA
Organism: Acidobacteriota bacterium; assembly: GCA_030855205.1. GTDB lineage: Bacteria > Acidobacteriota > Vicinamibacteria > Vicinamibacterales > SCN-69-37 > JALYRV01. The sequence goes on along the minus strand of JALYRV010000044.1, from coordinate 13,920 downwards.
CCGCGAGCGCATGCGGGTGATCGGCAAGCTCGAGTTCACGATCAACGGCGAGCGGCGCGAGCTCACGGCCTTCGTGCGCGAGAACGCGCGCGACACGGCGCGGCTCTTCGTGCCGTTCGGCGACGCCACCAATCGTGGCGAGACCTACGGCGGCGGGCGCTATCTCGATCTCACGCGCTCGCCGATCGGGCTCTACGACCTCGACTTCAATCGCGCCTACAACCCATTCTGCGTCTACGACACGCGCTACGAGTGTCCCCTCCCGCCGCGCGAGAACCGGCTTCCTGTCGAAATCAGAGCGGGGGAAAAGATGCCAGAGGGGAAATCATGATCACAGCGATTGTCTTCGACTTCGACGGCGTCATCGCCGACACCGAGAAGCTGCACCTCGCGGCGTTCCGGCAGGCGCTCGAGAGCCTCACCGGACCCGATCGCCGGACCGCCACCTCACCAGATCCTCTGACCCTCTCCGAGGCCGAGTACTACGAGAAGTACCTGGGCTTCGACGATGAGGGTGTCTTCAGGATTCTCGGGGCCGAGCGCGGCGTCGATCTCGGCGACCAGCGGCTGCGTGAGCTCGTCGAAGAGAAAGGGCGCGCGTACGAACGGCTCGTCGCCGGCGCCCGCAGCATTCTCTATCCAGGCATCGAGGATTGCATCCGCCGCTTTCACGGCACGTATCCGCTCGCGATCGCATCGGGCGCCTACGCCGATGAGATCCGCGCAGTCCTGACCCCGGCCGGCCTGCTGCGTTACTTCGAGACCATCGTCGGCGCCGGCGACACACCGTCGGGCAAGCCGGCGCCCGATCCGTATCTGGAAGCCGCGCGCCGCATCAACGCCGACCCGCGCCGCTGCCTCGCGATCGAAGACTCGCGCTGGGGCATTCAGTCCGCGGTGGCCGCCGGCATGACCTGCATCGCGGTGACGACCAGTTACAAGGCGCACGAGCTCGCGGGAGCGGTCATCGTCGTGCCGTCGGTCGAGAGGATTACACTGGAACTCGTAAAGGATCTGTAGCCGGCTCTCATGAAACGCTTTTCCGAAATCCGCTCCCGCCTCATCGCGCTGCTGTCGCAGCCGGACTTCGCGTTGTCCGACGCAGCGCTCGAGATTGCGCGGCTCGAGTATCCACAGCTCGACCCGGACGCGACGCGCGCGTCGCTCGCGCGGTTCGGCGAGCGCGCCGCGGCGCGGCTCGACAAGTTCGCCGGCGCGCCTGCGCGGGATCGGGTCCGGGAGCTCAACGCGGTGCTCTTCGACGAAGCGGGCTTCGAGGGGGACCGGCTCCACTACGACGACCTGCGCAACAGCTGTCTCAACGCGGTCGTCGCGCGGCGGCGCGGCATTCCCATCACGCTCTCGATCGTCTACATGGACGTCGCGGCGCGCGCGGGCATCACGACCGAGGGGGTCAGCTTCCCCGGACACTTCCTCGTACGCTGCGGGGGGGACGGCCCCGGCGAGGCGCTGATCGTCGACCCCTTCACCGGCGGCGTCGAACTCTCCGAGACGGACTGCCGGCGCATCCTGATGAATCATCTCGGCGACGATGCGGTGTATGGGCCGGAGTTGCTTCAACCGGCGGCGCCGCGCGACATCGTCGTGCGCATGCTGACCAATCTGAAGCGGCTCTACGTGCGGCAGCAGGCATTTGCCGACGCGCGCAGGGTGTGCGATCTGCTTCTCGCGCTCGATCCTTCGGCGTCGGAAGAGCGGCGCGATCGCGGACTGCTGTCGTTCCATCTCGGCGACGCCGGCGCGGCGCTCCGCGATCTCGAAGGCTACCTGCAGGAGCAGCGTTTCTACGCTGGCGCGTGGCCCACCCGCACGAGCGACACTCCGAACGACGCCGCCTCCGAACCCCCGGACGACGAGGACGAGGACACTGAGCCATCGGAAGAGGCGAAAATCTGGGACCACGTGAAGACCCTGCGGCGCCGCGTCGCCAGCTTCAACTGACGCGCTGGATCCGGCATTCCGGTTTGCCGACCTCGGCGCGATTGGATCGAAGCCGAGCCGAGTACGAACATCCGTAACCGGCGCTCGCATACTGCCTCCGCCCATAGCCTCAGGTCCGTTGCAGGTCAATCACTTAGGGGCCTCCGTTCGTCCCATGCTGGCTACCGTCCCTACCTCCCTTGCGAAGGTCCGTGGCATGCCGGGTGCTCTAGGCTCCGGCGGCAACGGGGGGTTCCCCGTTCGCCTCGTGCATCAATCCAGGAGGAACTCGCATGAAGGTTCGTTTTACAGCTTTCCTGACCGTGCTCGCTCTGTTCATGAGCGTGTCGGCCGGGTCGGCGCAGGTACAGAGCGGCGACATCAGTGGCCGCGTGACTGACAACACCGGGGCCGTGCTCCCGGGCGTGACCGTGACGGTCAGCGGCGCCGCCCTGATCGCCCCGATGACGGCGGTCACGTCGGAGACCGGCTCGTATTCTTTCCCGCGCGTGCCTGTTGGCACGTTCAACGTCCGCTTCGAGCTCCCGGGATTCAAGACCCTGGTGCGTGAGGGCGTGCAGGTGAACATCGGATCCAGTGTTGCTATCAACAGCAACATGGAGATCTCGTCGGTGCAGGAGACGGTCACCGTGGCCGGCGCCAGCCCCGTGGTCGACACGCGGTCGACGACGCAGAAGTCGACGTTCGATCTGGCGGCGCTGCAGAGCATCCCGTCGGCGCGCGACCCGTGGGTCATGCTCGAGCGCACGCCTGCCATCGCGATGGACCGCATCAACGTGGGCGGCAACCAGTCTGGTCAGCAGTCCGGCTACATCTCGCGCGGCGCGACGTCGACCAACAACAAGTGGTCGCTCGACGGCGTCGACATCACCGACATGTCGGCCACCGGCGCCTCACCGCTCTACTACGACTTCGACATGCTCCAGGAGATGTCGGTCGTCACGGGCGGCGCCGACGCGTCGCAGCAGACCGGCGGCGTGGGCATCAACTTCGTCACGCGCAGCGGCACCAACATGTTCCGCGGCTCGGCGCGTGTCTACAACACGAACGACCGCTTCCAGGCCGACAACGTGACCGACAAGATCCGCGCGGCGGGTGCCGGCTCGGGCGCGCCGATTCAGAACATCAACGACTTCGGCTTCGAGGTCGGTGGTCCCGTGAAGAAGGACAAGCTCTGGTACTGGGGCTCGTTCGGCCGCAACGACATCAAGGTCGGCGTGGTCAACTTCTACAAGAAGACCCCCGAGTGCCGTCCCGCGGGCGTGCCGACCAGCGGCATCGCGGCCGCGCTGGGCACGACGCAGGCGATTCGCGACTGTCTCGCGAGCGACCTGACCACGCTCAACAACTACAACTGGAAGCTCACGTGGGCGCCGATCGCCAACAACAAGCTGAACCTCCAGAACAGCTGGGGCGCAAAAGTCCGCACGGCGCGCGACGCGTCGGACACGCGCCCGCTCGAAACGGCCTATCGTCAGGACGCCGTGTCCTCCACGTTCGGTCAGTTCGGCTGGTTCACGGGCCCGTCGCCGATCTGGAAGCTGAGCGACCAGCACGTGTTCACCGACCGCCTCCTCGCGGAAGTGCAGCTCGCGCATGTCGGCAACAACTTCACGCTCACGTTCCAGGAGCCCGGGCAGCGCGATATCCAGCCGATTCGCGATCTGACGACGGGTGTCTGGGGCCGCTCGTTCAACGAATTTGTCTTCCTGCGCCCGACCGACAGCGTCGACCTCACGACGAGCTACTTCCTGCCGGCCACGCTCGGCGGCGATCATGCCTTCAAGCTCGGCTATCGCTGGAGGAACGCCAACGGCGAGACGATCGCGCACACCGGCGGCAACGCCGAAGCCTACGTGACGTGCCCGTCGGGCATCAGCGATCCGCTCAACCCGGCCTGCGTGCCTACCTACGCGCAGATCTATCGTGACGGCTACACCGACTACAAGCTGAAGACGCAGGCCGCCTACGTCCAGGACACGTACACGCGTGGCCGGATCACGGCGAACCTCGGCCTCCGGTGGGATCGTCAGTCGGACGAAGCGCTCGCCACGGACGTGCCGGCCAGCCCGGTGCTGCCGAACACCTTGCCGGCGATCGCCTTCCCGGGCGTCGACTCGGGTGTGGTGTGGAACGACATCTCGCCGCGTCTCGGCCTCAACTTCGACGTGTTCGGCACCGGCCGCACCGTCGCGCGCACGTCGTACTCGATGTACTTCGGGCAGATGGGCCCCGGACAGCTGGCGGGTAACCTCGTCGCCGTCAGCCAGGTGCTCGTGCGCTACGGCTGGACCGACGCCAACGCCGACCGCGTCGTGCAGCCCGGCGAGCTCGGCTCGACGCTGCTCGCCAAGAGCGCGGCGTTCGACCCGGCCAACCCGACGAACTTCCGTTCGCCCGGCGCGGTCGACCCGGACGTCAAGAACGACCGCACGCGTGAGTTCATCCTCGGCCTGGATCACGAGCTGATGCAGGGCGTCGGCGTGAGCGCGAGCTACATCTGGCGCAAGTACGACCAGTTCGCGTTCGGCGCGGATCGGCCGAACTACAGCGACTCGAACTTCACCGCCGTCACGGTCGACCCGACCACGCTGGCGTCGGGCCCGTGCAGCACGGCGACGCAGGATCGCCGTTGCGACACGTTCACGTACTTCGTGGCGAACACGGCCCTGCCGACCCCGTTCACGTACACCAACTTCTCGAACGACCGTTACCGCAACTACAACGGTCTCGAGCTGTCGCTCAACAAGCGCTACTCCAACCGCTGGATGGCGAACGCGAGCTTCGCGTACAACGACGCGAAGGACTACTTCGAGAACGGCGCGGGCTACGAAGACCCAACCAACATCGCCAACCTGACGGGCGCGGAATACGCGCCGGAGTCGGCCGGCTCGGGTCTCGACTCGGTGTTCACGAACGCCAAGTGGCTGGTGAAGGCGAGCGGCATGTATACCCTGCCGTTCTACGACATCAACCTCGCGGCGGCCACGCAGTTCCGTCAGGGCTATCCGTTCCCGCAGGCCGTCACGGTCACCAACCGTGGCAACCTGCTCGGCGACGTCAACGTCCTGCTGGATCCGCTCGGCGATGTCCGCCTGGACAACGTGTTCGTGCTCGACCTCAAGGTCGACCGCGCGTTCCAGATGGGCCGCCTGCGCCTGATTCCGAGTGTCGACGTGTTCAACGTCACCAACTCGAACCTGACGCAGTCGCAGCGCCGCGTGCAGTTCACCTACAACCACGGCACGCGGGTGGGCACCAACCCGGCCAACGCGAACAACATCTCGAGCATCATCGCGCCGAGAGTCATTCGCTTCGGCGTCCGCGCGACCTGGTAACACGCTCCTGACGAAAAAAGGGCGGGGGCCTCACGGCCTCCGCCCTTTTTTTTCGTACCACCTGCTCAACTAACCCAACCCACCAGAACCTACCCAACCTCCCGCGCGGGATTCATCATTCCTCGCCCCGCGAGTTTGTCGATGACGGCGCAGCCGAAGCAGGCCATGGCGGCCATGAGCAGATAGCCAAACAGCGTGTGCAGCGCGCGCACACTCGTGCCGCCCGCCGAAACCGCATGCCGGTCGAGGGCGAGACGCGTCTGGCGTCCGGTCAAGAGCACGTCTGCCACGCGCTGCGCGGCAAACGGCAGTTGTGTCAGCGCGCCGTGCGCTCCGTTGAGGATGCCGAAACGGTGTTCCGGCTCGAAGTCGTGCAGCCGGTTGCTCATCATGTACCAGTCGAATGCGTAGCGCGCGTGCTCGGCGGCGAATTGCTCGGCCGTCCAGGCGCGATGCGACGCATGCGAGACGAGCGACACGCCGGGCGCGCGCGGCGTGAGCGCGCGCAGACTGGCGGCCGACAGCGCCCGGCCGTCGGCGCCCGTGGCGTAGCCGCGGAAGTTCAGATCGAAATAGATCCACCGCCGCTCGTCGCGCGCATAGAACTCCATCGAGACATGCCCAACCGTCCCATCGTCTTTCGCCCAGAGCGTCTGGCGCACGTCGAGGCCGATGCTGCGGGCGAGGCCGGTGAGCATCCAGGTCAGGTGGCCGCACTGTCCGGCGCGTCCGCCTTCGATCGCGTCGGCAACACTGCTGAGCGTGATGGCATCGTACGGGCCGAGCACCGGCGCGCCGGGTTCGCTCAGGGCGTATATCGCGTTGCTGAGATTGATGATGCGCTCGATGTCGCTGGTGTTGCCGAGCGTGGCGGCTTCCGCGCGGGGGCGGAAGCGGACGAGATCCTCGGGATCGTCCTGCTCGAAGCCGAATGAAGCCAGTTCATGGGGCGACATCTCGAGCGTCACGCGAGGGACGGTGACCGTGTCGAAGAACACCATCCGCCTGCGCCCGGGATCGTTGAGGAGCCACACGAGGGCAGCAAGATGCGCGAGACCAAGCCACGCGACCGCGCGGCGCCTTGAGAGTGTCACTGGGGAGGCCCTAGTCTAAGGCCTTATGGCCTTGCGGTACCGCCCGTGCAAAGGAATGCCGGCCGGCCCGGCGGTCTCGAGGCCACGAGGAGAAAGAGATGAGAATGTCGTACTTTCACGCGATCGGGGCGGCCTGCCTGCTGTCCACGGTGCCCGTGATGGCGCAAAGCACCGCCGCGCACAATCATCAGACGCAGCTCAGCAAGGGTGCGAGCATTGCCATCGAGGGGTGTGTCGAAGCGGGTCTGAAGAAAGATACCTACCTCATCGGGTCGGTCAAGGAAGTCCCTGGCGCTCCTGTCGAAACCGGACGCTGGAGGATCTACTGGCTCGACAGCACCAAGCACCTGAAGGGGCACGTCGGTCACATGGTCCAGATTTCGGGACGTATCAAGGATCTCGAGCGCTCCGAGATGGAAGTCGAGCTTGGCGCAGGCGAGGACGGCGGAGCGGTGGCCAAGATCGAGGGCCCTGGTATGGCTGAGGTAAGGGTGCCGGCGGCGTCCGTGGGCACGAGCACGGCCGGGCAGACGAAGAAGGAAGTCGACATCCCGATCACGCTCGTCAAGATCCATGTCGACAAGGTCACGATGATCAAGGCCGGCTGCGGCGCATAAATCCGATTGAGCCTCCGGAGCGTAGACGTTGCGGAGGTACTCCGTGAATAAGTTTGTCCGACTCGGCTGTTTCGCCCTTGCAGCCGCCACTGTTTTTTCGTTCTCCCCTTCGACCCGGGCTTCGAGCCATCGTGAAGCGCCGCTGATCTCCGAGGATCCGCTCGCCGACAACACCGACGTCTACGCGTTCATCCCGCCTGCGGGCAACGGCCGGGTGACGCTCATCGCCAACTTCATCCCGTTCCAGCTTCCGCAGAACGGGCCCAACTTCGCCAAGTTCGATGACACGGCTCTCTACGAGATCCACATCGACAACAACGGCGATGCCGTCGAAGACATCACGTACCAGTTCCGGTTCACGACGACGGTGCTGAACACCAACACGTTCCTCTACAACACGGGCCCGATCACATCGCTGACCGATCCCGACTGGAATGTGCGCCAGACCTACAGCGTCACGCGCGTCGAAGGCCCCCGCCGTACGGGCACGTCGATTCCGCAGCTCGCGGCGGGCATCTCGCCGCCCGTGAATGTCGGTAACCGTTCGACGCCGAACTACGCGGCGCTGGCGCAGAGTGCGGTCGCCGGTCTCCCCGGCGGCGGACACGTGTTCGCCGGGCAGCGCGACGACTCGTTCTTCATCGACGTCGGCGGTGTCTTCGACCTGCTGGCGATCCGCCTGCCGCCCGGTGATCTCCGTGGCGGTATCGATGGTCTTGACGGTCTCAACGTGCACACCATCGCGATCGAGCTTCCCGTCGAGCAGGTGACGCGCTCGCGCACGCGCCCCAACGGCGTGACCGATCCGAATGCGATCATCGGCGTGTGGTCGACGGTCTCTCGCCGCGCGGTGACGACCCGTGTGGCCGGACGCGAGACGAACAGCGGCGACTTCGTGCAGGTGTCGCGTCTCGCGCAGCCGCTCGTCAACGAACTGGTGATCCCCCGCAGCACGAAGGACGCGTTCAACGCGCTCGAGCCGACGGGTGATGCTGCGGCGTTGCCGTTCGTCCTCGACCCCGAAGTGGCCAGGCTGCTCAAGGTGCTCTATGGCGTCGACTCCCCTCCCACGCCGCGTAACGATCTCGTCACGATCTTCCTGACGGGTCTCCCCGGCCTCAATCAGCCGGCCGGTGTTCGCGCGTCGGAAATGCTGCGTCTCAACCTCGCGGTGCCGCCGTCCGCGTCGCCAGACCGTCTGGGCGTTATCAAGGGAGACATGGCGGGCTTCCCGAATGGCCGCCGTCTGATCGACGACGTGGTCGACATCGCGCTGCGCGTGACGGCGGGAGCGACCCCGCTGACGCCGGCGTTCAACAGCGGCATCAACGCGCGGCTCGGCGACGGCGTCGACTTCAACGACAAGCCGTTCAGCCAGACGTTCCCGTATCTGTGGGAGCCGACGCCCGGATTCTCTCAGTCCGAGCTTGGCCCGACGATCAGCGGGATCAGAAGGTAACAACAATGACGCGCGTGCATCGTTCGATGCTCGTGGTGCTCGTGATTGCTGGAGCGGCGGCCGTCGCCGCTCCAGCGGTCTGGCGCACCGGTTCTGCGGGACGGGTGGAAGCCTCGCCCTCCGCGCCGGTGACGGCCAGGGGCACGGGGCCGGAGGAGCTCGCGGATGGCATCAGCGCGTACCGAGCGCGCCTGAGCGCCTCGCCTTCCGATCATGGGGCCGCCGTTGCACTTGCGGATCTGCTGATGCGGAAGTCGCGCGTTGACAGTGACGCGTCGCTTGCGATCGAAGCCGAGCGCATCGTGCGCGCGGCGCTGGAGAAAGACCCGGGAAACTATCACGCGACTCGCATGCTCGCGAGCGTGCTGCTGGCACAGCACCGGTTTGCCGATGCTCTGCCGGTTGCCGAGCGGGCCCGCGCTGTACACCCCGAGGACGCGTGGAATCACGGCACGTCGGGAGACGCGTGGATGGAGCTCGGCGACTACGACAAGGCATTCGACGCATTCGACCGCATGGTGCGGACGCGTCCGGATGCATCTTCTTATGCTCGCGTGGCCTATGCCCGCGAAAAGCAGGGCGACCTCGATGGTGCCCTGCGGACTCTGCGCATGTCGGCCGAAGCGACGGGGCCTACCGATCGCGAGTCTCTCTCGTGGCACGCGTCGCAGGCGGGCAATCTGCTCCTGCGCCAGGGCAAGCTCGACGACGCGGAGCGCGAGTTCCGCCGCGCGGAGCATCTGTTTGCCGGCCATCCATATGCACGGGCCGGCCAGGCACGTCTGCTCGTCGCGCGCGGATCGCTGCGTGAAGCACTCGTGATCGTCGAAGAGGATTTGCGCAAGGCGGCGACGCCGGAGCTCGCGGCGTGGGCCGGAGATCTGTGTGCCCGCCTCGGGAACGCGGCGTGCGCGGCCGAGCGGTATGCGGAGATGGAGCGCCTCGAGCGCAGCGGGTGGGAGTCGGAAGAGCCTCAGCCCGCGGCGCTGGGCCGGATGCTGGCGGAGCGGTCGCTGAAGGCGCCCGAAGCGCTCGCGCTAGCGGAGCGCGCGGCGGCGTCGCGCAACGATATCTTCACGATGGACGCGGTCGCCTGGGCGGCCTTTCGCGCGGGGGATCTGAAGCGCGCCTCTGAAGCCGCAACGGCGGCGATGCGGACGGGCACGCGCGATCAGCGCATCCTTGCGCACGCCGCAGCCATCGCGCTTGCGACCGGCGATCGTGCACGCGCGCGCACGCTCGCGGCACAGGCGCTCGACGGCGGCGTGTTCGATTTGATTGCGTTCGACGAGGCGGGGAAAGTGCTGAAGGCGGCCGGAGCGGCGAAAGAGTAAGGCGCGCGTCCTAAGTCTTGATTCCCATCTTCTGCAGGAATCGCGCAAAGAAGGTGGGGTTCACTTTCGCGACGGTGGCCTGTTCCAGTATGTCGATCGCATCGCTCGCCGATTTCACGGTGACGATGCCGAGGCGGCGCGCGCCGCTCTCGGTGAAGTCGTCTATCCCTCGCGTGACGAGGACCGCTCTGGCGCTGGAGTCGGAGATCACATCGACACAGTTCTTCGCCGTGTCATCGACGAGGAAGTCGACCTTCAGCGCCTGACAGGCCTTGCCGCGCGAGCCCGAGAGCGGGATGACGCTCGGCAGCTCGAAGCCCTGTTCCACGAGCCAGCGCTGCGTCTGCCGCTGCACCGATTCGCCGGCGGTCGCGGGGCGCTGCGTGATGAAGAACACTTCCCAGCGGTGCTTGTCCGCCGCTTCCCACAGCCGCCTGATCACGCCATCCTCGAGCGGCTTCAGCGTCGTCCAGAAGTCTGGTGTCGATTCGATCGCGTGCCAGACGATGTCGTTGTGCCGTCGCATCGCGCGAGCCTGCGCGAGGCGCTCTCGCGCCACGGCCGCCGCGTCGATGCCGCCGATCGGCGTGCTGATGCCTGACGTGCCGCCGGAGTCCTGCGCGGCGCGCTGTTCTGCTTCCTGTTCTTCTTCGCGTACTTCCGGCTGGGGCTGGCTGTGTTCCGCCTCGTAGGGTCCGAACAACCGGTCTTCGATCTGGTGGAAGGCCGTCGACAGATCGGCGATGGTCCCATCCATGTCGAAGGCGATGCGCAGCGATGTCATGCGGACAGCACCTGCAGGAGGTACTGCCCGTAGCTGCTGTTCCGGATGGGTTGGGCGAGGCGGAGCATCGTGTCGCGATCAATGTAGCCCATCCGGAGGGCAATTTCCTCCGGGCAGGCGATTTTCAGCCCTTGGCGTTTCTCGATGGTTTCGATGAAGCTCGAGGCGTCGTGAAGCGACTCGTGGGTGCCCGTGTCGAGCCAGGCCATGCCCCGGCCGAGCACTTCCATCCGGAGCTGCATTCGCTGCAGGTAGGCAAGATTCACGTCGGTGATTTCGTACTCGCCTCTTGCGGAAGGTTTCAGCCCGCGTGCGATCTCGATGACCTGATTGTCGTAGAAGTAGATGCCCGTGACGGCGTAGTGCGATTTCGGCGCCTTCGGTTTTTCTTCGATGCCCACGACCTGCCCGGCGTCATTGAGTTCGGCCACGCCGTAGCGTTCCGGATCCTTGACGTAGTAGCCGAAGACCGTGGCGCCCGACGTCTCCGCGGCCGCCCTCTGCAGTAGCAAGCCGAGCCTGTCGCCGTAGAAGATGTTGTCGCCGAGCACGAGGCAGACCGGGTCGGTGCCGATGAAGTCTGCGCCGATCACGAACGCCTGCGCGAGCCCGTTCGGCTCGGCCTGCTCGGCGTACTCGAAGCGCATCCCCCACTGTCCGCCGTCGCCGAGCAGCGTTCGGAAGTGCGGGAGGTCGTGCGGCGTCGAGATGATGAGGATCTCGGTGATCCCCGCCAGCATCAGCGTCGACAGCGGGTAATACACCATCGGCTTGTCGTAGACGGGCAGAAGCTGTTTGCTGACGACCTGTGTCAGCGGATAAAGCCGCGTGCCGGAGCCGCCGGCGAGGATAATGCCTTTCATCGGGACACCATTATGGCCGGGCGCGGCCTCGCGAAGCGATGAGGGCTGTGACGGCTCTGGACTCACGAGCCAATCGCCATCCTCTTCTTGAAGCCGCCCTTGCCGTCGGGCACGCTTTCGATGGCCAGGAGCTTCCCTGCGTCCCCGTAAACCAAACGGCGATCAGGAGTTCCGTCGTAATTCTCATCCAGCATGATGCTGGTCAGGGCACCGGCGCTGAAGGTCTCCCACTTGTCGACCTTGCCGTCGCCGCTGGCATCCTCCTCGGCGCGGACGACCTGGTCACCTTCATACCACTCCCACTTGTCGATCTTCTTCTCGTCCTGCTCGGAGGAGATCTCGGCGCGGGCCGTCTTGCCGTCGGGACCGGGATAGAGCCAGGTGTCGGGCTTGCCGTTCTTCTCGCGCGAGATCGCAACGCGCTCCACCTTGCCGTCGGCGCCGTGAAACTCCCACTTCTCGATCTTGCCGTCCTGATCGGCGTCGACCTCGGAACGCAACACCTTCGTGCCGTCCATGTAGGTATACGCGTCGATCTTGCCATCCTTATTAAGGTCGGCCGTCAGACGGTTGAGGCGCCCCGTCCTGGGATCGTAGGTCGCCTGCGTGGTGGCCTTGAGGCGCTCCTTCTCGGGATCGGCGCAGGCTGCCGCAATCACAGACAACGACATCAACGCCCACAGGCTCTTTCGCAGCATCGGCTGGATTGTAAACTGGAGCATGCTTCTCGCGCTGCTCCTGCTTCTCACCTCTGCGGCCACCGCGCAGGCACCCGCGTACGTGGAGCTCTTCGACCGCGGCCAGGCGTTCGACGCGTTCTTCGACAGCATCAGCGCGCGGCGGGAGTCTTGGAGCGCCACTCAGGCGGCGGCCGATGTTCCCGACGCCATCGCGGCTCGCGCGCGCGCCCTGTCGCGGACCTGGCGCATTCTCGCCATCGCCGAGGACCGCTGCAGCGACTCGGCCGCCTCTCTTCCCTACGTCGCGAAGCTCGCCGCGGCCGCCCCAGGGCGGCTGTCGCTGCGCATCGTCGACGCGCGCGCGGGACGCGCCGCGATGGAGGCGCACCGGACGCCCGACGGCCGCGCGGCGACGCCGACACTGATCTTCATTCGTGATGACGGAGAGATACGCGCGTGGATCGAACGGCCGGGCGCTCTGGTGGCGTGGATCAGCGAGCAGAAAGCGCGCGACCCGAAGTTCGACGTGCTCGCCGGCAAGACCAAGTGGTACGCCGACGATGCCGGACGCTCGACGCTGGCCGACATCCTCACGCTGCTCGAGCGCTAGAATCGACTACTTCGCGATCGCGTACAGATGCCTGGAGCCGCGCAGGTAGATGACGCCGTTCGAGAGCGCCGGGCTCGCGAAGATCGGCTCGCCGAGCTTGTTGATCGCCACGACCTTGTGCTCCGCACCCGCCTGAATCACGAACACGTCGCCATCTTCGGACGCCTGCAGAATCTTGTCGCCGAACGCCACCATCGACGCCGTGAAGGTCGCGGGCACGGGCACGCGGCCGCCTTCGTACGTGATCGTGCCGGTGCGCGCGTCGAGATTGGTGAGGATGCCGCGATCGGTCGACAGGTACAGATGGTCGCCCACGAGAATCGGCGACGTGACATACGCCGTTCCGCGCGCATAGGTCCACGCGACATCGGCACCTGACTTCGCGCCAGCGCCGCCCGGCGCCATCGGCTTGATCGCAAGCACGGACTTCGTCGGGTAACCCGCCGTCATGTAGATCATGCCGTGGCCGAACACCGGCGACGGAATGGCGTTGCTCTCGACACCCTTCGTGCGCCACAACTCGTCGCCGGTCTTCGGGTCGTAGGAGATCCCGAACTCGTTGCCGAGCGTGATCAACTCATCGCGACTGCCGACACGCACGATCACCGGCGTGGCCCAGCTGCCCTGGACATTGCGCTTCTGCCGCCACAGCTCCCTGCCGCTCGTCTTGTCGAAGGCCACGATGAAGCTCTTCTCGCCCTCGTTCTCGTCGCACTGGAGAATGAGCACATCCTGATAGAGCACCGGCGACGTCGCGAAGCCGAGCCCGAGGGTCTTGATCTCGCCGAGGTCCTTCTTCCACTCGAGCGCGCCGTCGATGCCGTACGCAAACAGGCCTTCGGTGCCGAAGAAGACATACACCATCCTGCCGTCGGTGACCGGCGTCGCAGACGCGAAGCTGCTCTTGACATGACGCCCGTCTGCCATCGGGCCGTCATACGCGGTCTGCTCCCACAGGATTTTTCCGCTCTTCGCATCCAGCCCGAACACCTTCATGGTCTGCCGGCGATCGTGCGACACCATCGAGGGATGCACGAACACCTCGCCACCAAGCTTGTGCTCCGGCTTCTTCTCTTTCCCCGGCACCACGTCCCCCTCGATCGCGGTCGTCAGATAGATGCGATCACCCCAGACGATGGGAGAGGAATGGCCGAGGCCGGGAATCGCCGTCTTCCAGCG
>JALYRV010000199.1:3770-6143 GCA_030855205.1 Acidobacteriota bacterium | reverse complement strand
AGCGTCAGCAGGAGTACAGCCCGGTCAATCACGGCGATGGACACGCCGGAGGCCATCATGCCTTCCGCGCGGAGAGCAGACACATAGATCTGCGAGGTCTGCCACGCGGCTGTCGACATGGCCAGCAGAAGCACCACACGCGTCATCTCAGAGGATGAGAAGGTGGCGGCGAACGCGACTAGGAGGGTGCCTACGCCTAGGCCCGAGGTCAGTCGCAACCCCAGTGCGGTTCCCACCAGGCGTCGCGCCCGCCTGAAGTCTTCCGCCAGTCCCCGGGTCAGCGCGGATGCCAGTCCAAACTCCGTCGCGAGGAAAGCCAGCGTGATCCCCGAGTGCGCGATTGAGAACGCCCCGAAAGAGCCGGGGCCCAGAAGCCGGCCGATGATGACAAAGGCGGCGAGCAGGCCCGCGCCGTCGATGGCGGTGCCGACCGCGACCGCGCCTACTCGACGAGCGAGGACGGATCGCCCGGGAGCATCCGCTGCGGTCATGACTGCGGCACGAGAAATGGCCGCAGCCAGCTTGCCGCCCCGGCACAAATGCGGCCGCCGGCCGTCAGCGGGTACAGATGCCAGCTGAAGCTCACGTGCTTCGTGTGCCCCCAGCCTAGTTTGAAGTGTTCCGGCGGAGGCTCGGCGGGTACGCCGCCGACGTCGAACGCCTGCCGGCCGGTACGGTGCGCATAGACAATCACTTCCCAGAAGAGCCGATGATTAGCGCTGCACGAACGAGCCGATGGAAACGACGCGTTGTGCTGGTAGTACACCGCTCGCTGGTCGCCGGTCACAATCGTCGCAGCAACGGCAGACGTGCCCACGCTGGCGACGAGCACGACGGTGGAGGGGAGCGTCAGCAAACGCGCGAAGTACGAGGCCCGGTGATGCGTGCGCAGTAGGCGCGCCCTGCCACCGCGCTGCCAGGTCGATTCGTACATTTCGCAAAACAGCGTTGAGACCTCTGCCCCGCGCATCTCGCGCACCGTGACGCCCGCCTTCTCGGCGCGTTTCAGGTGCCGGCGCTGTCGTGGATGAATCCGTGCCGCCAGGGCCTCAGGCTCGGCATCAATCGTCACTTCGACGGTGTGGAGCCGCTTGAAACCCGCGTCGCGATCGTCATAGGTGTAGTAGCTCAGGATGTCCGCGCCGATTTCCCGCGCGGCGACCGCAACAGGCCCGACCCAGTCAGCGGCGCGCTCCTCAGGATCCAACATCCACGCGGGTCGGGCCCATACGCGAGGGAGCGGGCTGCATGCTACGGTCACGCCTCTTCCTGCCAGCAGGAGATGCACGAGGCCCGCTATTCGCGAGCCACGCTTCAACGCCAGAAAAACGGAGCGGTGACCGTAAACGTCTGTGAGAGCCTGCGTGAAGAGTGGATCGTTGTGCAGTGTACGGCTCGGGTACGCAAGCCGGGCTTCCTGCCAGTCGGCCTGGCTAATGGCATGCACCTCCTGCACTACGAACCCACCGGTTTAAACGTCGCCAGAAAAAACTGATTGAGCCCAGGTATCCGCTCAAGGCGATCAATCAGGGGTGGTAGGTAGCTAGTCAGTGGGCCTGCGGCCTGGAAAGGCCGGACGTGCAGTAGATGCAGACCACTGGCCAAGGATGCGTCTCCGACATCCCGCGCCGAATAAGCTTGAAGGCCACCCGGATACTGGCGGCCAGTCGCGTGACGCCAGACAGACCGGCGGTTGAGAAAACGGATGGTCGCGCGCCCCTCGCCATTCAGAACACGCCGAACCTCTGAAAAGAAACCCGCAATCTCGTAAAGGTGTTCGGTGAGACCGAAGGAGATCAGGAAGTCGACCGAGCCTGTTGCGATGGGCAGCCGGTCGGCTTCGCCTTGAATGGGAAGAGCCAGGGAGCTCCGCGCCAGCGCAAGCATATTCAGAGAGAAGTCGATCCCCCCCACACGGTCGAAGTACGGCATCAACCCCCTCGTGAACACCCCCCCGCCGCACCCGACGTCGAGCGCCAATCTCCGCCCTACGGGCATATGCGCCAGTGCGCCGTCCAGTTGTCGTCGCACTGAACGCCGTGGCCGCTGCTTGCTCCACAGAACGGCGGTCGCTTCATAGTGTTCACGGATTGGGTTGGTCATCGCGCGCGTGCGCCCATCTCGCCAAGGGTCACGAAGGTCACCTTCTCGGCATCCAGGGCTTTGATCATCAGGCGTGTGCGCACCAGGAACTCGTTGAAACGATCGCCGCGCAGCGCCCCCGCCCCCCAGCTGTGCGTGATGATGTTCGCGAACGCCTGCGGCCGCGCGAGCGCCTGGCGCACCATGACGCGTGCGAGCGCCGCGCCAGGTTGCAGCGTGCACCCGCGCCAGAGCGGCCACGATGGACGCAGCCGCGTGACGGGCACTTCG
>JALYRV010000199.1:0-3760 GCA_030855205.1 Acidobacteriota bacterium | reverse complement strand
CGGGCCGAGCGTAAGCCCCGGCGTCAGGCACGTACCATCCCGCGTGCGGCACACGCTGATGCCCTTGTTTCCATCCGTTCGGCTCGTTTAGGCCCGGCGCGACGCTGCTGTCGACGCGGAAGCCGCGAGCGACAAGCGCGTGGATCATCGCCGTCGAACAGCACAACCCGCCACTCCGAAACACCACCGGACGCGGCGCACCGGCTGCCTCCGCGAGCGCCATCGCCTCACCGAGCTCCGCGTCGAACGCCTCGACGGGCCGGTCCTGGATGCCGCCGGCGTACGCGCCGCGCCAGTGGATGTGCAGCCCGATCTCGTGGCGGCCACCCTCGGCCATCGCCTGGACTTTCTCTCGCTCGCGGCGCGAGCCGCGGTCGCCGCCCAGATATTCCACGAAGAACGTCACCGGCACGTCGAGCATATTGACGAGGTCGATCAGCTCCCGGAACTGCCGCAACCCAGCATCGTCGCGCACCTCGACATCGCACGTCAGCGCCGCAGACGGAGCCGGTGTCACGTCCGGAGCCACGCGCGGAGCATCGCCAGCCAGAAGCCGAAGGGATAGCCCACACGCCCCGGCTTCTTGCTGTCCCCCTCGAGACGCGGGCTGACCGTCACCGGCACTTCGCGCATCCGCATCCCGCTCGACGCGGCGGCCAGCAGCAGCTCGGGGGCGCTGAAGCGATCTTCGCGGAGGTCCAGCGCCGCGAGCGACGACACGCGAATGGCGCGAAAGCCGTTGGTGCAGTCGCTGATTTTCACGCCCGACAACAGCGTGATGAGCCGCGAGAAACCGATGATGCCGACATGCCGCATGCGATCCTCGACGACGTGGCCGTCCGAGAAACGCGTCCCCATCACGAAGTCGGCCTCGCCACGCACGATGGGCTCGACGAGTCGCGCGATCTCCTCCGGCTGATGCTGCCCGTCGGCGTCCATCGTCACGACGATGTCGGCGCCGTCGCGCGCCGCCAGCTCGAAGCCGGTCCTGATCGCGCCGCCCTGCCCGCGGTTGATCGCGTGAGCCGTCACGGGCACCGCCGCCGCCCGCGCGACGTCCACCGAACGATCGCGCGCGCCGTCGCTAACGACAATGGCGCTCACTGGCTGGCCGGCTACGAACGCGGGCAGACGCGGCAACAGCTGGCGCAGCGAGTGCTCCTCGTTGTACGCGGGAATGATCACACGCACGCCGCCGGACTGTCCCTCGGCGTGTGTCCGGGCATACTCGGCGCGCGCCAGCGCGCGGACCAGATCGCCGATGGTCACGCGCAGCGACGCGACCTCCCGCATCAGATAGAGGAACAGCGCGAACAGCACGAGCACGCCGATGATGGCGAGCGCCATCAGACGCGTCTCGGTGCGTACGATCGCGGTCAGTGCGTCGGCGGCGGGTGGATACGCGGAGAACGCGGCCAGCGCCACGGCGATGAACAGCCCGAGGACGAGCTGCCCGCGCGTGAGCGCGCGCCCGCGCCGCGCCATGACGACCCACGCCACCATCGCGACCGCGACCGCAAGGCCGAGCAGGCGGAGATCGGAGAGGCCGTTCATGTCCGGCGCTCCAGGAACCAGCGACAGGTCTCGGGCACACCCTCAGAGACGTCAATCGCCGGCTGCCAGCCGAGCACGTCGCGCGCGCGACCGATCGCCGTCACACTGCGGCGGACTTCTCCCGCGCGCTCCGGTTGCTCGCGAATCTCGGCCGCGCGTCCGAGGCCCCCGAGACCTTCGAAGACCAGCTCGGCGAGGCGGCGGACCGACGTTTCACGCCCTGTGCCGACCTGGAACAGCCCGCCCGCCGCGCGGGACGTCTCGAGCGCGAGCGCAATAGCCTCGACCAGATCGGCCACGTGGATGAAATCGCGTGTCTGTCCCCCGTCACCATAGATCGTGATGGCCCCGTCGGCCGTGACGTCGCGGATGAAGCGCGCGACTACGCTGGTCTTGAGGCCCGACCACGGACCATACACGTTGGCGAACCTGAGGGCGACGGTCTCGAGCCCGTACGATCCGAAGAACGCCGAGCAGTACCCCTCGCCCGCGAGCTTCGACGCGCCGTACGGCGACAGCGGGCGCGGCGCGCGCGTCTCGTCCACGGGCGGCTCGACGTCGCCAACCGGCGCGTTCGACGATGCGAACACGAAGCGCCGCGCGTCGGCCTGACGCGCGGCCTCGAGCAAGGTCAGCGTGCCGACGACGTTGATCGCGCAGTCGTCCATCGGGCGTTGCTGCGACAGGATGACGTTGGTCTGCGCAGCCAGGTGGACGACGCCGTCACAGCCCGCCATCGCGCTCGCGACGAGCTCGCGATCGGCAATCGATCCAACGACGAGCTCCACGCCCTCCGGACGAGGCGCGCCCGGAACCGCCGCCGACAAGTCGTCGAGCACGCGCAGCGCGTGGCCGCGCGCCGCCAGCACCGGCAGGAGGTTCGTGCCGATGAACCCGAAACCGCCCGTGACGAGCAGCTTCATCTGGTCTCAGCCGAGCGGTGGCGCGAGCCGTCCCACCTGATATCGGGCACGAGGATGTCGCGCTTCACCTCGATCCGTTCGCGATGCGGCCGCAGGTCTTCGAGCATCTCGCGGATTTGCCCGTCGAGATCGTGCGCCGGCGTGTAGCCCAGGGCGATGAGCTTCTCCCGGTCCGGGTTGTAGTAGTGCTCCGGCGCCTCGATCGAACGCGGATTCTCGAAGTGCTGGAGCTCGACGTCCATCCCCATCGTGCCACCCACGCGCTGTACCGCGAGCGCGAGCTCCTCGATGCCGTGCACGTCCTCGAACTGGTTGACGACGCGGTACTCCCCTCGCGCCGGCGGCTGTTCTATCACGAGCGTCAGGCACTGCATCGAATCCGCCAGCGGGAGAAACCCGCGCCGCTGGCGTCCAGCGCCGTAGACGGTCAGCGGGTGGCCGATTACCGCCTGGCTGCAGAAGCGGTTGATGGCCGTGCCGAAGCACTGGTCGATGTCCATGCGCGTCGTGAGCCGCGGGTCGCCGGCCATTTCCGGAATGCGCGTGCCGTAGACGACCCCCTGCATGATGTCGGTCGAGCGCAATCCCCACAGGCGACAGGCGAACATGACGTTGTTCGAGTCGTGCACCTTGCTCCAGTGGTACCAGGAGCCGGCCTGCCGTGGAAACGGCAGGCGGTCCTTCCGGCCGCGGAACTCGATCTCGAAGAACCCCTCGGGGATGTCGATGGCCGGCGTCCCGTACTCGCCCATCGTGCCGAGCTTCACGAGATGCGCGTCGGGACAAATCTCGTGCATCGCGAACAGCAGGTTCATCGTCGTGACGATCGCATTGGTCTGCACGAATGTCGCGTGCTGCACGTCCATCTGCGAGTACGGGGCCGACGGGCACTCCGCGAGATGGACGATCGCGTCCGGCCGCACGTCGCGCAGGAGCTGCTCGACGAAGGGGTAATCGCGCAGATCGCCATGGCGGTACAGCGGCCGATGCCCCCATTTCGCCGCGAACGCGTCGAGACGGTCGGGCATGTCGGCGATCGGAATTGCACTCTGCGAGCCCATTTCCTCCACCCACTGACGGCGCAGCATCAGATCCGCGCCGGCGACTTCGTGCCCGCGCGCGGCGAGCCACTGCGCGAGCGGCCACCCCAGATACCCGTCCATCCCTGCGATCAGGACCTTCATGTCTATCGGGCCTCCTCAGCCTCTATTTGAAGAACAGCTGGACGCTGCCGTCGAACTGAATCTCGAGCGGCGCGTCGGTGCGACGCGTCTCGAGCGACG
>JALYRV010000198.1 GCA_030855205.1 Acidobacteriota bacterium | reverse complement strand
GAGCGGGACCGCGCGGAGCGGAACGCGGAGCGGGACCGCGCGAAGCGGAACGCGGAGCGGGACCGCGCGAAGCGGAACGCGGAGCGGGACCGCGCGAAGCGGAAAGCGGAGCGGGAAATGACGCGAGCCTCCTTCGAAGCGCACGTCAAGGACGCCGTCGCCACCATACCGGCGCGCTTCCGGCGCGCCGTCGACAACCTTGCCATCGTCATCGAAGACGAGCCCAGCGCCGCGCTGCTCGCAGAAATGGACATCACGGCCCCCGATTCGCTCTTCGGTCTCTATCAGGGCACTCCCCTGACCGAGCGCACATGGGGACATGGCAACACGCTCCCCGATCGCATCACGCTCTTTCAGGGCCCCATCGAAGACGCCAGCGATGACGAGGACGATCTGATCGTGTGCATCGGCGAAACGCTCATTCACGAGCTCGGCCACTACTTCGGCCTGAGCGAAGAAGAAATCGAAGCCATCGAAGAGCGCTACTGGCGCGGTGACGAAGATGACGCGGACGCCGAAGCCACGAGCTGAACGGCCGGCGGCCGAGAAGCATCGCCCCCGCAAGCGTTTCGCGCAGCACTTCCTGCAGGACGCGTGGGCGCGCAAGATTGTCGATGCGATCGATCCGCAGCCGGGCGACGTCTTCCTCGAGATCGGGCCGGGCGAAGGCGCGCTCACCCTTCCGCTCGCCGAGCGCGGCGTCCCGATTCTCGCGGTCGAGGTCGATCGCGATCTCGCGCGCGGGCTCGCCGAGCGCGTGCCGCCGTCGGTCACGATCGTCACGGGCGACATCCTCGAGACCGACGTCGTGCCATTCCTCACCGGCATCCGGCCGCAGATGACGGCCCGCGCCCAGCGCGACGGCACGAGCGAACAACTGCGCCCGCGCTACCGCGTGGCCGCCAACCTGCCGTACAACATCTCGACGCCGGTGCTCTTCAAGCTCTTCGCCATGCAGCGGCACGATGCGATCTTCTACGACGCCACGCTGATGCTGCAGAAGGAACTCGCGGACCGTCTCGCCGCCGGCGCCGGTTCGCGCGAGAGCGGCGTGCTGGGGATCATGGCCGCGCTCGACGCCGACGTGAAGCGCCTGCTGCGCCTGCCGCCCGGCGCTTTCCGGCCGCCGCCGAAGGTGCATTCGGCGATTGTCCAGCTCACGTTCCGCCGCCACGGCCTGCGGATTCCCGACGAAGCGCTCTTCGAACGGATGGTCCAGGCCCTCTTCGCCCAGCGGCGGAAGACCATCCTTAATGCACTCAAGCCGTTCGATGCAGGGGCGGGCGTCGTGCTCGCCGTCGCCGGCATCGACCCCCGCCGGCGCGCCGAGACGCTGCAACTTACAGAGCTTGCTAGGCTTGCGGAACTTTTCAACGAGACAAAACGTCCCGCTGTGCTATAGTTTCGCCCTGTAATTCCCTCCTCAGAAACGGGCACGTCCCAGCGGGCCCAGAGTTAGTCGGACACGACCGCCACAGACAGCGCCGATCGCCCGATCGGCGGCGTGAGCACGCGTCCGACGTACCGCGGCCTTCAAGGCTCGCGCCGGTTTTTCCGAACGCCCGATATGTCCGAGGCCAGTGTGAACGCGCCGGCCGTGCCGCCGCTCGAGGTCGTCCCGATCGGCGGGCTTGGCGAGTTCGGCATGAACATGATGCTCGTCGCGTCGGGCGACGATGCCGTGCTCATCGATGCGGGCGTGATGTTCCCCGAGCCCGATCTGCTGGGCGTGGACCTCGTCATCCCCGACCTCAGCGTGCTCGACGAGTGGCGCGGCCGCATCCGCGGCCTGGTGCTCACCCACGGCCACGAAGATCACATCGGCGCGGTCGCGCACGTGCTGCCGCGCGTCGACGGCCCCATCTACGCCTCGCCCTTCACGCTCGCGCTCGTTGGCCCGAAGCTGGAGCAGTACGGCATCGACGCGCGCGACCGCATGATCGAAGTGCGGCCGAAGCAGACGATCGACGTCGGATCCATGCGCCTCGAGTTTCTGCGTGTCACGCACAGCATTCCGGACTGCCTGGCCGTCGCCATTCATACGCCTGCGGGCATCATCGTGCACACCGGCGATTTCAAGATCGATCAGACGCCGCTCGACGGCGAGCCCACCGACCTGCACCGTCTCGCGGAGCTCGGGGCCCAGGGCGTACTCGCGCTGCTTGCCGACAGCACGAACTGCGATCGCCGCGGCTACACGGGATCCGAGCGCGACGTCATCCCGGGCTTCGAGGAGATCTTCTGCAGCACGCAGGGCAAGATCGTCGTCGCGTCGTTCGCCACCAGCATCTATCGCATGCAGATTCTGGTGGACCTGGCCGCCCAGTTCGATCGCCGCGTCGCGTTCGTCGGCCGCGGGGCCATCCACAACTCCGAGATTGCCATGCGCCTCGGGCGCCTGCGCATGCCAAGCGGCGTGCAGATCCGCGACGTCGACGTCCGCGATTTTCCGTCGCAGGACGTGCTCTGCATCTGCACCGGCTCGCAGGGAGAGCCGCGCGCCGCCCTGCCCCGCATCGCGATCGACGACCACCGCCACGTGAAGCTTGGCGAGGGGGACGTCGTCGTCTTCAGCGCGCGCGCCATTCCCGGCAACGAGAAAGCGATCGGCCGGGTCATGAACCATCTCGCGCGGCGCGGCGCCACCGTGATTGCCGACGGCGAGAAACACATTCACGTGTCGGGACACGCGAGCGCCGAGGAGCTCAAGCTCGTCATCTCGCTCGTCAAGCCGCGCCACTTCATTCCGGTACACGGCGAGTACCGCCAGTTGTCGCGCCACGCGCGCATGGCCAAGGAAGTCGACGACGCCATCAAGGTCGTGCTCGCAGAGGACGGCGACGTCATCCGCTTCGAGGCGGAGGTGTCGGCCGGCGGCCAGCGAGGTGCTGTCACCGGCCGCATCGATCGCCGCCTCGCCGCGGGACGCACGTTCATCGACGGCAGCCACACGGGCGAAGTGGGCGATGAAGTGCTGCGCGAGCGCCGCCACCTCGCCGAAGACGGCGTCGTCGTCGCGGTGCTCGCGATCAACGGCCACTCGGGCGTGCTCGAGGAGCCGCCGCAGCTTGTGACGCGCGGTCTCGTGGTCGATCAGAAGACGGAAGCCGCGCTCAAGGACGTGCCCGCCCTGCTCCTCGGCATGCTCGAGCAGGCCCCGCGGGAAGAGCGCACCGACCCGGGCTTGATGAACGAGCGCGTGCGCACCGAGCTTCAGCGATTTTTCCGGAAGCGGACGGGCAAGCGCCCGTTCGTACTTCCCGTCGTCATGGAAGTCTGACGTCCCAGGAGACGCATACACGTGTCTGAATCGATGTTGTCACGGCGCTTCAGTGAGCTGGCCGGGGTCGTGCTGTTCGGCGCGACCCTGATCTGGCTCGTGGCACTCGCCAGCTACTCGCCGGCCGATCCGGTGTGGTTCTTCAACGCGGGCGCCGACAGCGCGCCGGCCAACTTCGCGGGCCGTATCGGCGCGTTCGCGGCCGAGGCGTCGTTCCAGCTACTTGGCTACGCCGCGTACATCATGCCGGCCATCCTCGCGGTCGTCGGCTGGCATTACTTCTGGTGCCGGGACCTCGACGCCGAGTACACGAAGATGATCGGCGCGGTGATGTTCGTCGCGTCGGTGGCGGCGCTGCTCAGCCTCGCGTTCGGAAGCCTGGCCATTGAAGGCAAGACGTTCCAGGCTGGCGGCTATGCCGGGCAGATCGTTGCCGGCGCACTGGCCGAGTACCTCAACCGCACAGGCTCCGCGATCCTCGTGCTGACGATCCTCGTGCTCTCGACGGTGCTCACGACGCAGTTCTCCATCGGCAAGGCGTTCTCGGTTGCCGGGGGCGCCGCCAAAGGACAGGCGACCGGCATCGCCGCACGCGTGCAGGCGTGGCGCGAGGAGCGGCGCAAGGAGAAGCAGCGCGCCGAGGTCATTCGCAAGCACACCGAGAAGGCAGGCGCCGAGAATGCGGCCGATGTCGCGCGCGCCAACACGATGGCGGCCTCGCTCAAAGCCGCGCGCAAGCCCGAGCCAGCCCGGAAGGCGGCCGTCGCTGCCGCCGCCGATGCCGAGGGCGGCGAGGACGACGAAGACGAGATCCCGGCGGCCGAGCGCGCGAAAACGGCGGCGCGCCCCCCCGCAATCAAACGCGCGGTGCCGGCCGAACAGTCGTTGCCCCTGCCCGAGCCCGAGCCAAGGACGCCCGCGGAAAAACGCAAGGGCGCGTACACCCTGCCGCCGCTGTCGCTGCTGGATCCCGCGCGAACCGAGCGCAAGATCGACGAGCGCGAGCTGATGGACGCGGCGCGGCTGCTCGAGGAAAAGTGCCGCGAGTTTTCGGTCGAGGGCTCCGTGGTGCAGATTCACCCCGGCCCCGTCGTGACGACGTACGAGTTCAAGCCGGACGCCGGCGTGAAGTACAGCAAGATTACCGGCCTGATGGACGATCTCTGTCTCGCGATGAAGGCCGAGTCGGTGCTCATCGATCGCATCGCCGGCAAGTCGACCGTGGGCATCCAGATTCCGAACGCCAGCCGCGAAGCCATCTCGCTGCGCGAGCTGCTCGAGTCGGATCTGTTCCGCCGCTCGGCATCGCGCCTGACGATCGCGCTCGGCAAGACCATTCACGGCGAAGGGTTCGTGAGCGATCTCGCCGCCATGCCGCACCTGCTCATCGCGGGCTCGACGGGCGCCGGCAAGTCGGTCAGCGTCAACGCGATGATCTCGAGCATCCTCTTCCGCGCGACGCCCGAGGAAGTGCGATTCATCATGGTCGACCCGAAACGGCTCGAGCTGGGGATGTACGAGGGCATTCCCCACTTGCTGACGCCGGTCGTCGTCGATCCAAAACTCGCGGCCAACGCGCTGCGCTGGGCCGTGCGCGAGATGGAAGAGCGCTACAAGACGCTGGCGGCGAGCGGCGTGCGCAACATCGAGCAGTACAACCGCAACATCAAGGCGATGCTGGCCGAGAGCAAGACGGGCCAGGACGAGAACGGCAAGGAGCTCGTCACGCTCCCCTTCATCGTCGTCATCATCGACGAGCTCGCGGACCTCATGATGGTCGCGGGCAACGAGGTCGAGGAATCGATCTGCCGCCTGGCGCAGATGGCGCGCGCGGTCGGCATCCACCTCATTCTGGCGACGCAGCGTCCGTCGGTCGATGTCATCACCGGCCTCATCAAGGCGAACCTGCCGGCGCGCATCTCGTTCCGGGTATCGTCGCGCATCGACTCGCGCACCATTCTCGACAGCGGCGGCGCCGAGCAGCTGCTCGGCAAGGGGGACATGCTCTACCTGCCCCCCGCCTCTTCGCGGTTCGTGCGCGTGCACGGCCCGTACATCTCGGAGCAGGAGAGCGCGCGACTGGCCAGCTTCCTGCGCAAGCAGGGCAAGCCGATGTACGACCCGACGATCACAGCCGACGATGCGAAGACGGCGAAGGAAGGCGGCACGGAGTTCGACAAGGACGACCTGTATGACGAGGCGTCGCGCATCATCGTCTCGAGCGGCCAGGCGTCGATCTCGTATCTCCAGCGCCGGTTGCGCATCGGCTTCAGCCGCGCGGCGCGGCTCGTCGACATGATGGAAATGGACGGCCTCGTCTCGAGCGCCAACAGCTCGTCCGGCGGCAAGCGCGAAGTACTCGTGAAGAAGGACTTCTTCGAGGAAGTCGACGCGCAGGTTCGGTGAGGACAACGCCTATGCGATTCCTACTGAGCGTTCTGATTCTGGCATCCGCCGCGGCGCCGGCCGCCGCGCAGTCAGCGCCACGCCTCTACGAGACGGCGCTCGCGCGCGAACAGGAGGTGCGCGAGACCCCGCGCCCGTCCCTTCGTGCGATGCGGGCGCTGGTCGCGGAGTATGAAGCGATCGTGCACCGGTATCCCGTGAGCGGCTACAGCGACAACGCGCTGTGGCAGGCGGCGGGGGTCGCGCAGCACGCGTTCGAGAAGCACGGGCAGGGCGCCGATCGCCGCACCGCGCTGCGCCTGCTCGAACAGTTGCGCGCAAGCTACCCCACTGGCACGCTCGCGAAACAAGTGCCCGCGCGCGCCGCATCACTGGCCGGCACTCCGTCGACCCAGCGAACGCCGGCCGCCGCACCACCCACGGCGCGAGACGCAGCGCCGGCGACACCCGCACCCGCGCCGGTGG
>JALYRV010000197.1 GCA_030855205.1 Acidobacteriota bacterium | reverse complement strand
CCCCCGCGCCCCCGGGTCCGCCCGGTCCGCGCCTGCCGAACCCGCCCGCGCGCGCCGTGCCCGCGCCGCCGCAGTTCGCGTTTACCGTGACGGACGTGCGCATCCAGGCGCTGAGCGGCTTGCTCGAGCAGGATCCGGATCGCGCCGTGCCCGCGCTGCGCGAGATCGTCGTGCAGGAACAGGAGACGCCCTCGGCGCGCCGCGCGCTCTTCGTGCTCGGCTTGTCGCCGCACGAGCAGGCACGGGCCACCGTGATGCAGTTTGCGCAGACCGGCCCCGAAGCCCTCCGCGTCGTCGCCATCAGCCAGATGGCGCGATGGACGACCCCGCAAGCGCGCACAGCGCTGACGACGGCGTATGCCGTGGGCACCGAGCGCGTGAAGCTCGAAGTGCTGCGATCGCTCAGCGAGTCGGGCGGCACCGGCTACATCTATGAGATCGCGACGTCGGAAGCGGACCCGGGTCTGCGCGAGAGCGCGATCTTCGGCCTGGGCAACGCCGGCGGCCGCGCCGAGCTCTGGCGGCTCTACACGCGGGCGTCGACGTCGCGCGCGTCGCGCGTCGCGATCATCGACGCGCTGACGGCCTCGCGCGGCGATCGTCAGCTGGTGCTCATCGCGCGGACGGAGAAAGACAGCGAGCTGCGCGGCGCCGCGGTCGCGAAGCTCCGCGTGCTCGACACCGCGGCTGCGCGCGCGTATCTCGCATTGATCCGCTAGTTCGGCTGATCCTCTCAGGGGCGCCCGCGGACGCGGGCCTCGTGCCGCGCACCGTGCACGCTTCTGCACAGCGGTGGCTTTCCAGACCCGCGGCGCGACCGTGTGACGTGAACCGCGACACTTTGGCCAGAAACCTCATCGATAGCCCCGCGGTTGTCTGGCCGCAACATTGCAGAGGGACCCGCGTCACATTCGCGACTCGCATCCCGGGCTGGTTCTTGCCGGGTAGTCAGTACGCGGCTATAGTTCAAAACCGCATGGCTCCCGACTATTCCACACCGATCCGCACACAGTCGACCGGCCTGGTCGACGTCCTGGACCGTATTCTCGACAAAGGTCTCGTGATCGCGGGCGATATCAAGATCTCGCTCGCGGAAGTGGAGCTACTGACCATCCGGATCCGACTGCTCGTGTGCTCGCTCGACAAGGCACAGGAGATCGGGCTCGATTGGTGGCGCTATGACCGGGAGCTGTCTCCCGGCAAGGCGACGGAGTTCGACGGCGCGGAGCTGCGCCGCCAGATCACCGCGCTCGAAGCACGCGTGGCCGCCCTCGACTCGCCTGTGAAGGCGGCATCGAAGGGCCGGCGGCGGCGCTGATTTATTCCTCTGTCCCCGCGTACGGCGGGTGACGGTAAACGCCGGCGGCATTCCCGCCGGCCGACGAACGGAGCAGGAGCAGGCTGATGGCCGTTGAAAGAGCCGCAGGCGGAACCAGTCTTATCGACGTCCTCGATCGCGTCCTCGACAAAGGCATCGTCATCGATGCCTGGGTGCGCGTATCGCTGGTCGGCATCGACCTCATCACGGTCGAAGCGCGCGTGGTCGTGGCGTCGATTGAGACCTATTTGAAGTACTCGGAAGCGGTCGGACAGATCGCTCCGGCCTCGCGCCCGGCCGAACTTGCCGCGCAGCAGGACATCTTGGCGGAGAACGCGTCGCTGCGCGCGCAGCTTGCGGCCGCCAAGGCACCCCGTCCCGCGCGCCGGCGCCCATAGCGACGACACGGGCTGATGGCGTACGCGGCGGTCTCCAGGACGGGGCAGTCAATGCCCGGCGAACCTGCCGCAGCAGTACACAGGGTCGCGCTTCTCGAATTCCTGCTCGGGAGCCTGGACCAGGTCGAATCGGCGAGGCGGACCGTGGACTGGCTCGTCGAAACGAAAGTGGCGGCCAAGGCCGCTGTGATGATTGCCGATCGCGCCAATCACCAGCTCGTCATCGTCGCCGAGCGCGGCCTGCCGGGCGTGACCGACCTGACCATCGACCTGCGTCAGGAACAGCATCCGCTCGTGCAGGCGCTGGGGGCTGATGAACCGCGTTTCATCAACCGCGACCCGCAGCTTCGCCGCATTCTCGAAGCGGATCGGTTCCACGCGTGTCCGATCCGAACACAGGACAGCGGTCAGGGCATCGGCATTCTGCTCGTGGCCGCCGAGAGCGCGCGCGCCACTGCCGCGGCGACGTGGGCGTGCGAGCGGCTCTCCGACCAGCTCCATCGCCTCCGCAGCCGCGAGACCCTCGCCGAAACACAGTACGGGCAGGAGCGCCTGCTGCTGTTCAACATCATCAACGCCGTCTCCGATCCCGTGCTGCTCACGGACCTCGAGGGACAGGTGCTCATCGCGAACAATCTCGCCGAGAAGCTGCTGGTCGCGCCCGATGATGTCAGCGATGGCTGGCGGCGCGCCGTCGCGCTCAACAGCATGCTCTTCTCCGCGGCACTGTCGGCAAGCGCCATCGAGGACGGCGGCGCGCGCCGTGAACTGCTGCTGGTCGATCCACTCGAGGGATCGGATCTCGTCTACGAGCTTCTGAGCTCGCCCGTGCGCGATCAGCGCCAGGGCACGTACGTCGTCTCGGTGCTGCGCGACGTCACCGACCTTGCGCGCGCGAAGGTCGAGATCGACGAGAGTTACCGCACGCTGCGTCTCGCGCAAGCGAAGGTGCGCGAGGAGCGGCATCGTCTCGACCTGATCATCGACTCGGTTGCCGATCCGATCCTCGTCACCGATCCCGATGGCGGCATCGTGCTGATGAACGCGCCCGCCGAGAAGATGTTCGCGCCGGCGCACGACGGCACCGAAGGGGCCTCGCGACGGGTGCGCGCCAACGGCGCCAACCTGACGTCGTTTGTCGCGACGCTGCTCGCGAGCGGCACTCAGGATCGCTACCGCGGCGAGCTGACGCTCACCGATCCGGCGACCGGCAGCGTCGTGCCGTTCGAGGCGATCGCGGGCACGATCCTCGCCGAGCAGGGCGAATTGATGTGGGTCGTCACGATCCTGCACGACCTCACGGAAGCGATCGAAAAAGGGAAGCTGTACGAGCAACTCAAGCGCGCATCGGAGGAGCTCGAGGTCAAGGTTCACGAGGCGACCGCGGAGCTGGCCGAGCAGAACGAGCTGCTGCGCCGCCAGCACATCGCGCTCGAGCAGGCTTCGGCGCTCAAGTCACAGTTCCTCGCGAACATGTCGCACGAGTTCAGGACGCCGCTCAACGCGATCCTCGGCTACACGCACATGACGATTCAGGGGATTGCCGGCGAGCTGTCGACCCCGCAGAAGCGCAACCTGACGCGCATCGATTCCAACTCGCGCCACCTGCTCGGCCTCATCAACGACATCCTCGACATCACCCGTATCGAAGCGGGGCGGATGCCGCTCAACCTCTCGACGTTCGGGGTCAAGGATCTCATCCAGGAAGTGCTCGCGGAGATGGAGCCGATCGTGGCCCGCCGCCCGCAGCTCGAAGTGATCTCGACCATCTCGGCGAAGCTGGCGCCCGTGCGCACCGACCGCCAGAAGGTGAAGCAGATCGTGCTCAACCTGCTGAGCAACGCGCTGAAATTCACCGAACAGGGCGGCGTGTACATCCGTGCGGTGCATGACGCCCGCACGAAAATGGTGGCGATCTCCGTGCGCGACACGGGTATGGGTATTGCTCCCGAACATCAGGCGCAGGTCTTCGAGGACTTTCGCCAGCTCGACAGCTCCCCGTCCCGCGGCCATGGCGGAACGGGCCTGGGCCTGTCCATCTGCCGGCGTCTGGCGCAAATGCTCGACGGCGGTATTACACTCGAAAGTGAGATGGGACACGGCTCGACATTTACCCTGCGCATCCCTGTGAAACCGAAACGCCGATGACATCCGATCGCAGCACCGCGCCGCTCATTCTCGTTGTCGAAGACTACGACGATGCACGGGAGATGTACGTGGAGTACTTGACGTTTACGGGCTTCCGCGTTGAGTCGGCCACCAACGGCCTCGAGGCCATCGACATGACGCAGCGCCTGATGCCCGATCTGGTGCTGATGGATCTGGCGCTTCCGAAGCTGGACGGCTGGGAAGCGACGCGCCGCCTCAAGTCGGATCCCGCGACGGCGCGCATTCCCGTGATCGCGCTGACGGGCCACGCGCTGGCCGGCCACGCCGAGCGCGCGCGTGAAGCCGGATGCGACTCGTTCATCACGAAGCCGTGCGTGCCCGACGAGCTGGTCGCGGAAATTTCGCGCGTGCTCGGCGTGAGTTCGCCGGCCTCCACGCCGCAACCCCCCCCCGGCGCGGCCGGAGACACTTCGCGTCCCGCTCCCCCGCGCCGCGGACGCCGCTAGACGTCGATTCCTATGGCGAAGAAACCTGCCACCCCGACGAAACGCGCTGCCGCTGGCAAGGGCAGGGGTCCTGTGAAGGGCGCCGCCTCCGCCAGAGGCGCTCTTCCAAAGTCCGCTCCGGCGAAGTCCGCTCCGGCGAAGGCCGCGCCGGCGAAGGCCGTGCCGCAGAAGGGCGCTGCCGCAAAAGCGGCCCCAGGGAAGCCGCCCGCGCCCCGGGCACCTGCCGCGCCGTCCGCGTCCGAGTCCGGCGCCCAGGGCCAGTACGTCTACTGCATCATCCAGTCGGAATCGCCGCTGACGTTCGGCCCGCTGGGCATCGGGCACGATCCGGCGGAGGTGCACACGGTGCACTACCGCGATCTCGCCGCCGTCGTGTCGGCCACGCCGATGGTCGTGCACGACCCGACGCGCGAGAACGTGCTCGCGCACCAGCGTGTCAACGAGACCGTCATGCTGCAGCACACGGTGCTGCCGATGTCGTTCGGCACGGTGTTCAAGACCACCAACGACATCGTCGAGCTCCTGCGATCGGCGTACGACGCGTTCACCGACGTGCTGCAGAAGATGCGCGACAAGGTCGAGTTCGGCCTCAAGGTGCTCTGGGATCGCGACCAGATCATCCGCGAGATCGAGGAGCAGGACGAAGACATCCGGCGCCTGAAGAACGAGATCTCGACGCAGAAAGGCTCCACGTATTTCGCGCGCATGCAGTACGGCCGCATGATGGATGCCGCGCTGCAGGCGCGATCGGAAGGCTACGTCGACGAGATCTTCCGCAGCCTCCGCGACGTCGCCGTGGCCTCGCGCTCCAACAAGCCGATCGGCGATCGCATGATCATGAACGCCGCGTTCCTGGTCTCGCGCGATCGCGAGCAGGCGTTCGACGCGCGCGTCAAGGAGATCGGCCAGCGGCACGACAAGGTGACGTTCAAGTACACGGGGCCGTGGCCGCCCTACAACTTCGTCAACATCAAGCTGAAGCTCGAACGGGCGCAATAGTGTTTCTGCTCGACTCGCTGTTCATCAGCGGGATGAAGTTCGTGTTCGAGAAGGTCTCGGAGATCGCCAACGCGGAGGCGTTCGACGAGACGCTGCTTCACGACCAGCTCCTGCGGGCGCAACTGCAGTGCGAGGCTGGCGAGATCACCGACGACGAGTTCGGCGCGATCGAGGGGGAAGTCTTCGAGCGCCTTCGTCAGATTCGCGCGATGAAGGAGGGCACGCCCTCCGTCACCGATACGGGCGGCGCGCCTGGCGACTTCAAGATCACGGGCATCGAGGCCACCTTCGAAGGGGACGACCACCGATAGGTGAGGCCCTGTGACCGTTCTCTACTGTCTCGTGCAATCCAGCCGCACCGCGGTCTCCGCACCGGCCGGAGGCCTGCCCGGCGCCGGCCGGCCGCGCGCCGTGCCGCTCGAGGGCGGGCTCACAGCGATCGTCGCGACGCTGCCCGATCATCTCTACGCGCCAGACGTCGTCAACGAAAAGCTGCGCGACATGAACTGGGTGTCGGAAGCGGCCATCGGACACGAGGGTGTGCTCGAGACGATCATGAAAACGGGCGCGACGGTGCTGCCGATGAAGCTGTTGACGCTCTTTTCCGGCGACGCGCGCATGACCTCGGAGCTCGCGCGTCAGCGCAAGGCTCTTCTCGCCGCGGCCACCCGTGTCGCCGGGTGCGAGGAGTACGGCTTGCGCGTGGCGCCGATCGACGCCTCGCCGGCGGCAAGGGCCGCGGATCGCCCGGCCAGCGGTCTCGCGTTTCTCGAGCGCAAGAAACAGGTGCGCGACGATGCGCGTGAGCGCTCCGCGCTGCGGG
>JALYRV010000043.1 GCA_030855205.1 Acidobacteriota bacterium | reverse complement strand
CAGCTCGGACGCGAGCAGACTCTGCAGCGCCGGCACGTCGCGCGACGCCGGCGCGCCGGGCGGCAGCGACGTTGCGACGCGTTCGGCGCGCGCGACGACATCGGCCCGCCGCTCGGCGTAGAAGTCGCCCGCAATCTGGCTCGCCCCCGCAACGACTTCGTCGACCGGTGCGCTGAACCAGCGATCGGCGCTGGTCCAGATGATCTGGCTGCCGATGATGGAAACGAGCACTGCGGGCACGATGGTCAGTGCGAGCAGCGCCGCGACCATCTTCGCGCGGAAGCGCGCGAACGGAAGACCGCGCCGGCGCTCCACGACGAGCTTGACAATGTTGCGCGCCAGGACGAACGCGAACACGAACAGCATCGTGACGTCGATGGCGGTGACGGCGTACAGCACGACGCCGCTCAGGAACATCGGGCTGAGATCGGTGGAGCGGCGCGCCATCCACACGAAGCCGGCGAGCGCGGCCACCAGCGCGAGCATGATCACCAGGAGCAGGCGCGGGCTGTCGAGCGCGCGGCGCGGCTCCTGCGCCGCGGGCGCGATCGCGCCCGGCTGCGGCGGATCCGTGTCGCCTGAGGACGGGCCGGTGTCGCGAAGGCTCAGCGCCATGCGATCAGCGGATGTATGTGAAGGGGGCGCGTCCGGTGGCGTCGTTGCGCCCCCAGGGCCACAGCAGCCACGCGCGGCGCGGGCTCACGCGGGCGCGGATGCTGACCCAGTAGTCGGCGTTCGCCTCAAGGCCGGCGCTCGCGAAGAGCCGGACGCGGTCGAACTCCGTGAGCCAGCCGCGCACTTCGTCTTCGCGCGCGCTGCTCTCGCTCCAGGTCACCTTGCCGCCGATCATGCGCGACACGTGATACGTGCGCGTCAGATTGTCGTAGCGCACGCTCGCCGCGATCTCCGCCGCGGCCAGCGTGCGATCGAACCACAGGAAGGCCCCCTCGCGCAGCGAGACGTCGTACGTGAACGTGACGACCAGGCCGCTCTGAATCGCCGAGCGCAGCTCGCCGGTCACCGCGCCGGGAGCGCTGAACGAGACGAGCACTTCCCCTTCGCGCACCAGCGGCGTCACGCGGATCTGATCGCCCGGCGCCGAGGCCCCGATCAACAACAGCAGCAGAACGGCCACCTTCATTCCTTGCCGCCCAGCAGTCCCTTCAGTTCAGTCATGAACTCGCCGATGTCGCGGAAGTGGCGATAGACCGACGCGAAGCGCACGTAGGCAACGGCATCGAGCCCCTTGAGCTCCTCCATCACGAACGCGCCGACTTCGTCCGTCGTCATCTCCTTCTCGGGCTTCTCCTGCAGCGTGGTCTCCACGCGATCGGCGATGCGCTCGAGCGCCGACACGCTCACCGGCCGCTTCTCGCAGGCCTTGAGAAGCCCCGCAATCAGCTTCTGCCGCTCGAAGCGCTCCCGGCTGCCGTCCTTCTTGACGACCATGTAGGGGATTTCGTCGATGCGCTCATAGCTGGTGAACCGGCGCCCGCACTCGAGACACTCGCGCCGCCGGCGGATGACCTCGCCTTCCTTGCTTTCACGCGAATCGACGACCTTGTCGCCCAGGTGCGCACAGAACGGACACTTCATGGGTGGTGATCCTGACAGGGCAGAGGGTAAAGGGCAAAGGGCAAAGGTGACGCCATCAACCTTGCCCCCCTCCCCTTTCCCCTGGCGTCCCCTCTGCACTGATGTGCGCGCTCTCGAGCCGCGCGCGCTGGATGGTGAGTCCCGCCTTGGCCATGATGACCAGGCCCACGAGCGTCACGGGGACGAACGACACCGCGTGCAGCACGATGGCGCAGGCGACGGCCTGCTCCTGCGTCGCGCCGAAGAGGCGTGTGACAGCGAAGCTGTACGCCGCGTGGAATCCGCCGATGCCGCCGGGCGTGGGCACGGCAACCCCCACGATCAGAAAGAGCGACAAGAGGAACGAAGCCGGAAACGGGAACGTAATACCAAAGGCACGCGATGTGACCCAGGTCGACACGCCGATCGAGGCCCACAGCAGCAGCGACAGGCCCAGCGCGAGCACAATCGGCCCCGGCCGGCGCATGATCGCGAGCCCGCGCGCGAACTTCTGCACGAGCGCAACGACGGCGGTGGCCGCGCGCGCCGGCAGCACGCGGACGAGCAGCGTGGAGAGCGCACCGACGCGCTCCGAGTGACCGGCCAGCAGGAACGTGACGCCCAGCGCCGCAACGCCCGCCACGCCGGCGATGATGGCGGCCGCGGTCACGCCCTCGATCTCGGCCGCGCCGGGGGGCGCCGGCAGCAGACGCCAGACGCAGAACAGCGCGAGCACGGCCACGAGATCGAACAGGCGCTCGACGATGACGGTCGCGAAGGCCGCCGACGCGCTGATGCCGGTCTCACGCGACAGCATCCATGGACGGATCAGCTCGCCGGCACGCGCCGGCAGCAGAAACGTCGTCGTGAAGCCGACGATGGTGGCGCGGAAAACGGGCACGAACGAAATGGGCTGGATGGGGGCGAGGAGCACCTGCCAGCGCCACGTGCGGATGATGTAGGTCACGCCCGTCAGCACGAGCGCGACGGCGAGCAGGCTCGGGTCGGCGGTGAGCAGCGCGCGCCAGACGCCGCCGATGTCAGCCTGCCGAAAGAAAAAAACCAGCAGCGCAAGAGTCGCGACAGCGACCAATGCAGTGTGGCGCGTGAGGCGCATGGCCTTACTATAACGGCAACCTTATGGGTAAAAGAGAGTTAGGTCTCATTCTCGCCTTCGTCGTCGCCGGGCTCATTGTCTGGCAGGTGACCGCGCCGAAGGCCGAGGGTCCGGGCTTCTCCTTCGGCAATTGGATGTCCGACGTGCGCCGCGAGATGCGCGGGCGCAACGCGTCGGCCGAGCTGAAGACGACGCCCGCCGTGCCGCTCGAGGCAGGCGCCAACGAGTTGCGCGTCACGATTGTGGGCGAGCTCACGATCAAAGGCGAGGACCGCACCGACGTCTCCGCCGAGTTCACCGTGACCTCCAACGGGTTCGACGATGCCGAGGCGAAGCGGCTGGCAGAAGAGTCGAAGCTCGTGGTCTCGCGCTTTGCCGACAGCGTGGTCGTCACCACGAAGTTCCCGGAGGAGGGATCGCAACAGGCGCGGCTCATCCTTCGCGTGCCTCGCACCCTTCGCGTGCAGCTCGACGGCCGCGGCACAGCGACCGTGACGGACGTCGCCGAGGTCGTCTTCGCACGAGCGTCAGGCACGGTGAAACTCACCGCGGTCGCCGGCGCGGTCAAGGGGGAATTCCGCGGCGCGAGACTGACGCTCGACGGCGCACAGACGCTGGATCTGGTGTCGGTCAACGGCGAGCACTCGTTCAGCGGCATCCGCGGCGACGTGCGCCTGGAGTCGCGATCTGGCGAAGTGCGCCTCATCAAGCCTGGCGGCCGGGTCATCGTGACCGGGCGCGACGGACGCATCCGCATCGACGGCGCGCAGGGGGACGTGCGTGTCGAGGCCGTCGAAGGCGCCGTCGAGCTCAATGACATTGCCTCGGGCGTGGAGATCGACGCGCGTGCGGCACGGGTGGTCGCCACATGGCAGAAGGCCGCGCAGGCGAAGATTCAGGCGCGCGACGGCAGCGTCGAGCTCGTGCTGCCGAAGGACGCGGCGACTTACAGTCTTGACGCGCGCGCGACACAAGGGGAACTTCGCGTGCCGGAGAGCCTGACAAAGACGGCCGAAGGGCAGGAAACGTCGGCGATCAGAAGCGGCGGATCGAACGCCTCGCCGATTTTTGTGCGCGGCGTTGGCACATCCATCACGATCCGGTGATAGGATTCCGCCTTTCCTGCCGTGACTGAACCTGTACTCAGAACCGATCTCGACGGTCTCACGCTTCAGCGCCGCGGCAAGGTCCGCGACGTGTACGATCTCGGCGACCAGCTTCTGATCGTCGCCACCGATCGCATCTCGGCGTTCGACTACGTTCTTGGCTCCGGCGTGCCCGACAAGGGGAAGGTGCTGACGCAGCTGTCCGCCTTCTGGTTCGAGCGCATCGCCGCGGATGGACTCGTACCGCATCATCTGATCAGCGTCGACGTCGCCGACTTCCCCGCCGAGGCGCGGAAGCATGCCGACATCCTCCGGGGCCGATCGATGCTCGTGCGCAAGACCGACCCGCTGCCGGTCGAGTGCGTGGCGCGCGGCTATCTGTCGGGGTCGGGGCTCAAGGATTACAACAAGACCGGCATGGTGTGCGGCGTCGCGTTGCCGGCAGGCCTGCGGGAGTCCGATCGCCTGCCCGAGCCGATCTTCACGCCCGCGACCAAGGCCGAGTCGGGGCACGACGAGAATATTTCGGAAGCGGAGGCGGCCGGCATTCTCGGCGCGGACCTCGTCGCGCGGCTGCGCGAGCTCACGCTCGCCATCTACGGCCGCGGCACCGACTACGCGAAGACGCGCGGCATCATCATCGCCGATACGAAGTTCGAGTTCGGCCTCGACGGCACGGAGCTCGTGCTGATAGACGAGGTCCTGACGCCCGACTCGTCGCGCTTCTGGCCCGCCGACAAGTACGAGGCCGGCAAGAGCCAGCCGAGCTTCGACAAGCAGTACGTGCGCGACTGGCTCGAGTCGATCGGCTGGGACAAGCAGCCGCCGGTGCCGGCGCTGCCGCAGGACGTGGCGCTCCGCACGCGCGACAAGTATGTCGAGGCCTACGAGCGGATCAGCGGACGGACGTTCCAGGCATGAAGGCGAAGCTCGAAGAGCTGGTCGATCAGATGATCGCCAAGGGGATCAACTATTCCGAGGCGCGGCGGGAGTTCGACCGCGTGTTCCTCACGCGCGCGCTGCAGGACTCGCGCGGCAACGTCTGCAAGGCCTCCGAGCGCATCGGCATTCACCGCAACACGCTCTCGCGCAAGATCGACGCGCTCCACCTCCACAAGAAGAAGAGCGCGTAAACCCGCCCGCCGGCCGTGTTATGTTCGGCTGATGAAGCGACTGCTCTGCGTTTTCCTGTTCGGCCTCGCGCTCGCCCAGGCCGCCCCCGACGAGACTGCCCGCCTCAACGCCTGGTTCGAGGCCCGATTCGAGGAGCAGCTCGCGTTCAGCCCGATCCAGCAGACGTTCCTCGGCCGGAAATCCGGCGCGATCGACGACATGTCGCTGGCCGCGCAGGACAAGCAGCTGGCGTGGCAGAGAGCCACCGTCGCCGAGCTCAGGAAAAACTTCGATTACGCCAAGCTGACGCCCGAGGCGCAGACGTCGTACGACCTCTGGATTTATCAGCTGCAACAGGCCGAGGCGGCGCTCCCCTTCCGCACGAACGCGTACATCTTCGACCAGATGACGGCCATTCACACGTTCTTTCCGCAGTTGCTCATCGCCTTCCACTCGGTGGGCGACGCGGCGGACATGGACGCGTATATCAACCGCATCGGTGAGTCTGGCCGCGCGGTGCGGCAGCTGATTGAACTCTCGAAGAAGAATGCCGTCGAAGGTGTACGTCCGCCGCGATTTGCGTTCGACTTCGTGATCGACGAGGCGGCGAAAATTGTCGCGGGCGCCCCCTTCGACGCGAGCGCCACGGACAGCGCCCTCTGGGCGGACGTGAAGACCAAGATCGCGGATCTGCAGAAGAAGGGCGTCATCGATCAGGCGCGGGCCGACAAGATGCTGGCCGATGCGCGCGCCGCGCTATCCGGCCCGTTCATGAGCGCCTATGCCGAGCTGATCGCGTGGCAGAAGCAGGACCGCGTCAACGCGCCGGAGCAGGCATCGGGCGTGGCATCACTCCCGAACGGCGCGGCGTTCTACAACGAGCGGCTCGCCAACAATACGACCACGGCGCTCACCGCCGATGAGATTCACAAGATCGGCCTGGCGGAGGTCGCGCGCATCCGTAAGGAGATGGAAGCGATCAGGGCCGACGTCGGATTCGCGGGCGATCTGACGGCCTTCTTCAGCGAACTGCGCGACAAGAAGGACGACCCGCGCTACTACTATCCGAACACCGACGAAGGGCGCCAAGCGTATATCAAGGATGCCACGGCAGCCATCGACAAGATCAAGGCGGTGCTGCCCAAGTATTTCGGCATCCTGCCGAAGGCTGACCTGGTGGTGCGGCGCGTCGAGCCGTTCCGCGAGCAGCCGGGCGCCGCTCAGCACTATTTTCCGGGCACGCCCGATGGCAGCCGGCCCGGCGTCTACTACGCGCATCTCTCGGACATGAAAGCGATGCCGAAGAGCGAGCTCGAGGTCATCGCGTATCACGAGGGA
The DNA here is from genome assembly GCA_030855205.1 of Acidobacteriota bacterium. Lineage (GTDB taxonomy): Bacteria > Acidobacteriota > Vicinamibacteria > Vicinamibacterales > SCN-69-37 > JALYRV01. Next base: position 14,508 of record JALYRV010000043.1, on the reverse strand, counting down.
CTGCCGGGCCATCACATGCAGATCTCGATCGCGCAGGAGCTGACGGGGGTCCCGACGTTCCGGCGCCAGGCCGGGTTCGGCGCATATTCGGAAGGCTGGGGACTCTACTCCGAGTGGCTCGCGCGGGAAATGCCCGGGACGTATCAGGATCCCTACTCGCGCATGGGCCGTCTCGGATCGGAAATCTGGCGCGCGATCCGTCTCGTCGTCGACACCGGCCTGCACGCCAAGGGCTGGACCCAAGAGCAGGCCGTGCAGTATTTCCTGGCCAACTCCGCGACGACCGAAGCGCAGGCGCGTTCGGAGATTCGCCGCTACATGGTCCTGCCGGGACAGGCCACCGGCTACAAGATCGGCATGCTCAAGATTCAGGAGCTGCGGCGCAAGGCCGAAGCGGCCCTTGGCTCGCGCTTCGACATTCGCGCCTTCCACGACACGATTCTCGGCGGCGGGGCGCTGCCGCTCGTCCTGCTCGAACAGCGCGTCGACCGCTGGATCGCGTCGGTCCCGAAGTAGGACTGGCGCACGGCACACGGCCCACGGCGCCAGCCGTGAGCCGTGAGCCGGATTCCCCTCGCCCTTGACCCCCCGCGCGCTCTCCCCTACAATTAGCAGTCGGCCACGGTGACTGCTAACACTCAGAGCAACCGAGTGCCAATTCAGGCCCCCGTGGCCACACATTTTTTCCAGACGAAAGGACTCACAGACCCATGAAGGTCAGACCGCTCCACGACCGCATCATCGTCACCCGCCTCGAAGAAGGCGAACAGAAAGTCGGCGGGATCATCATCCCGGACACCGCCAAGGAAAAGCCCCAGCAGGGCAAAGTTATCGCCGCCGGCAAAGGCAAGCTCGAGAAGGACGGCAAGATCACGCCGCTCGACGTCAAGGTCGGCGACACCATCCTCTTCGGCAAGTACGCCGGACAGGAGATCAAGCTTGATGGAGACGAGTTCCTCATCATGCGTGAGGAAGAAGTTCTCGGCGTCGTGGAGGGAAAGTAAATGGCTAAGCAGATTATCTATGGTGAGGAATCGCGTCAGGCGATCCTCCGCGGCGTGAACGCGCTGGCCGACGCGGTGAAGGTCACCCTCGGTCCCAAGGGGCGCAACGTCGTCCTCGACAAGAAATTCGGGTCCCCCACGATCACCAAGGACGGCGTCACCGTCGCCAAGGAGATCGAGTTGAAGGACGCGCTCGAGAACATGGGCGCCCAGATGGTGCGCGAGGTCGCGAGCAAGACGTCCGACACGGCCGGCGACGGCACGACGACGGCGACCGTGCTGGCGCAGGCGATCTACCGCGAAGGCGCGAAGAACGTCGTGGCGGGCGCGAACCCGATGGAGCTCAAGAAGGGCGTCGAGAAGGCCGTCGAGGCCATCGTCGCGCAGCTCAAGAAGATGTCGAAGGAAGTCAGCGGCAAGATGATCGGCCAGGTCGGCACCATTTCGGCCAACAGCGACGACACCATCGGCAACATCATCGCGGAAGCGATGGACAAGGTCGGCAAGGACGGCGTGATCACGGTCGAGGAAGCGCGCTCGATGGAGACCTCGCTCGAGGTCGTCGAGGGCATGCAGTTCGATCGCGGCTACCTCTCCCCCTACTTCGTGACGGATCCGGAGCGCATGGAAGTCGTGCTCGAGAATCCCGTCATCCTGATCCACGAGAAGAAGATCAGCTCGATGAAGGATCTCCTGCCGCTGCTCGAGCAGGTCGCCCGCGCGGGCAAGCCGCTCGTGATCATCGCGGAAGACGTCGACGGCGAAGCGCTCGCGACCCTCGTGGTCAACAAGCTGCGCGGCACGCTGCAGGCGACGGCCGTCAAGGCGCCGGGCTTCGGCGACCGCCGCAAGGCCATGCTCGAGGACATCGCGATCCTCACGGGCGGCAAGGCGATCACGGAAGACCTCGGCATCAAGCTCGAGAACATCAAGCTCGAGGATCTCGGCAAGGCCAAGAAGGTCACCGTCGACAAGGACAACACGACGATCGTCGAAGGCGCCGGCGGCCAGAGCGCCGTCGAGGGCCGCGTGAAGCAGATTCGCGCGCAGGTCGAAGAGACCACGTCTGACTACGACCGCGAGAAGCTGCAGGAGCGCCTCGCGAAGCTGGTGGGCGGCGTCGCCGTCATCAAGGTCGGTGCGGCCACCGAGACCGAGATGAAGGAGAAGAAGGCCCGCGTCGAAGACGCGATGCACGCCACGAAGGCGGCCGTCGAAGAAGGCATCGTCCCCGGCGGCGGCACGGCGCTGCTGCGCGCGGGCAAGGTGCTCGACTCGCTCAAGGTCGAAGGCGACCAGAAGGTCGGCGTCGACCTGATCCGCAAGGCCATCGAGGCCCCGATGCGCTGGATCGCGACCAACGCCGGCATGGAAGGCTCCATCGTCGTGGCGAAGGTGCGCGAGAGCGACAAGGTCGAGTTCGGCTACAACGCCGCGACCGACACCTACGAGGACCTCGTGAAGGCCGGCGTCATCGACCCGACGAAGGTCGTCCGCTCGGCGCTGCAGAACGCGGCATCGATCGCCTCGCTGCTGCTCACGACCGAAGCCATGGTCTGCGACATTCCTGACGACAAGAAGGAATCGCCGATGCAGGGCGGCGGCGGTGGCGGCATGGGCGGGATGTACTAAATCGATTGGAGATTGACGATCTTCGGATTGAAGATTGAAGATTGAATGCGGGCGGCCTGGTGCGAAAGCGCCAGGCCGTTCGTTTTTTAACGGCGCACAAGCAGCATCAGCATGCCCGCGAAGGCTAAGCCGATCGAGAGCAGCCGGAGCGATCGGCGGCCCTGCGCGCCATGTGACAGGTCGAGAGGATCCAGCAGCAGCGTCAGCGCCGGCGCGCCGTAGAGCACGCCGTCCTGATCCTGCGCGACGGTGCGCCCGGCGCGGACGGCGTCGAGCACGCCCGCGACGGTCACCGATTCGGCAAACACGTAGGTCCGGCACGCCGCGAGCGGATGGATCATGTGAAAGTCGGACGAGCCAATCGGCGCGATGTCCGGATTGATCGTCCGCGCGCGCATGAAGAACGCCGTCAGGTCGCTGCGGCCGGTCACGCGCAAGGCGGTCAGTGGATGGGCGACCTCTGCGCCGTCGAGGAGCGCGAGCATCTCGTCACTCCCCTTCCACGACGCGCGCACGGGATGCGCGGCAATCGCCACGCCCCCCTGCGCCTGCACCGCGCGAATGATGTCAGCGCCCGGCAGCCGCCAGTCGATCGTCGATGTCACACCCACGCCGACAATGTGGAACGCAGGGGTCGTGATCTCCTGCGCGGGAATGAGCAGCGGGAGCCCCTCGCGGCGAAGCCACGCGCCGAAACGCGGCGCGCGCGTCTGGTTGTGATTCGACACGACCACAGCGTGGAGCCCTCGCCGTCCGGCCTCGCGCGCGATCTCCCAGGGCGGCAGCGATCCGTCGCCAGGGAAGGCGTGCACATGGAAATCCGCGGCGACCACGAAATAGGCTCCCGCGCGACGAGGCTCGGTGGGGCCGCCCGTATCGACGAGAGATCCAAGCGCCGCGCCCGCGGCGACAAGGCCGGCCGCGAGCAAGCGCGTCAGGCTCACTGCGCGCCCCACGGAAGACGGGCGAGAAGACCGACCGCCTTCTCGGCGTAAATTGCCGCGATGATCCACGTGATGCCCTGATGCGCGGCGGTGCGCCACAACGCACCCCTCCACGTGACGCCGAGCACATCGAGACAGAAGGCCTGCACGATGCGCGCGGTCAGCACGAGCGGAACGAACGCGAGCGCAACCGCGACCGGATAGAGCGCATAGCCGCCGATGGCTGTGAGCATCGACGCCGTCAACAGCCAGAGCGTCCACGGCGCGTGCCCCATCAGCAGCATCGCCAGCGCGCGCGAACGCGGCACGCGCGGCGCGGCCGCCGACCGCACGATCAGCGCGCCCACGAGCACGTGCACGACCGGCACGAACATCCAGCTGGCCGCGAGGCTCACGACCAGCGGCACCGTGACGCGCGCCGTTGCGCTCACAGCGCCCGCGACGGCGAGCGTTGCGGCGAACCAGGCGATGTATCCAGCGATGTAGTACGGCGAGGGAGGCTCGAGCCGCGCATACGCGCGGCGCGGGCCGAGCATGATGGAAAGCTCGGACGACGAGTGCGAGGAGAGGAGCGTGGGCGCCAGAGACGCTAGCGTAGCGTGAACGTGAGCGCGATGGTCACGAGGATCGGCACCTTCTCACCGGTGGCCCTGAGCACGCCCGGCTTGAAGCGCCACAGCTTGACCGCCTCGAGCGCCTTCTGGTCGAGACCGAACGACTTGTCGAGTGACCGCACGATGCGCGGGTTGGCGAGCGTGCCGTCAGGCATGACCACGCCTTCGATCTCGACCTCGCCCTGAATCTTCGCGCGCATCGCTTCGGCGGTGTACGTCGGCTTCTTCTCGTAGAGGACTTCGGGGTTGGTGACGAGCGAGCCCGGGCGATACACGCCGCCGCCAGTCCCGCCGCCCGAGCCGGGGCCCTCGCCAGAGCCCGTGCCTTCGCCCGTGCCCGTGCCGCGTCCGGTGCCGCCGCCGCCACCGGTACCCGATCCGAGCGACGGCGTCGAGAGGCTGGTCATGGCGCCGGGCGTCGACACCGGGGCCTGCGTGGTGATCGGCGGAAGCGGGATCTGCACCTGCTGATCGACGACAGGCTTCGGGACCGGCACCGGCGCGGAAACCACGGGCTTCGGCTTTTCGAGCTCGACTTTTTTCGGGGGATCGGGCGACCGATTGCCGCCACCTCCGCCGCCTCCCCCAGGGCCAGGCGTGAAGACGTAGACGATGTCGGCGCGATCGTCCTTCAGGATGTTCGTGGCGTCGGGCACGACGGTCATGAACACGACGAGCAGCAGCGCCCCCGCGAGGTGCAGCACTATGGACGTGCCGACCGCGCCGCCGAACCGCTTCTCACGCTGATCGTTCTGATAGGGGCGATCGGTCAGCCAGCCGGACGCAACTTCCCCGCGGAGCGGCGGCGGTGTCGCGGGTGGCGGCGTGACAGGCGCGCCGCCTTGAGCTGCTGACTGCATGTATGCCATCTATTGTCGCTTGTGTGGACGACCCTCTCAAGTGCCAACCTGCAAGCGCAGTGCCCCGGCTGCCAGTCGATTTGCTCTGGAAAGCCGCACAGCGCGCCGTCAGGCGTCACCAAACTAAGACGCCGCTGCACTCCTTTTGGCCCGTCAGCCAGGCCAGGAGCCGAGGTGGACGGCGCGTGCTCCCGCGGCCGATAGCTTCGCGGCCGCATCCTCCGGCGTTCCGACTCGCACGTGGACGCCGATCAGCCAGCTTCCCTTCTCGACGGCGGCTTCGACGATATCGGCATCGGTGCGGCTGAGGCCCGCATGCTCGAGCCGGTCGGCCAGGCTGCCCGCCGCGTGCCCGGCCGCCTCGCCCAGCTCCGCCGCAAGTGGGCCGCCGGCCACGACGGGACCGATGCCCGGCATCACGAGCGCCATGGCGGCCAGCACGTGCGCGCCCAGCTCACCGAGCCGCGAGGCCGGCAGCGAGTCTTCCATTTCGACCCCGGGTGTGGCATCGAGCGCGTGCGCGGCCGCGACCTCTTCGGCATGCGAACGCGCGATCACCGATAGGTCGTTGCGTTCGACGCCGCCGTCATGGAGCGAGGCGGCCGCGCGCGCGGCGGCAGAGGGGTCGTCGAACAGCGCGAGTACAAGTGGGTGTGTCATCTTGGATCCTGTCCCGCATAGTATCCGTCGCGGCTGGCCACCGTCACGCGCGGACGCGTGACGCGCACGTCGATGTCGCGCCACTGCGCGCGGCCGGCGGCGAAGGCTGTGGCCGGCGTGTAGCCGATCAGATACTGCCGGCGCAGCTCCTCGGCGATGGCGCGCAGCGTCTCTGGAAGCTTGCGTGTATCGCGCTGATGGTAGGCGCGGCCACCCGTCAGTTGCGCGAGCTGCGTGAAGAGCGGCGACGGGCGGCGGCCGAGCGCGACGGGGTAAATCATGACATCGGATCGGCGCGCGCGCGCAAGGACGTCGTTGACCGCGGCCTCGCTGTAGCGGTCGTCGCCGTCCGACAGCAGTACGAGCGCGCGGCGCCCCGCCGCCGGCTGCAGCGCGTCGATAGCAGCGATGATCGCGTCGTGCAGGCTCGTCGTCCCCCACGTCCTGAGTGTGTCGAGCGCGCGGTATTGCGCCTGCCGGTCCTGCGAGAGCGGCGCGATGACCTGGGCGCGTCCGCCAATCGCGATAATCATCGACTGATCGGCGGGCTCGAGCGCGCCGAGGAAGACCCGCGCGGACGACTTCGCGACGGCCAGCCGCTCGCCGGTCATGCTGAAGCTCGAGTCGACGGCGATGGCTGCGGCGAGCGGAAAGTTGCCTTCTGAGAACACCGTCACGCGCTGCGCGACGCCGTCTTCGCGTACTTCGAAGTCCTCCGCCGACAGGCCACGGACGGGACGGCCCGCGGCGTCGGTCACGCTGGCGTAGATCTCGATTTGGTTGACGGTCGAGGTGAACTGCCCGAGCATCAGCAGCCCGGCGATGGCAAATAGACGGCTCATGGCTGAGCCGAATGATAGAATCGTGCCATGGGACCCATAGGTATCTGGGAATTGCTGATCATTCTGTTCATCATCATCCTGATCTTCGGCGCCACGCGCCTGCCGCAGATCGGCGGCGGCATCGGCAAGGGCATCCGGAATTTCAAGGACGGGATTCGCGGCGACGAACCCCACGACCACACGAAGCGCTAGAGCACGACCCGCTTGTCTCCAACCCTGCGGGTGACGCGCTCCCGATCGAGATACTCCAGCATCGGGATCGCGAACTTCCGCGTGACGCCGTAGCGCGTCTTGAACACCGCCACATCCAGTGAACCCAGGGCGCGCACGTCGGCCTTGAGGCGCGCGAGCGTCTCGGGGTGGTACAGCAACGTGTCGAGGCGCACGATCTGCTTCTGCCGCACGAGCAGTGCGGCAATCCGCTGCACCGCGTCGAGCGGACGCCCGGTTGCGGCGGCGATCTGCGCCGCGTCGGGCGCCTGATAACCGGCAGTGCGCGCGCCGTCCAGAATCGCCTCGGCGAGCAACGCCTCATCGGGCGTCATCGACAGACGGTGACCGGCGAGTGCGAGCCGCTCGCGTCCCGCGATACGGGCTGCCTGCTCGAGCCGCGCAAGGACCGCCGCCGCGATGTCGTGCGGCACGCCCGGCAGCGCGCGCTCGCGGAGTTCCTGGCGGGGCATCCCGTCCGACAGCGGCGTGGCGGCATGATGCTGGCGCAGGCTCTCGAGCACGCGCGCCTCGAGCCGCGCGGCCACCGCCGCATCGATCAGACGCTCGCCAAGGCGCACGACGCTCGCGCCGAGCGACGCGGTCACGGCCTGCACTTCGTCGTGCCTGAGTCCCGCGCGCGACGTGAGTTCCTCGAGAATCAGGCCGCGCGCCCCGGCATCCTCGACCATCGCGCCCACACCACTTCCCGCTTCCAGCTTCGCGAAGCGCGCGGCGGCGCGCGCGCTGCGCACCGGTGCGCGGCCCGGCTCGGGATCGAGCACCACCCCGCCGCCGATCGTGGCGAGGGGCGCGTAGCTGCGGATGACGAAGCGATCGCCGCGCGTAAGGACGGCGGGCGTCTCGAGACGGACGCGGGCGAACGCGCGCGCGCCCGGCTCGAGCGCCGCGAGCGGGGAAGAGGAAGAATGTTCCGCGCCGAGCGTGATCCGCCCCAGCGACTCGCTCGTACCCTGATACACGCGCACGCGAGCGCCGTTGCGGATCGGGCGCGGCGAGTCGTTCTCGAGCCGCGCGTCGAAGCGGCGCGTGAGCGTGAATGCGCCCGGCACGGTCACCGTGTCGCCCCGGCGAATCTCGCCGACCTCGAGGCCTCCGATGTTGACCGCCAGGCGGCGGCCCGCTCCCACGCGCTCGCGCATCTCGCCGTGCGACTGCAGCCCGCGCACGCGCACCGGCCTCCCCGCCGGCATGAGCACATACTCGCCGGCGTCCTCGAGGACGCCCGAGACGAGCGTGCCGGTGACGACGGTGCCGAAGCCCTTGATCGTGAACGCGCGGTCGATCGGCATCCGCGGCGGCCCGGACGAGGGGCGTCCCCCGTCCGCGGCCAGCACGGCAATCGCCGCGCGCAGCTCGTCGAGCCCCTCACCTGTCCGCGCCGAGACCGGCACCACAGCGGCGCCGTCCAGAAAGCTGCCGTCGATCAGCTCGCGCACATCGGACATCGCCAGGGCGCGCATGTCTTCGTCCGCGAGATCGCACTTCGTGAGCGCGACCACCCCCTTCGACAGGCCGAGCAACCGGCAGATGGCGAAATGCTCGCGCGTCTGCGGCATCACACCCTCGTCGGCCGCGACGATCAGGAGCACGGCGTCGAGGCCGCCGGCGCCCGCGAGCATGTTGCGCACGAATCGCTCGTGCCCCGGCACGTCGACGATCGCCACGTTGAGGTCGTCCTGCTGGTAGTGCGCGAAGCCGAGATCGATGGTGATCCCGCGCGCCTTCTCTTCCTTCAGGCGGTCGGGATCCGTGCCGGTCAGCGCCAGCACGAGCGCGCTCTTGCCGTGATCGATGTGACCGGCGGTGCCGATCACGAGCGAGCGCGAGTCGGGGGACGGATTCAGCGGCGTCCCTTGCCGACGGCCTTCTTGAACGCGCGCTCTCGCTTGCCCGGCCGTCCGTTGCGGACCTTCGCGCGCGCCCCCTTCGCGCCGGCGCCATGCGCCCGCGCCTCGTCCTTCGGCTTCGCTTTGCTGCGGCGCGGCGCGCGGCTGTCGGTCGCGCGCAGCGCATTGAGGATGTCGGCAATACCGAGATCGAGCTGGCGCCGCTCCATGTCGACCCGCACGACCTGCACGCGCACGCGATCGCCGAGCCTGAACACGCGCCCCTGATTCTCCCCGCGCAGGATGTGCGCCCGCTCGATGAACCGGTAATAGTCGTCGGCCATCGTCGAGACGTGCACGAGCCCTTCGACGAAGTGCTCGATCAGCTCAACGTAGACGCCGAAGGCGCTGACGCCGGTGACGTAGCCGTCGAACTCGTCGCCCACTTTGTCGGCCATGAAGCGGACTTTCTTCCACTGCACCAGCTCGCGCTCGGCGTCGGCGGCCCGGCGCTCGCGCTCCGACGTGTGGCGCGCGATCTCGGGGAGGTCGTCGGTGAGTTCTTCGCGCCGCGCCTCGGTCATCGGACGGCGCGCTTCACGAAGCGACCGGTGCACGACGAGATCGGGATACCGGCGGATGGGCGACGTGAAGTGCGTGTACGTGTCGGCCGCGAGGCCGAAGTGCCCGAGGTTGGCGGGATCGTAGCGCGCCTTCTGCATCGTGCGCAGCATCAGGAACGCAATGGGACGCTCCTCCGGCTTGCCGCGCATTTTCTCGATCAGCTTCTGGAAATGTTTCGGATGCAGATTGTTGGAGGGGGCCGTCAGCGAGTAGCCGAACGAGGAGATGAACTCCTCGAACGCCTCGACCTTCACCGGATCGGGTTCCTCGTGAATGCGATAGAGCGACGGCACGCTGTTCGAGTCGAGATGGCCGGCCACGGTCTCGTTGGCCAGCAGCATGAACTCCTCGATCAGGCGATGCGCGATGTTGCGCTCGGTCGCGATGATCGCTTCGACCATCCCCTCATCGTCGAGCATCAGCTTCGACTCGCGCATGTCGAAGTCGATCGATCCGCGCCGGCGCCGGGCGCCGTTGAGGATCTCGAACAACTCCCCCATCATCTCGAACATCGGCACGAGCTCGCGGTTTTCCTCGCGCAGCTGCTGCCCTTCCGGCGTGTCCTTCCCCGTCAGGATCGCGTTCACCTTGGTATAGGTCATGCGCGCATCGCTGTGAATCACGCCGTCGTGGAACTCGTAGTTGACGACGTGCCCGCGGCGGTTCACCTCCATCTGCACTGACTGCGAGAGGCGGTCGACGTTCGGATTGAGACTGCAGAGGCCCGTCGACAGCTCCGACGGAAACATGTGGACGGCGCGCTCGGGGAAATAGACCGACGTGGCCCGCTCGTACGCGTCCTCGTCCAGCGCGGATCCTTCCTGCACGTAGTGTGCGACGTCCGCGATATGCACGCCGAGCCAGAAGTTGCCGTTGGGCAGCCGCTCGATCGTGATCGCATCGTCGAAGTCGCGCGCGTCCTCGCCGTCGATCGTGACGGTCGGCACGCGGCGGAAGTCGGTGCGCGCCGCGAGATCCTTCTCCTGCACGGAGCCGCCGAGCCGGCGCGCCTCTTCAATGGCGGCGGGATCGTGCGAGTCGCGAATGCCGTACTTGCGAATGATGATCTGGGTGTCGACGCCGGGGTCCTCGATGTTGCCGAGCACCTCGATGACGCGTCCGAGCGCGCCGCGGCGATCGGTGGGCCAGCGCGTGATCGCGACGGTGACCATCTGCCCCGCCGTCGCGCCGTTCTCCTCACCGCGCGGAATCTGCACGTCCATCAGCAGGCGGCGGTCGAACGGAGACACGAATCCCTGCTTCGCATCGTCCTCGTCGTAGCGGCCGACGATCTGCTCGCTGCCGCGCTCGACCACGCGGATGATGCGCCCTTCGGCGCGCCCGTCGCGCACGTGGTCGACGCGCGCGAGCACGCGGTCGCCGTGCACGGCTTCGTTGAGATAGGTGCCGGCGATGTAGATGTCCCCCGCGAACTCGTCGCCGGCCCGATCCGGCGTGACGAACGCGAACCCGCGCGGCGAGGTCGAGACGCGCCCGACGACCAGATTCATGCGGTCGGGGACGCCGAACCGTTTGCCGCGGCTCGTTTCGACCAGCTCGCCGGCGTCGACCAGGGCCGTGAGGCGGCGCGTGAAGGCGGGGCGCTCCGTCTTGGGAATCTTGAGTTTCTGAAGGAGCTCCTGGACGGTCGCGGGGTGATCGACTTTCTCGCGGATCAGCTTCAGGATCTGTTCGTTCGAAAGCATCGACTGAAAGTGTAACCGTGGAATAGTCCAACCCGAGTGCAGAATGGCGGGTCTATGGGACGTGGACGTGGCTGACCTCGCAGTGGAATCCCTCGTCCGGGCGGCGGTGCCCGGTGGGGCGGAGGCTGTGCCAGAGCTCGAGCCGATGGCGGCCGGGCCGGCTGTTGCGGAGGTCGACCTCGAGAGCGCACGGCTGGTACGCCTGGCCCGCCAGGGGGACCGCGACGCCTTCGCGGGTCTCGTCGGACGCCACCAGCAGAGCGCCTGGAGGGTGGCCATGGCGGCGCTCGGGCGCCCGGAGGAGGCCGAGGACGCCGCCCAGGACGGATTCATCTCGGCGTGGCGCAACCTCGAGCATCTACGCGACGACGACCGCTTCAGGCCCTGGCTGCTCTCGATCGTCTGGCGCAAGGCGCTTGACCGGCGCCGCGGGTTGAAAAGCTGGCTGAAGCTCGTCAACCCGGGAGCCGCGCCGCAGGGAGACGCCCCGGCGTGGACCGTCGAGGACTCCCCCGATCACGGACCGTCGCCCGAGACAGCGGCGCTCGCGAAGAGCGCGGCGCAGGCGACTCGCCGGCTGATTCATGCGCTGCCAAAGAAGCTGCGTGACCCGCTGCTGCTGGCGGCGTCGGGCGAGTACCGCTACGAAGAGATTGCAAGGATGCTGGCCATCCCGATCGGGACGGTGAAATGGCGCGTGTCGGAAGCACGCCGCATCGTGCGCGAGAAGCTCGATCGCATGGACGGCGTGCGCAGGACCGGGGGGGAATCATGAACGGCGCGATCGATCGCGTCGCGCGTGACATGACCTCCGGGCAGCCGCGCCCCCGGTTTGCCGACCGCGTCATGGCGAGGCTCGATGCGCCTCGTGAAGACATGGTCATGCGCGTCGCATCGGGCATGACGGAAGGTGACGGGCCGCGCGCGGGATTTGCGGCGCGGGTGGCAGCGCGGCTCGACGAGAAAGCGCCGGTGGCCGCCGGATTCTGGGTGCGCGTCGCGCTGGCGGGTGTGCCGGTTGCCGCCGTCGTGATGGCGGCGGTGATCATGCGCGGCGGGACTCCGTCGCAGACGTCCGCGCCCGTGACGGCACTCGCAACGCCTCCAGTGTCGGCCAGCACGCCGGAGAGAACGGCGGCGGCTTCCACTCCCGCGACTCTGGCGGTGCACACACCTCGCGCCGCGCGACGCGGCAGCCGGGTCACCGGGCGCTCGGCCGCGATCGCTGAGCTTCCGGCGATCTACGAGATCGACGCGCTCCACGGGCCGTCCGACATCGAGATGAAATCGATCGAACCCGCGGCCTGCTCCATTCCCGCGCTGACGGGACCCGCGCCGCTCAAAGTAAACGATCTGCCGGGTTCCGGCGGGTCACAGACACAGAGGGAGAAACCATGAAGCGTTTCAGTATTGCAGTGATGGTCGCGATGGCGGCGCTGCTCGCGCCGGTGTCGGCGCAGCAGGACTCGGGAGCGGCGCAGACGACGACCGCCGGATCGGGTCAGGGACAGGGACAGGGTCGCGGAACCAATACCGTAGTCAACCCGATTGGCCGATCCTCCTCGAGCCTCTCGATGACCAACGTTCGGCTCGAGTTGACGATCACCGATCAGAGCGGCGGCGGACAGCCGATCAAAAAGGTCATCACTCTGCTGCTCGCGGACGGCGGCAGCGGGCGTGTGCGGTCGAGCAGCAACTTGGAGGCGCCCAACGCCAACGCCACCTGGTACCAGGTCTCACTCAACGCCGATGCGCGGATCTGGAAAGTGGACGGTGATCGCATCCGGACCAACATCACGGTCGAGTACGCGCCCGCGGCTCAGGAGGGCACTGACGTCGCCCGGCGCGGCAGCCCGTTGAATCAGACAGTCGATGTTGTGCTGATCAACGGCAAATCGACGGTCATCGTGCAGGCCTCCGATCCGCTGACCGACCGCAAGGTCACGCTCGACGCGACGGCGACCATCGTCCGCTAACCCGTGCGGGCCGGGGCGTCCGCTCCGGCCCTCGTCTACTGAATCCCGTCGAGCAGCCGCAGCGCTTCTGCGACCTTGGCATCCGCCTCGCGATTGAGCGCAAGCGCCAGCTTCTGCGCTTCTGATGCCGCGACCAGCGCCGCATCGATGCGCCCCGCTTCCGCGCTCCGGTTGGCCGCGTTGAGCCGATCGCGCGCGGCTTCGAGCGGCGCGCGCGCCGCGTCGAACTGCTGGCTGGCCTGCCCGAAGTTGCTGCTCACGATCTCGAGGCGGCCGTGCAGCATCGCCACGCGCGCGCGGTTGAGATCGACCTGCAGTTCGGCCTGCGTGCGGGCCTTGTCCGTCTCAGCCCGGCCGGAACGCCCCATGAACAGCCCGCCGAGAAACGCCACGATCACCAGCACAAGAGCGACGAGTCCGAGTCGGGATTGCGTCATCCGTCAATCATAGCGATAAAGACGTCCCCGACGTTCGTGCCCGTTGGGCCGGTGACGATGAGGTTGTCGAGAGCCGTGAAGAGCGCACTCGAGTCGTTGCGGGCCAGGACGCCGCGAATGTCGAAGCCCGCCTCGCGCGCGCGCAGAACGGTCGTGCTGTCCACCACGGCACCCGCCGCATGCGAGTTACCGTCCACGCCGTCCGTTCCGACGGCGGCAAGGGTCATCCTTGCGCTCGCGCTCGCGATCTCCATCGCGGCGCTGAGGGCAAACTCCTGATTGCGTCCGCCAACCCCCTCGCCGCGCACCTGCACCGTCGTCTCTCCGCTGGCAATGACGACGGCCTGTCCGCCGATGCGGCGCGCCGCGCCGAGCGCCCTCGCTGCGAATGCGCGCCCCGCTGCCGAAGCGTCGCCCGTGATCGGCTCGTCGAAGGTGATCGCCGCGAAGTCGCGCGCCAGCGCCGCGTCCGCCACGCCGTCCATCGCCGTGCGCCGCCCTCCGATCAGCACATACCGCGACCGCGCCAGCGCAGGGTCGCCCGGCTTCGGTGTCTCCCCCGCCCGTGCGATCGCGGCTAGCACCTCGGGCATGTCGCGCGCGACACCGGTGCGCTCGAGCACCCGCCGCGCGTCATCCAGCGTCGAGCCATCGGCGACGGTGGGACCGGATCCAATCGCGGCGGGGTCATCGTCGGTCACGTCGCTCAGCGCGAATGTCGTGCACGTCAGATCCCTCGCCAGCCGGCCGCCCTTGATGCGCGAAAGGTGCTTCCGCACAGCGTTGAGCTCGTGAATCGGCACGCCGGCCGATAACAGACGCTCTGTGACGCCGCGCTTCATCTCGAGCGAGAGGCCGCCGGCGGGGGCCGACAGCATGGCCGACGCGCCGCCAGACAGCAGCACGACGAACTCGCGGCCGGACGCGCGTGCCGCGTCTGCCAGCGCCAGCGCCTGCTCCCCCGCGGCAACGCTGCGCTCATCGGGCAGCGGATGCGATCCCGCTGCGACGATGGTGCGCGCGGTGCTGTATCGCTCCGCGAAGGCGCGCAGCATCGCGGGCGCGGCTTTGCCTGCGGCGATGACGTCGATGTCGCGGGGAAAGGTGTGGGAGTCGAGCGCCGCGAGCAGCAGCGCGCGAGGGTCGGCC
>JALYRV010000380.1 GCA_030855205.1 Acidobacteriota bacterium | reverse complement strand
CGTTCTACGTGCCGTACCTGCCGGCCGATCGCGATGCCATGCTCCGCGCGTATCTCGACCGCGGCTACCAGCAGGCCGCACTCACCCTCACCCCCGCATTCGACACCGCACGCACCGGCGTCTCGCTCACCGTGGCCGTGACAGAGGGACTGCAGACCGTCGTCGACCGCGTCATCATCGTCGGCAACCAGCGCACCGATACGCAGACCATCCTCGACGAGCTGACGCTGCGTCAGGGCAGCGCACTGGGTCTGTCCGACATCGTCGAGAGCCAGCGCCGGTTGAGCGCGCTCGGGCTGTTTCGCCGCGTGCGGATTGCGGAGGGACCGCGCCGCCCCGGGTCCGCGTCGGTCGATCTCATCGTCACGCTCGAGGAAGCGCCGGCGACGACGATTGGGTATGGCGGCGGGCTGGAGGTGCAGGAACGCGCGCGCGCCGTCGAGGGGGGCGGGACGGAGGATCGCACCGAGATCAGCCCGCGCGGCTTCTTCGAGATCACGCGGCGCAACATCGCGGGCGGCAACCGCGCGGTGAGTCTGTTCACGCGCGTCAGTCTCGGCCGCGACGATGTGCCCGATGATCCTGCTCGCGACGGCCGCGGGTTCGGGATCAGCGAATATCGCCTCGTCGGCAGCTACCGCGAGCCGCGCGCCTTCAGGTTCGACGCGGACGTGCTCGTGAGCGCGGGCCTGGAGAAAGCCGTGCGCACGACGTTCAGCTTCAACCGGCGATCGCTTGCCGCCGAAGCCCTCAAGCGTCTCTCTCCGTCTCTGCGCGTCAGCGGACGCTACGCGCTCACGTACACGACGCTGAGCGATCAGAACATCGCCGAGGATCAGCGGCTCCTGATCGACCGCCTCTTCCCGCAGTTCCGCCTGTCGATCCTGTCGGGCGCCGTGTATCGCGACACGCGCAACGATCCGGTCGACCCCGAGCGCGGCATGCTGCTCGGCGTCGACGTGGACCTCGCGCCGCGCGCGCTCGGATCGGAAGTCGGCTTCGTGAAGTCGTTCGCGCAGGGGTTCTATTTCCAGCGGCTGCCGGGCACGCGGCGCGTGGTGCTGGCCGCGGGGGCGAGGCTCGGACTCGCACAGGGCTTCGCGCGCACGGTGACGACGCGCGCGCGGGTGCTCTCGACCGAGGTCGAAGTCCGCGAGCTGCCCGCGAGCGAGCGCTTCTTCTCGGGTGGCAGCACGACGGTGCGCGGCTTCCAGCTCGATCGTCTAGGCGTGCCGGAGATCCTCAACGACTTCGGCTTGTCGAACGGCGGCAACGCCATGCTCGTGCTCAACGGCGAGCTTCGCATGCCCGCCTGGAAAGACATCGGCGCGGTGGCGTTCCTCGATGCCGGCAACGTATTCGCGCGCGCCAGCGATTTCGATGTCCTGCGCCTGCGCCCGACCGCGGGGCTCGGTCTGCGTTACAAGTCGCCGATTGGCCCGCTGCGTGTCGATCTCGGATTCAAACTCGATCGTCAGACGTTTCCGAATCGCCGCGAGCACCGCTCCGAGTGGCATTTCTCGTTCGGGCAGGCCTTCTGATGTTCATTGCCGTCATGGCCGGCGCGTGCCTCGTTGCTCCGGCGCCGTCCGTGCAGCTCGTCGATCGCCTTGCAGCGGTCGTGGCGGGCGAGCCCATCTTTCTCTCGGATGTTCGGCAGGTGATGCGCTTGCGGCTGCTCGAGCCGTCCGGCGTGATCGCGTCACTGCGTCCCGCCGACGCGGGCCGCGATGAGGCCGGCGTGCTCGAATGGATGATCGATCGGACGCTCGTACTCGGCGAGATCGCGCGCTATGCGCCGGCGCCTCCTGCGAAGGCAGAGATCGACGCCGCGTTGCAGCTCTGGCGCGCGCGGGTCGCGGCGGACCCGCAGCACGAGCGGGTCGATCCCGCCGTGATCGAGTTCATCACCGGCAGTCTGCGCATCGAGCGCTACATCGATCAGCGCTTCACGGCCGCGGCGCAGCCGGCGCGCGACGAGGCGCCGAGCGATGAGGCGCGGCGCCGGATCGCCGAGG
>JALYRV010000379.1 GCA_030855205.1 Acidobacteriota bacterium | reverse complement strand
AACACGTGGTCGCCGGCGGCATGCACCGTGAGATCGGCGCGATTGAGATACTTCTGCTGCGACAGCACGCACTGGCAGGAGATGGCGGCGCGGCCAAGCAGCCGCTCGACGCGTGCGAGGCGGGTGTTGACGAGTTGCCGGATGCCCGGCGTGATGTCGATGCTCTTACCGGTCAGCTCTAGGCGCATGGACGGCGTGCCTCAGTAGAGAACTTTTCGCTGATTGGACGTCGGAATCTTCAGCTCTTCGCGGTACTTCGCGATGGTGCGCCGAGCCAGCATGAGCCCTTCCTTCTGAAGGATGCTCACGATCTTCGAGTCGCTGAGCGGGCGCTTGGCGTCTTCGGCTTCGATGATCCGGCGAATGCGCTGCTTGATCGTCACCGACGACACGCTTTCGCCGAACGAGCTGCTGATTCCGCTGTGGAAGAAATACTTCATCTCATACACACCCTGCGGGGTGTGCATGTATTTGTTGTTGACGACGCGGCTGACGGTCGACTCGTGCATGCCGATGTCGTTGGCCACGTCGCGCAATACGAGCGGCCGCAGGTGCTCGATGCCGAGATCGAGGAATTCCTTCTGGAACGTGATGATGCTCGTCGCGACCTTGAGAATCGTCTTCTGCCGCTGGTCCACCGACTTGATCAGCCACAGCGCCGAGCGGAACTTGTCTTTGACGTAGGCGCGCGTCTCTTCCGTGTTCTCGCCGCTCTTGTCGAGCAGCCGCCGATAGACGGGGCTGATGCGCAGTTGCGGCAGCCCCTCCTCGTTCAGCGTGGCGATGTAGCCGTCTTCCGTCTTCAGGATATAGACGTCGGGAATCACGTACTGCGACGCCGACGGGTTGAAGCGCGAGCCCGGCTTCGGATCGAGATGCCGGATCACCTCGATGTGCTCCTTCAGGTCGTCGATCGACATGTTGAGCCGCCGCGCGATCTCGGGCACCTGATGGTTCTGCAGCAGGCGCAGATAGTCGGCGACGATGCGCTCGGCCGGCGTGTCGGTGAGACCGAGATGCCGCAGTTGCAGCAGCAGGCACTCCTGGAGGTCGCGCGACGCGACGCCGACCGGGTCGAATCCCTGGACGAACTGCAGCGCCTTCTCGACTTCCTCGATCTTCCATCCGCCCATGTCGGCGATCTCTTCGATCGACGCCACGAGATACCCGTCGTCATCGAGGTTGCCGATGATGGCGGAGCCGATCTCGCGGTTGAGCACGTCGTCGGTCTGCATGGCGAGCTGCCAGGCGAGATGATCGGTCAGCGAGCTGGCCGTCGACAGCGTGTTTTCGATCGGGGGAAGCTCGCGGACTTCCTGCGGGGCCTTCGGGCGATAGCCGTCGTCGAGATACTCGCCGAAGAAGTATTCGTAGTCGGCGTCGTCCCAGGTGTCCCCTTTTTCGGCGGCGGCCTTCTCGGCGTCCGTTTTTTCAGGGGCGGCTTCCGCGGGCTGGAGATCTTCGGTGGGAACTTCCTCGAGGAGCGGGTTCTCGACCATCTCCTGATTCAACAGGTCGGCGAGCTCAATCGTCGACATCGGCAGCAGCTTGATTGCCTGCTGGAGCGATGGCGTGAGTATGAGCTTTTGAACGAGCCGTGTATGAAGTTTCTGCTGAATCGCCATCAGTCAAACGACGCAAACAACGCTGGCCGGGTCTGGCCGGGCGGACCGTCTGGCCCGCCGATTAATCGAGGCGAAAATCCGTCCCGAGGTAAATGCGTTTGACGTCTTCGTCAGCCGCAAGGCTGTCGGGCGTCCCGCTCCTGAATATTACCCCATCATGCACGATGTATGCCCGATCCGTGATCTTGAGCGTTTCGCGGACGTTGTGATCGGTGATCAGCACGCCGATGCCCTTGGCCTTCAGATGAAAAATAATGCTCTGGATGTCGGCGACGGCGATGGGGTCGATGCCGGCGAACGGCTCGTCGAGCAGCATGAACACGGGAGACATCACGAGCGCGCGGGTGATCTCCACGCGGCGGCGCTCCCCGCCCGACAGCGTGTAGGCGCGCGACCGGGCGAGCGG
>JALYRV010000378.1 GCA_030855205.1 Acidobacteriota bacterium | reverse complement strand
CTCAGTGACGACGCGCACGTTGTTGTCCTCGACCTGGAGAAATCCGCCATCAACCGTAAACCGCTTCCCCCCCGAGCTGGCACCTTCCAGGCGGAGTTCGCCGTTGCCGAGCAGGGTCACCATCGGTGCGTGACCAGTGAGGATGCCCAGCGAGCCGTCGAACGCGGGAGCGACGACCGACGTCGCCTCACCCTCGAACAGCAGGGCCTCCGGGGAGATGACCGAGACTTTTAACATCTGCGTCCGCTAGGCCTTCGCCATCTGGTTGGCCTTCTCGATCACGTCGTCGATTCCGCCGGCCATGAAGAATGCCTGCTCCGGATACTGATCGAACTCGCCGGCGACCAAACGCTCGAACGAGGAGATCGTCTCTTCCAGCTTGACGTAGCGGCCAGTGATGCCGGTGAACTGCTCGGCGACCGCGAACGGCTGCGACATGAAGCGCTGCAGACGGCGCGCGCGGCCGACGATCTTCTTGTCGTCTTCCGAGAGCTCGTCCATTCCGAGAATCGCGATGATGTCCTGCAGCTCCTTGTAGCGTTGCAGAATGCGCTGCACTTCGGTGGCGACCTTGTAGTGCCGGTCGCCGATGTACTGGGCGTCAAGAATTCGCGACGAAGAAGCGAGCGGGTCGACGGCCGGGTAGATGCCGAGCTCGGTGATCGCGCGCGACAGAACGACTGTCGCGTCCAGGTGGGCGAACGCGGTCGCCGGCGCCGGATCGGTGATGTCGTCGGCCGGAACGTAAATGGCCTGCACCGACGTGATCGAGCCGGACTTGGTGGAAGTGATGCGCTCCTGCAGGTCTCCCATCTCGCTGGCGAGCGTCGGCTGGTAGCCGACGGCGCTCGGCATGCGGCCGAGCAGCGCCGAGACTTCCGAGCCGGCCTGCGTGAAGCGGAAGATGTTGTCGATGAACACCAGCACGTCGGCGTTCTCGACGTCGCGGAAATACTCGGCGACGGTGAGGCCCGACAATCCTACGCGGAGACGCGCTCCCGGCGGCTCGTTCATCTGGCCGTAGATGAGCGCGGTCGAAGCGAGTACGCCGGACTCCTGCATCTCGAGGTACAGATCGTTGCCTTCGCGGGTGCGCTCGCCCACGCCGCAGAACACGGACTTTCCGCCGTGTCCCTTCTGCACGTTGGCGATCAACTCCATGATGACGACGGTCTTGCCGACGCCAGCGCCGCCGAACAGTCCGATTTTTCCGCCTTTCACGAACGGAGCGATGAGGTCGATGACCTTGATGCCCGTCTCGAAGACTTCAGTCTTGGGCTCGAGCGCGGAGAACTTCGGCGCCGCGCGGTGGATGGGCCAACGCTCGACGTCGGCGGGAATCGGCGGACCGTTGTCCACGGGCTCGCCAAGCACGTTCAGGATGCGCCCGAGCGCCGCGGCGCCGACCGGCACCGTGATCGCCGAGCCTGTATCCACGACTTCCATTCCGCGAACGACAGAGTCGGTCGAGGACATGGCGACGGCGCGGACCTGGTTGCGTCCGATGTGCTGCTGCACCTCGGACGTCACATCGATCACCTGGCCGTAGTCGGTCGTCGCCTGAATCCTCAGAGCGTTGTACAGCTCCGGGAGATTTTCGGGCTCGAACTCGACGTCGAGCACGGGCCCGATGACCTGCACGACGCGTCCGATGTTCTTCTCTGTCTTGACGCTCTTCTCTTTCTTGACGGCAGTAGCCATGTCTTATCCCTGTAAGCCCGCGGCACCGCCGACGATCTCGGCGATCTCCTGGGTGATCTGCGCCTGACGGGCGCGGTTGAATGTCCTGCGTAGTCCGTTGATCATCTCGCTCGCGTTCTCGGTGGCGTTCTTCATCGCCGTCCGGCGCGCGCCCTGCTCGCCCGCGTTCGACTCCGCCAGCGCGCGGTACACAGTGTTGCGCACGTACAACGGGAGCAGCTCGCCGAGTATGGCTTCCGCGGATGGATACAGCAGATAGTCGCGCTGCATTCCCTGTTCCGCGCCCTCCCGGGACGGTGGCTGCACCGGCAGCACCTGCTCCGAAACGGGCGGCGT
>JALYRV010000196.1:4250-6310 GCA_030855205.1 Acidobacteriota bacterium | reverse complement strand
CCTGCGATCGGGCGGCGCGCGCTCCGCCCCCGACGAGGCGATGGCCGCGCCGCACACCAGCGCGACTGAGCCGAACCCGCGCTGCAGACGCGGCCAGCGGCGCCAGGCGATGAGGGCGCACGCCGCGCCGTAACACGCGGCCAGCCACACCGGGGGCGCCGCCACCCGCCAGGTCAGGGCAGGCATCACGTCGACCAGCGCTGCCGAATCGACGAGCGCGCGCGCGCCGCATCTCGCCGCCCACGCGGCCGGCGGCAACAGCATGTCAATCCCGGCGAGCGACGCCGCGACCGCTGCCATGCCGGCCACCTGCACCACGGCCATGGCAGGGATCGCCACGAGATTCAGCGCGAGGCCCGCGAGCGTGACGCGATGGAACGCGGAGGCCTGAATCGGCAGCAGCGCGATCTCTGCCGCGATCGTTGCAATGACGAGCGAGACGAGCCAGAGCGCCACAAGCGCCGGCCGCGACGCCGCTCGTCCGCCCAGCAGTGCCGCGAGCGCCGCAATCCCCGGCGGCGCGGCCAGGAGAATGCCCGCGGTTGCGCCAAAGGAAAGGAGGAACCCGACGTCGACAGTCGCGAGCGGATCCCAGGCGAGAAACACGATTCCGACGAGGGCGATGGCATTGATCGGCGGCGCGCGGTGGTCGAAGAGCCGCGCGAGCAGGAACACGAGTGCGGCAAGCACGGCGCGCCCTACGGACGCGCCCGTCCCGACGAGCAGGCCGTAGGACGCGACGAACGCCATCGCCACGAGCGTCGCGCCGCGGCCCGACCGCACGAGCGCCCGGGCCACGCCCCACGCGAGCATTGCGAACAGCGCAATGTTGCCCCCCGAGATGGCAATCACGTGATACGTGCCGGCGCGCTGCATGCGGCGCTCGGTCTCGGGCGGAAGTCCGGCGCGATCGCCAATCAGGATCGCCGTCACCACAGCGGCAGCCTCACGGTCTGCGGGCAGCGCCCCGGCGACGGTGCGCCTGACGAAAGCGCGCACACGCGCCATGTGCTCTTCCCACCCTGGCGCGGTGGCCGTCACCTCGACGAGCGCCGCGCTCTTGATCGACCCCACGAGCGCGACGCCGCGCCGCGCGAGCGCCAGCTCGGCGTCGGCCACGCCGTCGTTGCGATAGTGCGCGGCCCGCCGCAGCAGCGCCGGCGCCCTGATGCGGCGCCCCCGAGTCCATGCGCGCACCCGACCGGCGTCCGGCTGCCCCGCAACCGACAACAGCACGGTGCCGGGCAGCGCGACCGCCACGCCGTTCCATCGCACACGCTCGACGCGTAGTCGCAGCGACGCGCCCTCCTCATCCAGCGAGGCATCGTCGGTCAGCACGCCCTCGAGCACGACGGGCTCGGCGTCGGATGGACGCGCAGCCGAGACGGGTACGAGTGCGCGGATCGGCGCGTGCCGCCGCTGCCAGTCGACGTGCAGCGCCGATGCAGACGCCGACAGCGCGATGGCCGCAAGCGCCGCGGCGACCGACAACAACAGCCTGGAGGCGATGAATGCGACGATCGCGATCTGCCAGCACGCGACGGCGCCGGCCGCGAGCCAGGGCGCGGCGCCCAGCGGCAGGTACAAGGCCGCAACGGCGCCTGCGAGCAGCGCAAGGAACGGGGGGACGGCCGGATGACGCACGCGTGCGTGGAGTGCAGGGCCGGTGCCCCCACGCGTGCATCGAGTTAGCGAAAAGTGTCGCGAAAACTACGACGGAAGACGCTGCTGCGCGTGATATTCCTGCAACGATTTCACCGTGAGCTTCGACGACTTCAGGGCCGCGATCGCGCTCACCGTGGCCGCCGCGCCGGTGAGCGTGGTGATCGCGGCGACCCCCTGCATCATCGCGACACGGCGCACGCTCCGGTCGTCGAAGAACGACTCGCGCCCGAGCGGCGTGTTGATCACGAGCGACACACGCTTGTTGACGATCTCGTCGCCGACGTGGGGGCGCCCCTCGTTGATCTTGAAGACAATCTCCGCGTCCACGCCGTGCGCCCGCAGGTACGCGGCCGTCCCGCGCGTCGCGAGCAGCTTGAAGCCGAGGTCCACCAGGC
>JALYRV010000196.1:0-4240 GCA_030855205.1 Acidobacteriota bacterium | reverse complement strand
CCAGGCTCCGCGCGATCGGCACGGCCGCCGCCTTGTCCTGATTGTTCACGCTGATGAACGCCGTGCCTTCCGTCGGCAGCGGATGCCCCGCGCCGATCATCGCCTTGGCGTAGGCGGTCCCGAACGTGTCGGCGGCGCCCATCACTTCGCCCGTCGACTTCATCTCCGGTCCGAGCAGCGTGTCGACGCCCGGGAACCGCACGAAGGGGAACACGGGAGACTTCACGAACACGCCGGAGACTTCCAGATCCTCCGTGTAGCCCTGCGCGGCCAGCGTCCTGCCGATCATCACGCACGCCGCCACCTTCGCGAGCGGCACGCCCGTGGCCTTCGACAGATACGGCACCGTGCGCGAGGCGCGCGGGTTCACTTCCAGCACGTAGACGGTGTCGTCCTTGATCGCGAACTGGATGTTCATGAGGCCGATGACCTTCAGCGCGCGTCCGAGGCGGCGTGTGTAGTCACGGATCACCGAAACGTGCCGCTCCGACATGTCATAGGGAGGCACGACGCACGAGCTGTCGCCCGAGTGGATGCCGGCTTCCTCGATGTGCTCCATGATCCCCCCGATGACCACCGCGCCCGTGGCGTCGGCGATCGCGTCGACGTCGATCTCCGTCGCGTTCTCGAGGAACTTGTCGATCAGGATCGGATGCTCGGGGGACGCCTGCACCGCCGTGCGCATGTAGCGATCGAGCGCGCCCATGTCGTACACGATCTGCATCGCGCGCCCTCCGAGCACGTAGGACGGGCGCACGACGAGCGGGAATCCGATGGTCGCCGCCACGCTGCGGGCCTCCTCGGCCGACGTCGCCGTACCGCTCGGCGCCTGCGGAATCGCCAGCTCCCACAACAGCTTCGAGAAGCGCTCGCGATCCTCGGCCAGGTCGATCGAGTCGGGCGACGTGCCGATGATCTGCACGCCCGCCTCCTGCAGCGCCAGCGACAGCTTCAACGGCGTCTGCCCGCCGTACTGCACGACGCAGCTCACGTTGCCGCCCGCGCTCCGCTCACGCTCGACGACCGCCAGCACGTCTTCGAAGGTCAGCGGCTCGAAGTAGAGCCGGTCCACCGAGTCGTAATCGGTCGACACCGTCTCGGGATTGCAGTTGACCATGATCGTCTCGAGGCCTTCGTCGCGCAGCGCGAACGCCGCATGACAGCAGCAGTAGTCGAACTCGATTCCCTGCCCGATGCGGTTGGGCCCGCTGCCGAGAATGACGACCTTGTCGCGCGCCGTCGGGTTCGACTCGTCTTCCTTCTCGTAGGTGCCGTACAGGTATGGCGTGAACGACTCGAACTCCGCCGCGCACGTGTCGATGCGCTTGTACACGGGAATCAGGCCGGCCTCCATGCGCTGTCCGCGCACGGCGTCCTCGTGCACGCCGAGGATGTTGGCGAGCTCGAGATCCCCGAAGCCCGCCCGCTTGAGCGTGCGCAGCAGATCCGGCGACAGATCGCGCGCGCCCACCATCTCGGCCTGGCGCTTCAGCTCGACGATCTGCGCGAACTGCGCGAGAAACCACGGGTCGATCTTCGTCAGCCGGTGAATCTCGTCGGCGTGCCACCCGCGATCCAGCGCGCGGAACACGGCCCACATCCGCCGATCGGTCGGCACCGCGAGCGCGCGCTGCAACTGCGCGTCGCTCTCGACATCCCCGCCGTCGGGGCCGGCCTGGTTGAACAGGCGCCCCTGCCGGTTCCCCAGTTCCAGCGAGCGAAACGCCTTCATGAACGCTTCCTTGAACGTCCGCCCGATCGCCATCGCCTCCCCGACCGACTTCATCTGCGTCGTCAGGGTGTTGTCGGCCTGCGGGAACTTCTCGAACGCCCAGCGCGGTACCTTGACGACGATGTAGTCGATGCTTGGCTCGAAGGAGGCGGGCGTGAGGCGCGTGATGTCGTTGGGAATCTCGTCGAGGCGGTAGCCGAGCGCGAGCTTCGCGGCGATCTTCGCGATCGGGAAGCCGGTCGCCTTCGACGCGAGTGCCGAGGACCGCGACACGCGCGGGTTCATCTCGATCGCGATCATGCGGCCGTTCTCGGGGTTGATGGCGAACTGGATGTTCGAGCCACCCGTCTCGACGCCGACCTTGCGGATGATGCGGCGCGCCGCGTCGCGCATCCGCTGGTACTCCTTGTCGGTCAGCGTGAGCGCCGGCGCCACCGTGATGCTGTCGCCCGTGTGCACACCCATCGGGTCGATGTTCTCGATCGAGCAGATCACGACGAAGTTGTCGGCGCAGTCGCGCATGACCTCGAGCTCGTATTCCTTCCACCCGATGATCGATTCCTCGACCAGAATCTGATGGACAGGGCTCAGCTCGAGCCCGCGCTGCACCATCTCGCGGAACTCCTCGATGTTGTACGCAATACCGCCGCCGACCCCGCCCATGGTGAACGACGGGCGGATGATCGCGGGGAATCCCGTCGTCTCGATGGCGGCAAGCGCCTCGTCGAGCGACGCGGCGTAGAGGCTGAGCGGTACGTCGATGCCGATGTCGCGCATCGCCTCCTTGAACTCGAGACGGTCTTCCGCGAGACGAATCGCGGGGATGGATGCGCCGATCAACTCGACGTTGTACTTCTCGAGGATGCCGAGTTCGCCGAGCTTCATCGCGAGATTGAGCGCGGTCTGGCCGCCGACGGTGGGCAGGATCGCGTCGGGCCGCTCGCGCGCGATGATCTGCTCGACCAGCTCCGGCGTCAGCGGCTCCACGTAGGTGCGGTCCGCTGTCTCTGGGTCCGTCATGATCGTCGCGGGGTTGCTGTTGACGAGGATGACCTCGAGCCCTTCCGCCTTGAGCGCCTTGCAGGCCTGCGTGCCGGAATAGTCGAATTCGCACGCCTGCCCGATCACGATCGGACCGGAGCCAATGACGAGCACGCGCTTGAGGTCTGTACGTTTCGGCATTACTCGCTGCGGCTACCGCTTCTCCATTTCGTCGATGAACTGCCTGAACAGGTAGTCCGCATCGTGCGGGCCCGGAGCGGCTTCCGGGTGGTATTGGACGCAGAAGACCGGCTTGTCGATGTGCCGTAGGCCTTCAATCGTGTTGTCGTACAAGTTCAGGTGCGTGACGCGGAGGGTCGAGGGCAGCGAGTCGGGACTCACGGCAAACCCGTGATTCTGTGACGTGATCTCGATCTGCCCGCTCTCGAGCTCGCGCACGGGATGGTTGCCCCCGCGGTGGCCGAACTTCAGCTTGTAGGTTTCAGCGCCCATCGCCAGCGAAAGAATCTGGTGCCCGAGACAGATGCCGAAGACGGGCCGGTCAGAGTCGACGAGCTGCTTCGCGTTCGCGATCGCGTAATCGAGCGGCGCGGGATCGCCGGGGCCGTTACTCAGGAACACGCCGTCCGGCTCCATCGCGAGCAGGTCCGCTGCCGGCGCGGTCGCGGGGAACACGCGCACGTCGCAGTTGTGCGCGCCGAAGCGGCGCAGGATGTTCCACTTCATGCCGAAGTCGTAGGCCGCGATGCGCAGCGGGCGCTTCGCGCGCCGCTCGGGCACCAGCTCGAACTCGTCGTGATCGCCGGCGCGCCAGTCGAACGCCGTCGCGCACGTCACGCCTCTCACGAGGTCCGACCCCTCCATCAGCGGCGCCTGTCGCGCCGTCGCAACGAGCTCGTCGGGATCGATGGCGCGGCCGGTCGCAATGACGCCGCGCATGACGCCGGCCGACCGCAGCACGCGCGTGAGCGCGCGCGTGTCGACGTCGGCAATCGCGACGATGCGGTTGGCGACGAGATAATCGCGGAGCGTCGACGTCGCGCGCCAGTTGCTCGCCACTGGCGACGCGTCGCGCATGACGAAGCCCGCCACCTGCGGCTCGCGCGACTCGCCGTCCGACGCGGCCACGCCGTAGTTGCCAATCTCGGGCGCCGTCATCGTGACGATCTGTCCGGCGTACGACGGGTCGGTCAGGATCTCCTGATACCCGCTCATGCTCGTGTTGAAGACGACCTCGCCGATCGCGGTGCCTTCCGCGCCCGCAGCTTCGCCCTCGAACCACTGCCCGTCTTCGAGTGCCAGGATTGCTTTCAGAACTACCTCGTCGGTTGAAGCGATGCGGCCACGCGCGCCTGCTGCCCGCCTCTGACTTGCACAGTGGCCGTATAGGGCTGGTGGAAGCGAAGCTCCACCCGGATGTTGTGCGATCCCGGAGCGACGTTCGGCAGCCGGATCGGCGTGACGCCAACCTCGCGGCCGTCGAGCAGCACGCGCGCGCCGGGGGGA
>JALYRV010000042.1 GCA_030855205.1 Acidobacteriota bacterium | reverse complement strand
GCCTTGCCGGGCGCGTACTTCACGAGCGGACCGCTCACGCGCGCGATCGATCCGAGCGACTGCACGAGCATCTCCTTGCCGTGCGTGATGCGGAGCGCACCGGCGCTGAGCACGGGCGGGGCGGTGGTTTCGACCGTGCGAAGCTCGACGCGCTGCACGTAGCCGCGCGCGGCGCCGAAACCGTCGCCCAGGGGCTCGATGCCCCACTGGCGCAGCTGCGACGCCACGTACTCAGCGGCGAGCCACTCGTCGCGCGTACCGCTGCCACGGCCGTTGAGCGCGTCGCCGGCAAGGAATTCCATGTGCCCGCGGATTGACGCCTCCGCAATGGCCGCAGCAGTGCCCGGCTGCGCCGGCTGCTGGGCTGAGACAACCGTGGCGGAAAGCAGGACCAGGGCGAGGACGGGACGGTAGCGCATGGGGGGATAATACCCGGATGTCCGAAATTTCTTCGCGCGGCTATGCGCATCCCGGCGTGCTGGTCTCGACCGACTGGGTCGCCTCACATCTCAGTGACCCGTCCGTGCGTCTCGTCGAGTCGAACGAAGACACCCTGCTCTACTCCGCCGGCCACGTGCCCGGGGCGGTGCATGTCGACTGGACGTCGGATCTCAACGATCAGATCCGCCGCGACTACATCACGCGCGACGCGTTCGAGGCGCTCATGTCGCGCATCGGCGCAACCCCAGAGACGCTGGTGGTGTTCTACGGCGACAAGAACAACTGGTGGGCGACCTACGCGCTCTGGGTGTTTCAGCTCTTCGGCCACACGAACGCGAAAATCATGGACGGCGGCCGTCTCAAGTGGGAGAAGGAGGGGCGCGAGATGACGCGCGAAGTGCCGGCGTTTCCGAAGACGACGTACCGCGCCGCGGAGCGCGACGACAGGTCGGCGCGCGCGTTCCGCGACGAGGTGCTGAGGCACGTCGAAGCGAAGGGACAACTCGTCGACGTGCGCAGCCCGGAAGAGTACGCGGGCACGCGCATGCACATGCCCGACTATCCGAACGAAGGGGCGCTGCGCGGCGGGCACATCCCCGGCGCGAAGAGTATTCCGTGGGCAAAGGCCATCAATCCCGAGGACGGCACGTTCAGGACGGCCGCGGAGCTCGAGGCGCTGTACTGCACGGACAACGGCCTCGACCGCCGGAAGGCGACGGTCGCGTACTGCCGCATCGGCGAGCGCAGCAGCCACAGCTGGTTCGCGCTGAAGTACCTGCTCGGCTTCGAGAACGTACGTAACTACGACGGCTCGTGGACGGAATGGGGAAACTCGGTAGGGCTCCCGATCGAGAAGTGAAGTCGAGAGTTCGCGCATCAGGACTCGAGAAGTGCTGAGTAAGCTGCAGGCGCTGCTGGATCTGTTCGCGCAGTATCCCGATCAGGCGGAGCGCACGGAGCTGCTGCTCGGGTATGCGGATCGGTTCAGGGAAGTGCCGCCAGACGTAGCGGTGCGGCCGTTCGCGAAGGACGCGCTCGTGCCGCACTGCGAATCGGAGGCGTATGTCTGGGCTCTGCCGGCGGCGGACGGTACCATGACGCTCCACTTCGCCGTCGAAAATCCGTCGGGCGTGTCGGCGAAAGCGCTGGCGGCGATTCTCCAGCGCACGCTCAGCGGACTGCCTGCGGTGGAGATCGCGCAGGTCGATCCGGAGATCGTCGAGAAGATCTTTCGTCAGAACATTTCCATGGGCAAGGGCATGGGCCTGATGTCGATGGTGCAGCGCGTGCAGGCACTCGCGAAACGCGCACTCAGGGAGAAGACCGAATGAACGCTTTCAGCCGATCGCTCATCCTCATCAGCGCGCTCTCGCTCGCCGCCTGCGGCAGCGGCGAGACCGGCGCGCCGTCCGGATCCACGCCAGCCGCCACGCCGCCCACGCCCGAGATGCAGATGTCGGCGTTGCCGAACATCGATCAGGCGCGCGTGCTCGAGCACATCAAGGCGCTCGCGTCAGACGAGTTTGCCGGCCGCCTCCCCGGCACGAAGGGAGAAGAGCTGACGGTCAGGTACATCAGCGATCAGTTCAAGGCCGCGGGTCTCGCACCGGGCAATCCCGACGGCACATGGGTGCAGAAGGTGCCGCTCGTGGGCATCACGGGCAAGCCGTCGCCGCTGACGATCGCGAACGCCTCGCAGCAGCCGAAGCCGGTGACGCTGGCATACGGCGCCGACATGATTGCCTGGTCACGTCATGTCGCCGACCGCGTCGACGTCGCTGCGTCCGACATGATCTTCGTCGGCTACGGCGTCGAGGCGCCGGAGTTCGGCTGGGACGACTACAAGGGCATCGACACGAAGGGCAAGACGCTGGTCATGCTCGTCAACGATCCGCTCGTGCCGGGGACCGACGGCGCTCCCGATCCCAAGGTCTTCGGCGGCCCGGCGATGACGTACTACGGACGCTGGACCTACAAGTACGAGAAGGGGGCCGAGAAGGGCGCAGCCGCCGTGCTGATCGTCCATGAAACGGGCCCCGCCGGTTACGGCTGGAACGTCGTGCAGGGATTCGGCGGCGAGCGTTTCGATCTCGAAACGCCCGGCAAGAACCTGAATCGCGCGAAGGTCGAAGGCTGGATGCATCTCGATCGGGCGCGCGAGCTGTTCAAGAGCGCGGGGCAGGATTTCGACGCGCTCAAGAAAGCCGCGACGTCGAAGGACTTCAAGCCGGTGCCACTGGGCGTGAAGGCGTCGATCTCCGTGCAGAACACGATGCGCCGCGTGCAGTCGCAGAACGTCATCGGCAAGCTCGCGGGCGCCGATCCCGTCCTCAGGGACGAGCATGTCATCTACGCCGGCCACTGGGATCACCTCGGCACCGGCAACGCCGTCAACGGCGACACAATTTACAACGGCGCGGTCGACAATGCGACCGGCGTGGCCGCCATCATCGAGATCGCGCGCGCGTTCAAGCAGGTGCAGCCGGCCGCGAAGCGCTCGGTGCTGTTCCTGGCGGTGACCGCGGAAGAGCAGGGGCTGCTCGGCTCCGAGTACTACGCGACCAATCCGCTCTATCCACTCAACAAGACCGCGGCCAACATCAACATCGATGCGATGAATCCGTACGGCCGCACGACGGACCTCGTGATCATCGGCATGGGCGCGTCGGAGCTGGACGACTACGCCAAGGCCGCCGCCGACGAACAGGGCCGCACGCTCAAGGCCGATCCCGAGCCTGAGAAGGGCTACTACTACCGCTCGGATCACTTCAACTTCGCGAAGGTCGGCGTGCCGGCGCTCTACGCCGACGGGGGCGTCGACTATGTCGGCAAGCCCGGCGACTGGGGACGCAAGAAGATGGACGAGCACACGGCCACGCGCTATCACCAGCCGAGCGATCAGATCACGCCGGACTGGGATCTCAGCGGACTCGCCGAAGACGCGAAGTTCTTCTTCGCGGTGGGCTACCGCGTTGCGAACGCGGCCAGGCTGCCCCAGTGGCGCGCGGGCAATGAGTTCAAGGCGATTCGCGACAAATCGATGGGGCGGTAGCCGTGATTCAGGAAGTGGTCGAGGGTGAGCACTGGCCCGCGGCGTACGCGCTCATGCGCCAGCTTCGGCGCGCCCTGAGCCAAACCGACTTCACGGCGCGCTATCGCGAAGCGCATCGCCGGGACGACTACAGGCTGTACGGCGTCTTCGAAGACGGGCAGTGCGTGGCGCTGCTGGGCATCCGGCGGCTCGTTGACTTCCTGCACGGGCCGCATCTGTACATCGACGACCTCGTCGTGGCCGACGGCGCGCGCTCTCGCGGCCTCGGCGCAACGCTGCTGGCGTTCGCGGAGCGGCTGTCGTCGGACGCGGGCAGCGCAGGCCTGCGACTCTGCACGGGCATCGACTACCAGCCGGCGCGCCGGTTCTACGATCGCGAGGGATGGAAGGCGCTCGCCGTCGCCTACAAGAAGGGCTTCGCGTGATCGACGCCAGGCCGGTCATGCACGGCGACGCGGCCGAGTGGGCGCGCGCGGTTCTTCGCGGACTCTAGAGTCGCGCCGCTCCCTCGAGTGCCGCGATCCCCGCGGCTACGTACTCCGGACGTCCCGTTTCGGTCCCGAACCGCACATCCGACGCCCCGCGGCACGCCGCAAGGTAACGCGCGCACGCCAGTTGCGCCGCGTCGAGACGACCGCAGTACTCAGCGATGACACGGCGCAGCAGCGTCTCGCCCCCCCAGTGGAAAATGCCGGCGAAGTCCGCCGCCGGCTCGCCGATCGCCACGTCGCTCCAGTCGATGATGCCGGTGACTTTCTTCGCCTTGGCGTCGATGAGCACGTGCTCCGCTGCAAGATCGTTGTGCAGGAGCGTGGCCGGCGCGCCACGCGGCGGCTCGATGCCGGCACGCAGATAGCGCCGCCACGCGTCGAGCGGCGACTCGGGAGACGCCGACGCCACCTGCTCGAACGCGCCGAGCGCATCCGCGCGCGCCTCATCAATCACGGCGTCAATCGGCTGTGTCGCTACGCCGCGCGCTTCCGCGTCTTCGACCGCGAAGGCATGCAGAGCCGACAGGGAGCGTGCGAGCGATGATGCGAGCGGCCCCAGCGGCATGACGTGCGACGGCAGGCGCAGCGCAGGCTCGCCGTCGAGTCTGCGGTATCCGGCGAAGTGAAACGGGAACATCGGCGACGGCCGCCCGAAGTAGAGGAACGAGGGCACCGGCACCGGCAGCACACTCGCGATGCGCGGCAGAATCGCGCGCTCGACCGCGAGCTGCGCCGCGACATCAGCCCGCTTCGGAAAGCGGAAGACCCACTCGCCGTCGATCTCGTACGCATCGCTGTCGCAGCCCCCGCCGAGGAACGAGGAGGTGCGTCCGCGCACCTCGGGAAACTGCGCGCGGACGATCTCGATGACACTGGCCGGATCCACGAAATGGACGATAGCGTACGCCGCCTTACGGAAGGCGAAAGACTGAAGAAGGAAGCCGAAGGCAGTGCCGACACCGACACGCCGAACACTTGCCAGCGGATTACCAGGTCGACGTCGGGGCGCCGGGTTGTGCCGGCCATGCTCGTCGCCATGTCTCCGTGCTCAGGAGCTGTCGCGCGTTGGGCTTCGACAGAAAGTAATGATCGATCGACAGGTGCTGCGTGCGGTGCGCGCGCAGCGCTGCCTCCTTGTTGCCGGCCCATGCCGAGACGTCGAGCACGACATCGACGCCCGGCTCACCCGCGACGCCGGGCGGCACGTCCTCCCACGGCTGCAGTTCGGTCGTCCACCACAACTCGGGTACGGCGTGCGCGGGGCCGAGCTCCGGATGCCAGCGCGCGTCGGCCGCGGCCGCGATCGCGTCGCTCGCGAAGCGCGAGATCGCCACATGATCCGGATGCACGTTGAAGCCGTTGGGATCGAACGTGAAGACCCGATCGGGCATCTCGGCCCGCAGGAGGCCGACGAGCGTCCGGCGGACCTCGCGGGGCGGAGCGGCCGCCAACTCCTTGTCCCGATAGCCCAGGAGGTGAATCGCCGAGATATCCAGCACGCAGGCCGCGTCGCGAAGCTCCCGCTCGCGCACGGCGTCGAGCTCCTCGCGCGAACAGACCGCCGGCTCGCCGCACTTGCCCTCTTCGCCGAGCGTGGCGCATGCAAGCACGACGCGCCAGCCCTTCGATCGCAGCAGGCAGATGGTGCCTGCCGCGCCGAACGTTTCGTCATCGGGGTGGGCGTAGATGAAGACCGCGGTGGCCACGCGTGAAAGTTAGCGTACTCGCCGGCGGCGCAGGACGGTGACGAGGAACCAGAGCGCAGTGAAGACCACCGCACCGGCGATGAACTGATAAACGGGCATGAAGAGGAACAGCAGGCCGTACTGCGCATCGGGCTCGCGCTGGAATCCGAGCGCGTAGAGCACGAGGGCCGGCACGGTCACGAGGAGCGCCACGGTGAGCACGATCCGCGACTTCGCCGCATCGCGCCTGAGCCCGCGCGCCAGCCCCGCCAGCACCAGGTACGGGCTAACCGCCAGGAGGACGAATGGCAGCAGCAGCGCCCAGTGGCTCAGATCTTCGTTCCAGGGCTCGCTGACATAGAGCATCAGGCCGAGCGTCAGGAGCGCGCCCGCGGCGGCAACAGTATAAACAGCGGCGGCAACCGTCGGCACAGCGCGTCAGGATAGCGCAGAATATCGCCCATGCGCTGCACCTGGGCCGGGACCGACCCGCTCTACGTGAAATACCACGACGAGGAGTGGGGCGTACCGTTGCACGACGATCGCCGGCTGTTGGAGATGCTGACGCTCGAAGGCGCGCAGGCGGGCCTGAGCTGGATCACCATTCTGCGCAAGCGGCCCGCGTACCGGAAGGCGTTCGATCGATTCGATCCAGTGAAGGTTGCGCGGTACGACGCCAGGAAGAAACGCGCGCTGCTTGCCGACGCCGGAATCGTGCGCAACCGGTTGAAGATCGATTCAGCGATCACGAACGCGCGCGCGGTTCTCGACGTGCAGCAGGTCTTCGGCTCGTTCGACGCCTACATCTGGCAGTTCATCGGCGGCGCACCTGTCGACAACCGGCGCCGGACCATGAAGGACGTGCCCGTGAGCACGCCGGAGTCCGGCGCCATGAGCAAGGACCTGAAGAGTCGCGGGTTCAGGTTCGTAGGCTCGACCATCTGTTACGCGTTCATGCAGGCGACCGGGATGGTCAACGACCACATCGCAGGGTGTCCGGCCAGGAAGCGCCGGAGCCCGCGTTAGCGGCGCGCCTTGCGCGTCTCCCCGGCGCCAAGTCCAAGCAGCGGCGCCAGGATCATCCCCGCCACGAAACCGCCGATGTGCGCGAGGTAGGCCACGCCTCCCGATTCGGGGGTGTCGGCGACCGCGCCGGCCTGATTCACGAACTGCAGCAGGATCCAGAGCCCGAGCATGAACACGGCGGGCACGGCGATGACGCCGCCCCACGTGAGCACGTACACGCGATTGCGCGGGAACATCACCAGATAGCCGCCGAGCACGCCGCTGATCGCGCCGGAGGCGCCCACGGTGGGCACGATCGATTCGGCGTTGAACAGGATGTGCGCCAGAGCCGCCGCGACACCCGTCGCCAGATAGAAGATGAGAAAGCGACCGTGCCCGATGCGGTGCTCGACGTTGTCGCCGAAGACCCACAGGAACAGCATGTTGCCGAACAGGTGCGCCCAGCCGCCGTGCAGGAACATCGACGTGAAGAGCGTCGACCAGACCGGCAGATCGATGAGCGGCGGAAGGTCGGCGCCGCGCGTGTACTCGAGCGGCACCACGCCCCAGGCGGTGACGAATGCCTGAACGTGCTGCTCGCTCGGCTGATTGATCTCGAGGAAGAACGCCATCACGTTCAGCGCGATGAACGAGAGCGTGACGAACGCTGCGCCCTGTCCTTTGATGTTGTCGTCGCCGATCGGCAGCATGGCGCTATCCTACGGCAACTTTTTCCTCGGCCAGGTTCGGACTGAGCCACCTCTCGAGCTCCGCCTGCGTCCAGCCCTTGCGCTGCCGGTACGACTCCGCCTGATCGCGACCGACGCGTCCCACGTTGAAATACTTCGCCTCGGGATGGCTCAGATAGATGCCGCTGACGCTCGCCGCCGGCGTCATCGCGCACGACTCGGTCAGCTCGATGCCGACCGCGGGTGCGTCCAGCAGGCGGAACAGATCGAACTTCTCCGTGTGATCCGGGCACGCCGGGTAGCCGAATGCCGGGCGGATGCCGCGATACTTCTCGTCCACGAGGTCGTCGGCCGTCAGCTTCTCCTCAGTGCCGTACCCCCAGTCCCGTCTCGCCTGCGCGTGCAGGTACTCCGCGAACGCCTCCGCCAGTCGATCGGCAAGCGCCTTGACCATGATCGCGTCGTAGTCGTTGCCGTCCTGCTCGAACTGCTTCGCGATCCCCTCGACGCCCAGGCCCGCCGTCACGGCGAACGCGCCGATGTAGTCGGGCGCGCCGCTCGCGCGCGGCGCCACGAAATCAGCCAGACTGCGGTTTGGACGGCCATCCGCGATCGCCTCCTGCTGCCGCAGCATGTGGAACCGCGCGAGCTCCTCGCGACGCCCATCGTCCTTGTAGACAATGATGTCGTCGCCATCGCTGCTCGCCGGCCAGAAGCCGTAGACGCCCCTGGCTTCGATCAGCTTCTCGCGGGAGAGACGATCGAGCAGCGCGCGCCCATGACCGTAGAGATCCTTCGCGGCCTCGCCGTACTCCGGGTGCTCGAGAATCGCCGGATAGCGGCCCTTCAGCTCCCACGCGGTGAAGAAGAAGGTCCAGTCGATATAGGGAATCAGCTCGTCAATCGACGGCGTGACGACTCGGCGTCCGACGAACCACGGGGCGGGCACCTGCACCTCGTCCCACTCCGTTTTGAGGTGGTTGGCGCGCGCCTTCTCGAACGGGATGAGCGCGCGCGAGGTGCGACTGGCGTACTTCGCCCGCGTCTCCTCCTGCGCCTCGCGCACGCCGGCGGCGTACCCGGCGCGATGGTCGTTGCTGATCAGGTTTGAGACGACGTCGACCGCACGCGACGCGTCGAGCACGTGCACGACGGGGCCGCTGTACACCGGCGCAATCTTCACCGCCGTGTGCTGCGGGCTCGTCGTCGCGCCGCCGATGAGCAGCGGCATCGTGAAGCCGCGCCGCTCCATCTCCTTCGCCACGTACACCATCTCGTCGAGTGACGGCGTGATGAGGCCGCTCAGGCCGATCATGTCGGCCTGCTTCTCGACGGCGGCCGCGAGAATCCTGTCGGCCGACACCATCACACCCAGGTCGATCACTTCGTAGTTGTTGCACCCCAGCACGACGCCCACGATGTTCTTGCCGATGTCGTGCACGTCTCCCTTCACGGTGGCCATCAGGATGCGCCCCTGCGCCTGGGCGGCGGCGCCGCGCGCGATTGCGGCGGCCTTCTCCTCCTCCATGTAGGGCTCGAGGTGCTTGACGGCGCGCTTCATGGCGCGCGCGCTCTTGACGACCTGCGGCAGGAACATCTTGCCGGCGCCGAACAGGTCGCCGACGATCTTCATGCCGTCCATCAGCGGGCCTTCGATGACCTGGAGCGGCCGATCGAACTTCTGGCGCGCCTCTTCCGTGTCTTCGTCGATGAAGTCGATGTTGCCGTGCACGAGCGCGTACGACAGCCGCTTCTCCACCGTCGTCTCGCGCCAGGCGAGATCGATCTTCTTCTCGCGGCCGGCGCCCTTCACCTTGTCGGCGAACTGCACCATGCGCTCGGTCGCGTCGGGCCGGCGGTTGAAGATGATGTCCTCGACGTGCTCGAGCAGTTCCTTCTCGATGTCCTCGTAGACGACGAGCTGGCCGGCGTTGACGATGCCCATGTCGAGCCCGGCTTTGATCGCGTGGAAGAGGAACGCCGAGTGAATCGCCTCGCGCACGTGATCGTTGCCGCGGAACGAGAACGACAGATTACTGATGCCGCCACTGATCTTCACGCCGGGGCACGTGGCCTTGATGATGCGCGCCGCCTCGATGAAGTTGACGGCATAGTTGTTGTGCTCTTCGAGTCCGGTCGCAATCGCCAGGACGTTGGGATCGAAGATGATGTCGGACGGCTCGAAGCCCGCCGTTTCGACGAGCAGCTTGTACGCGCGCTGGCAGATCTCGACCTTCCGCTCGACCGTGTCGGCCTGCCCGGTCTCGTCGAACGCCATGACGACGACGGCCGCCCCGTAGTCGCGCACGATGCGCGCCTTGTCGAGGAAGTCGGCCTCCCCTTCCTTGAGCGAGATCGAGTTGACGACCCCCTTGCCCTGGATGCACTTAAGGCCGGCCTGGAGCACGCTCCATTTCGAGCTGTCGATCATCACCGGCACACGGGCAATCTCGGGCTCGGTCGCGATCAGCTTGAGGAACTCGCTCATCGCGTTTTCTGAGTCGAGCATGCCTTCGTCCATGTTGACGTCGATCACGTTCGCGCCGCCGCGGACCTGATCGAGCGCCACCGCCGCCGCCGCGCCGTAGTCGCCGCCGACGATGAGCCGTGCGAAGCGCTTCGAGCCCGTGACGTTGGTGCGCTCACCGATCATCTGGAAATTGCTGTCGGGCAGGATCGTGAGCGGCTCGAGGCCGCTCAGCCGCGTGTCGTGCACCGCCGGGCGTTCGGAACGCTGGCGCGGAGCGACGCCTTCGACGGCCGCCCGGATCGCCTTGATGTGTTCGGGCGTGGTGCCGCAACAGCCGCCGACGATGTTGACGAAGCCGCTGGCGGCGAAGTCGCGCAGCAACTGCCCGGTCTCGGCCGGCTGCTCGTCGTACTGGCCAAACGCGTTGGGCAGGCCCGCGTTCGGGTAGGCCGTGACCCAGCATTCGGCGATGCGGGCGAGCTCCGCGAGGTACGGCCGCATCTCGGTTGCGCCGAGCGCGCAGTTCATGCCGATGGAGAAGGGACGCGCATGCTCCATCGAGATGTAGAAGGCGTCGACCGTCTGCCCCGAGAGCGTGCGGCCGCTGCGGTCGGTGATCGTCACCGAGATCATCAGCGGCAGCTCGATGCCCTTCTCGCGCTGCACTTCCTTGATGGCGACAATGGCCGCCTTCGCGTTGAGCGTGTCGAAGATCGTCTCGAGCAGCAGCAGGTCGGCGCCGCCGTCGATGAGTCCGCGCAC
This sequence comes from Acidobacteriota bacterium, assembly GCA_030855205.1. Classification (GTDB taxonomy): domain Bacteria; phylum Acidobacteriota; class Vicinamibacteria; order Vicinamibacterales; family SCN-69-37; genus JALYRV01. The sequence continues at coordinate 10,641 of JALYRV010000042.1, read as the reverse complement.
CTGCTCGGCGTAGGCGTCGCGCATGGCCTCGAACGTGATGCCGCGGAACGACGGGTTGTTGACGTCGGGCGAGATCGACAGCGTGCGATTGGCGGGGCCGATCGAGCCGGCAACCAGACGGGGGCGTGCCGCGTCGCGAGCCGTGAAGTCGGCCGCGGCGCGGCGGGCGATCTTCGCGGCTTCGACGTTCATCTCATAGATGAACGGCTCGAGCGCGTAATCGGCCTGCGAGACGGCCTGCGCGTTGAACGTGTTGGTCTCGATGATGTCGGCGCCGGCCTCCAGGTACTCGCGATGGATCGCCTCGATCACGTCGGGACGCGTGAGCACGAGCACATCGGCGTTGCCTTTGAGCTCGTGGCTGTGATCGGCGAAGCGCGTGCCGCGGTAGTCCGCCTCTTCCAGCTTGTAGCGCTGGATCATCGTACCCATGGCGCCGTCGAGCACGAGAATGCGTGCGGCGAGAATGTCGTTGAGCTGATCGTTCGTCATTTCTTCCCAATCGCGAAGAGCGTGCGCTGGCCGCGCACGAACAGGGTGCCGCCGGCAATCGCGGGCGTGGCCATCAGTGATTCCCCGAGCGAGTTCTGCGCGAGGACTTCGAAGGCGGCGCCGGCCTTGACGACGAAGATGTCGCCGTCTTCGCTCGACGCGTAGATGCGTCCGTCGGACACGACGGGTGAGCCGCTGAAGCCCGAGCCGCGGTGCGCCAGCCGCTCGCGGTACACCTCGTGGCCGGTGCGATAGTCGTAGCTGTCGAAGATGCCGGCGTTGCCGAGCACGTACAGCTGGTCGCCGTAGACGATGGGCGTCGGCATGTAGGATCCGCGCTGCGTCTTCTGCCACAGCACCGACGGCGTGGCCGTGATGTTGCCGCTCGCCCCGGGCTTGATCGCGAAGATCGGCGCTTCGGGCCGCCGTCCGCTGGCGACGATGATGGCGTCGGGAGTGAAGATGGGCGTCGGCGCCGTGATCTGCGAGCTGCCGCCGAGACGCCACAACTCGGCGCCGGTGGCGGGGTCGTAGCCGCGAACGAAGTTCGATCCGTTGGTGACGATCTCGGTGCGTCCGCCCGCCGTGACCACGGTCGGCGTGCCCCACGACGGCAGCTCCTGCCGCGCGGTGCGCCACAACTCCCGGCCGGTTTTCGCGTCGAAGGCGGCGAGGAAATCGTCACCCGACGTATCGACCTGCACGATGACGCGGCCATCGTGGATGATCGGCGAGCTCGCCGTGCCCCACTCGAACGTCGGATCGTTGTACGCGCCGACGTCGAGATGTCCGAGGTCCTGTTTCCACAGCAGCTTGCCGTCGAGGCCGTACGCGTAGAGCCCCTGCGATCCGAAGAACGCCACGAGCACGCGCCCGTCAGTGGCGGGCGTCGCGCTCGCGTACGTCGACTTGATGTGACGCTTCTCGCGCGGCGCGCCCTCGAAGGCCACCTGCTGCCAGAGCGTGCGGCCGGTCTTCGCGTCGAGCGCGACCACGATCCATTTGTGGATCGAGCGATCGTCCGACGCCGTCCCTTCGCCGTACAGGCCCGGCTTGAACGTCGCGCCGGTCTGGCTGCTGACCGCGGAGGTCACGAACACGCGGCCGTTCCACACGATGGGGCTCGAGTGGGCGAGACCGGGAATCGTCTGCTTCCAGCGGATGGAATCGCCCGTCGCGATGTCCCATTTGACCGGCAGGTCCTGACCGTCGGAGACGCCAGCGGCGCTTGCGCCGCGGAACGACGGCCACACTGCGGACGCGCAGTCGAGCGGTGCCCCCGCCTGCACGAACAACGCGGCGGCGATGACGAACGGCACGGCTTGCTTCATCGGTGCTTCTCCTTGCGTCCTGATTTCGCGGCGGCGGGCCTGGTCGCTCCGGCGACGAGGACCGTGAACGGATCTCCCGTCTTCCTGGCGCCGACTCGGAGGCGTACATCATCGAAGCCGGCCCCGGTGAGCATCGCCTTGAGATCGGCGTCCTTGAATCCGAGCCAGCGATCGCCGAGTGCGGCGGTGACCCACGCCTGATCGTGCTGCCGGAGATCGAGCACGAGCAGCCGGCCTCCCGGGCGCAACACCCGCAAGGCCTCGCTGAGCGCGCGCGCCGGCTCGACGGCGTGATGCAGCGCCTGCGACAGCAGCGCGATGTCGACGCTCGCGTCAGCGAGCGGCAGTTTCTCGAGCTCGCCGCGCTTCCACGTGATGTTGGAGACCTTGCGCCGCTTGGCGAGCTCTCTGCCGCGCGTGAGCATGTCGGGCGATCGATCGACGGCCGTCACGCGCCTCGCCCACCGCGCCGCCTCTATCGTCAGGTAGCCGTCGCCGCACCCGAGATCCGCGACGTCGGCAGCCGGCAGCAGATACCCGAGCGCGCGCGCCCATGCGGGCCAGCTGCGCCCGGGCACGAGCTGGCGCACGTCTTCGGCGGCGCCGTGCTCGGCGAAACTCTCCTTGCGCAGCCGCAACACTTCCTGCAGCTTCGCATCGTCGGCGCGCAGCACAGGGTCGGCCGCCTGCGTGAACTGCGCCTCGAGCATCGGCCACAAGAGCCGTTCGCTGCCCGGCTCGCCATTCCGGATCGCCGGGTTCAGGCGGAACCATGTGTAGCCTCCCGAGCGCTCCTCCGAGACGAGGCCGGCGTCCCTGAGCAGGCCGAGATGACGCGACACGCCCGATTGCGCGATGCCGACGATGCCGGTGAGCTCCGTGACATTGAGAGCCTCGGCGGCCAGGAGCCGCAGCACGCGGAGCCGCACCTCGTCGCCGAGCAGCCGGAAGAGCCCGGCGGAGGATCGCATATCCATCAATGTATATGCATGGATGGATAAAGGCAAGGTTCGGACGGTCTATACTCGTGGCTGCGTGACTTCTGAGTTCACGTTCGAGACCGAACACGGTCCCATCACCGCGCGGCGGTATTCGGCGCATGAAACGAGCGCCGCCGTCATCCTTGCCCATGGCGCGGGGGCCGGACAGAAACATCCGTTCCTGATGGCCGCCGCCCAGGCGTTCACCGCGGCCGGGCTCGAAACGATCACCTTCGACTTTCCCTACATGGAAGCAGGGCGCAAGATTCCCGACCCCGCACCGGTGCTCGAAAGCACGTTCGCTGCGGTCGCGAAGGAATGCTGCGCGCGCTGGCTCGACGGTACGGGGCTCCCCTTCTTCGCGGGCGGCAAGTCGATGGGCGGGCGCATCGCCTCGCAGGCGGCCGCGAACGGAGGCTTCGAGCGCGATCTTGCGGGGCTGCTCTTCCTGGGCTATCCGCTGCATCCGCCCGCGAAACCCGCGAAGCGGCGCGACGCGCATCTCGCGCAGATCAAACAACCGATGCTCTTCGTGCACGGCACGCGCGATCCGTTCGGCAGCCCGGATGAGATGCAGGCGCTCGTGAAAACACTCAAGCGTGGCTCGCTCTCGCTCATCGAGGGGGGCGGTCATTCGTTCGAAGCCGCCCAGCGCGACGGGGGCGATCGCGCACCTCAGGCGTTCGAAGCCTCGATCGCGTGGATCAAAGATCACATCAAGTAGCTACGGCTGACTCGGAGCGCGTGAGGCGTCGTGCGAATATCTGAAGCATGACCCTTCTCGGCGCTGCCGGTCTCTTCTTCCTCATCTCGGCCGGCACGCCGGGCTGTTCCCCGGATTCAGGACCTCAGGCGCCCTCGTTCACGCTGCCTCCGCCCGCATTTCCCGAAATCGTCGCGGCCGCCGCACGAAACCCGTCCGGAGCGCTCACGCAACTCGACGAAGCGATCGCCGCCCGCGGCGCGTCGCCGGAAGCGCTGGTGCTGCGCGCGCGGCTGCTGGGTGACGTCGGCAAACACCTCGAGGCGGCCGAAGCGTGGGAAGCGGTCGCGCAGCGGGAACCCTCGCTCGCGAGCTACGCCCGGCGTGCGTCGCTTCGCGCGGCGATCGCGGCGGGCAACGCCGACCGCGCCCGCGTCGCGCTCGCGCAGCTCAACGCGTCAGGCGCCCGCACCGATCACACCGACCTCGCGCTCATCGTCGCTACGCGCCTGCGCACGGACGGGCGCCACGACGACGCGCGCGCCCTCTACCGCGATGTGCTCGCGGCGCATGCGTCGGGATCGCGCTGGGAAGAGGCGCGCCTCGGACTTGGCGAATCGCTGATTGCGAGCGGAGACGTGGCCGCCGCCGCGAGCGAGTTCCGCCGCGTGCGGCTCGGCTTCGCGACCTACGAGGCGTATCTCGCCGCCAGGCGCCGAGAGGAGTATCTGAAGCGGGAGAGCGGCGGCGCACCGCAATTCACGGAGTCGGAATACCGGGCGCTCATCGATCGCCTGGTGACGCGCTCACGGTATGACGAGGCGGTCGTGCTCTACGAAGCATGGCAGCGGGATGACGCCGCCGAGGTGCCGCGGCTCGAGGCCGCGATCATCGACACGCTCTACCGCGCGCGCGACAACGCCAAGGCGCGAGACCGCATCCGCAAGTTCCGTAGCCGGTGGCCCGGCAGCACGTATGACGATGAGCTGACGGTGCTCGATTTCCGCATCGCGATTCGCGAAGCCCGCACCGCTGATGTGCGCGCACTGGGGTATCGCATCATGCGTGGTCAGGTGCCCGGCGTCTCGAGCGCCGACGAGCGCGGCATCGGCCGTCTGGTCGGCTCGTACTTCGCCGCGGTCGGCGAACTGACCGAGTCGCTTGCGGTCTTCCGCGAGCTGTTCCAGTCGAGCCGATCGAGTGAAGAGCAGGCCGATCTGCTCTGGCGCTCGGGCATCACGGCCCTCCGCGCGGGCGATGCCGCGCGCGCCAAGAGCAACCTCGAAGGGCTGCTGTCGCGCAACCCGGGGGCGGAGACGGCACGCATCGCGCGGTTCTGGATCGCCGATGCCGAACAGCGCCTCGGCAACAAGGCCGGGGCCGATCAGATCTGGGCGCGGCTGGCCGACGAACAGCCACTCGACTATTACGGCCTCCGCGCAGCCGATCGGATCGGCCGCACCGATCGCCTCGCCTCCGCGCCCGGCGCGCCCGATCTCACCACGCGCGGCGATACGCTGGCGTCGCCGGAGATGAAGGCCGCGCGCCTGCTGGCGTCCGCCGGGATGCCGGCCGATGCTGCCGCGTTCACCCGGCAGGCGGCCGAGCGCTTCCCCGCCGATCTTGGCATCGCTTACGAAGCGGCGCGCGTGAGTGCCGCGGCTGGAGAGTTCCGCGCGGCGCACTCGCTCATGGCGCGCCGGTTCCCGTCCTACATGGCGCGCGGCGGCCGCGGCCTCCCTCCGGATTTCCTCAAGCTGTTCTGGCCGATGGCCTTCGAAGCGCAGATCACGGCCGCGGCGACCAGGGCCGGCGTCGATCCGCTCGTGATGCTCGCAATCGCGCGACGCGAGTCGCGCTACGACCCCGGCGTGCGCTCGCTGGTCGGCGCGATCGGCCTCTTCCAGTTCATGCCGTACACGGCGCGCGAGCTCGCGCCGGCCGCCGGCCTCGCCGACACCGAGGAAGCGACGCTCAAGACACCGGACGCCGCCGCACGTCTTGCCGGCGTCTACCTGAAGGAGCTGCTGCGCCGCTTCGACGGCGAGCTCGCGCCCGCGGCCGCCTCCTACAACGCGGGAGAGGATCTCGCGACCGTCTGGTGGAAGGCGCACAAGAGCGCGGGCGTCGATATGTTCGTGGAGATGATCCCGTACGCGGAAACGCGCGGCTACGTCCGCGAGGTCGTCGCGAATCACGAAACCTACGTGTGGCTGTACCGCTAGCCGGCTAACGCGCCGAGAAACCTGCCGAGCTCGCTGCGGAACTCGCCGGTCCACTCGTGTCCGCCCTCGTAGCGCAGGCTGCCGTGCGGGGCGCCCTTCTCTTCGAGCAGCGCCAGATCCGCGTTCATCTTCTCCTGCGTGTACCAGGTATCCCGCAGGCCCCCCGCGACGAGCGCGATCGGGAAGGTGTCGGCCGGCCGGTCCCGAAGCTCCGGCGGAATGTCGCCGCCGAGCGCGACAATGCCGTCGGCGCGGCGGCGGCCGAGCACACCGGCGCGCCACGCCATCGACGCGCCCTGCGAGAAGCCCACGCACACGATCACGTCGGCGCGGCGCTCGCGCTGCAGCGCCACCATCGCGTCGTCCACATAGGCGACGTTCTCGTCGACCGCCAGATCGCGGTGCTCGCGTGTCATCCACGACGCGACGACCTCGTCCTGCCGGTTGTAGAACGGGTGCAGCGCCTGAATGGACGCGATCGTCCACTGCTCGATGCCCGGCACACCGGCCAGCTCGGTGACCATCGTCTCGGCGCGCTGGGCATAGCCGTGGAATGCGAGCAGCAACCGCGACCTGCGGCCATCGAAGGGCGCGTCGCGAACGAGGACGCGGCCGTGGACACGGGCGGGGACGTGAAAGACGTTCATCGGTGGAAGTAGGCCTGGAACGCGGTGCGATAGAAGACGGTGTACGCCGGCTGCGTGGCGGCGACGAGTGCCGGCACGTCCCGCGCGTGCCCCGGCTCGTGGTAGATGCAAATCGCCATGCGGGGCGAGTGCGTGCGAAGCAGGCCTGCCGCGCCGGCAAGCGCCTCCATCTCCGCTCCTTCGATGTCCATCTTGATGAAGTCGACGCGCGACACACCCGCTTCCTCGGCGATGGTGTCGAGCGTCGCGCCGCGCACCTGCAGGGCCGAGGGGCCGTCTGCCACGCGGCCGGTCGTGCTCTGCGATCCCGCGAGGAACGTGAGCTGCCGGTTCTCACGCCACGCCGCGGCGCGCGCGACAATCACGCGTCCGGCGGCAATCTCGTCCGCGAAGGTGCGCTCGAGGCAATCGGCGATGGCGGGCATCGGCTCCACGGCGATGACGAGTGACGCGCCCCGTAACAGCGCGTACCTGGTGAACGTGCCCAGATGCGCGCCCACGTCGATCACGATGTCGCCGCTGGCGAGTCCCGCCGGCGCGCGATCGTAAATCCGTCCGCCGAGTTCCTCCATCATCAGGTGATCGAGCACGCGGCCGTCCTCGCGGGCGCCCCAGAACGCGCCGAGCGGCGTCTGCCAGAGCACCGGACACGGCGCGTCCCCGGCATTCGACGCGCGCACGAAGGTCGGTTCGTCCGTCTGCATCCAGCGCGGCCCCATGCGGCGCGCCAGCGCCGGCCATGACACGCCGGGCGCGTGCCCGCCCTGCTTGAGCGCGAAGAGGAAGCTGCGTGTGTCGGCGATGTAGCGAAGGCTGAACGGACCGGCGTGCCACGCGTACGCCCCGATCGCGGCCAGTGGCAGAGCCACGAGCAGCGTTACGAGCGCGCGCCTCCTGACGTTACGCATGTCGCTGGTAAGCTTATCCCCATGGCGACGCGAGAGCGGAACGAGATTGAAGATCGCTGGAAGTGGAACCTCGGCGACATTCACGCGAGCTGGGAAGAGTGGGACGCCGCGCGTACCGCGCTTGCGTCGGGCATCGACGAGTACGCCACGCTCCAGGGGTCACTGGCCGCGGGCCCGGACGCGTTGCTGCGCGCCTTCCAGCTCTCCGACACGCTCGGGCAGATGGCGTACAAGGTCTGGTACTTCGTCTCGCTGCGGTACGACGAGGACCAGCGCGACAACGCCGTCAACGCGCGCAAGCAGCAGGTGCAGGAGCTCCTCGCGCGCTGGCAGCAGGCCGCGAGCTGGTTCAACCCCGAGCTGCTGCGCGTGCCGCTCGAGACCGTGCGCGGCTGGATGGACGCGCTTCCAGATCTCGCGGTCTACCGTTTCGCGATCGAAGACCTCTATCGCCAGCAGGAGCACGTGCTCGACGAACAGGGAGAGCATCTGCTCTCGCTCGCGTCGCGCCTGGCGGGCGTGCCGTACGACTCGTACTCCGCACTCTCCACGTCCGACGTGAAATACCCGACGGTCACGCTGAGTGACGGCACCGACGTCACCGTGTCGTATGCCCAGTACCGCGCGATCATCGCGACGCGCCGCGATCAGGACGATCGCCGAAAGGCCTTCGAGGGCATGTACGGCACGTACGCCGGCACGCTCAACACCTACGCGACGCTCTACCAGGGCGTCTGCCAGCGCGACTGGTTCCACGCGCGCGCGCGCGGATACGAGACGACGCTCGACGCGGCGCTGCACGGCGACAACATTCCCGCGTCCGTCGTCGAAACGCTGATCGCCGCCACGCGCGACGGCGTCGAGCCGCTGCGCCGCTACCATCGCCTGCGCCGGCGCGTCCTCGGCAACCAGGGCTATTTTCCCTTCGACTTCTCGATCCCGCTCACGGCCTACGACCGGCGCTACGCGTACGCGGGCGTGCTCGACGACATCGTGCGCTCGGTCGCGCCGCTCGGCGGCGAGTACCAGTCGCGGATGCGCGAGGGCTTCGACAACCGCTGGATCGACGTCTATGAGAACGCGGGCAAGCGCAGCGGCGCCTACTCCGCCCCCGTGTACGGCGTGCACCCGTACATGCTCATGAACTACAACGACACCCTCGACGATGTGTTCACGCTGGCGCACGAGATGGGCCACTCGATGCACACGCTGCTGTCGCACCAGCGGCAGCCGTTCATCTATTCGAGCTACACGATTTTCGTCGCGGAGGTCCCGTCAACGCTGAGCGAGGCGCTGCTGCTCGAGCAGATGCTGGCGCAGTCGACCGACCCGGTCGAGCGCATCGTGCTGCTGCAGCACGCGATCGACAACATCACGAGCACGTTCTATACGCAGGTGATGTTCGCGGATTTCGAGCTCCAGGCGCACCGGCTCGTCGAGCAGGGAGAGCCGATCACCGCCGAAGTGCTCGACGCGCTCTACCTGTCGTGCTTCGAGGCGTACTACGGCGACAGCGTCGACACGCATCCGCTCACACGGATCACGTGGGCACGCATTCCGCACTTCTTCAACTCACCCTACTACGTCTATCAGTACGCGACGTGCTTCGCGTCGGCGGCCAAACTCGTGCGACAGATCACGGAAGGTCCCGCGGAAGGGCGAGAGGAGGCGCGGACGCGCTATCTCGAATTGCTCTCGTCGGGCGGGAGCGACTACCCGATGGAGCAGCTGCGCCGGGCCGGCGTCGACCTCGGCGAGCCCTCCACCGTGCGCGCCGTCGTCGATCAGCTCGACGCGCTGGTCACGCGGCTGGAGCGGGAGCTCAGCGAGGCCGGACTTTCCTGATCACGACCGTCTCGACAGGCACGGTCGCGTGATCCCCCTGCCGGCGCACCGGCCCGGCCGCGATCTTGTCGACGACGTCCATGCCTGACAGCACGCGGCCGAAGACCGCGTAGCCGTACTCGTCTGGCGTGAGACTGCGATGGTTGAGCGCGGTGTTGTCCTCGAGGTTGATGAAGAACTCCGACGTCGCGCTGCGCACCGCTCCCGAGCGCGCCATCGCCACCGTGCCGCGCAGGTTCCTCAGCCCGTTGGTCGCTTCGTTCCGGATGGGCGGACGGCCGTCCTTCGCCTCGAGCGCAGACGTGTACCCACCCCCCTGGATCATGAAGTTGCGCACCACGCGGTGGAAGATCGTCCCGTCGTAGAACCCCGATTTCGCGTACGCGAGGAAGTTCTCGACCGACACCGGGGCGCGGTCCTGCCGCAACTCGACGACGATCTCGCCCATGCTCGTTTCGAGCACGACGACCGGGTTCGCGGGATTGACGGGTTCGAGCAGAGCGGCCTGCTGGAGCAGCAACATCGCGAGAGTCAGCACCGAAAGCATCCTTCATCGTCGCACACCACCCGGGCAAACGTTTCGACCTCGGACAATCCCGGAAACCGGATGCAGGGATCCTGTTCGCCGGATCAATGGCAGGGGTCGGAGCGTCCCATTTCCGGGGGAAACAGGGGGAAAAGGGCTCAACCCCTGATGAACCTGCAGATTGGAGGGACGAGTGGTGGGGCGGAGGCGTCCTAGAAAGGTCGCGGCGTACGGCACGCCCTTTTCATAGTGGAGGGATCACCATGACGCCGTCGGACAGAACGCCGCAGGACGATCTGATAGATCAGCGAGAGCTGGCCAAGGCGATTCGGCTCGGCTCGCTCCGCCGGCCGCAGTGTTTCGGCAGCTACTTCGACGACCGGGGCGGATCGTGCGCGCTCGGCGCCGCGTACGACGGCATGTATGAGCTTCCCCGGCAGGAGAAGGAGCAGGGGGAGATCGTGCCGCGTCATCTCGAGCGGTTGTTTCACTGCCTCGAGGACGTTGTGAAGCGATGTCCGGAGGAATGCCGGAAGCGGCTGCCGCTCGGATCGATGATCGTGCACCTGAACGACGACCACGGATGGAGCCGGGAGCAGATCGCGGAATGGCTCTCGAACGGGGCGCCGAGCGCCCGGACTACGTCCTAGCCTTTTAACTTTTACCGAGCGCCGGATCCGCGAGGTCCGCCGCGCTGCAAGGTCCCTCATGGGCATTCTCGACAAGCTGCGTCCTCAGGCTCGCTGGAAACACGCCGACCCCGCTGTCCGGCTCGAAGCACTTCCCACGATTGATGATCCGGCCGTCCTCGCGGAGATCGCGACCACGGACGCCGACGCGCGCGTGCGCCGCAAAGCGCTCGATCTCATCGACGATGTGGACGTGATCGCGAGCGTGGCGGCGCGCGACGCCGATACGGCCGTGCGCGACGCCGCTATCGCCGCGCTGGCCGAGATCGCCGGGGACCCTGGCACCGTCGTGGCC
>JALYRV010000377.1 GCA_030855205.1 Acidobacteriota bacterium | reverse complement strand
GCGCCGCTGCCGCCGAGTGCGACGGTGCTCATGCACTACAGCATGGTCAAGCTGCCGGAGAAGCCGATGCAGCCGCGCCTGTTCGACGAGCGCGTGGGGTATTTCTCGGTTGCGAAGTTCGACTACGGCCTGGACGTCGCGAAGGCGCAGGAGCGCCGCTTCATCACGCGCTACCGCCTGGAGAAGAAGGACCCGACCGCCGCGATGTCGGAACCGATCAAGCCGATCGTCTATTACATCGATCGCGCGACGCCGGCCAAGTGGATTCCGTACATGAAGGCGGGCATCGAGAAGTGGCAGGAAGCGTTCGAGGCCGCGGGCTTCAAGAACGCGATTCTCGCGAAGATGGCGCCGTCGGCCGCCGAGGACCCGGACTTCAGCGCGGAGGACGCGCGCTACTCGGTGATCCGCTGGCTGCCGTCGACGACCGAGAACGCCTCGGGTCCGCACATCAATGATCCGCGCACCGGCGAGATTCTCGAGTCGGACATCCAGTTCTACCACAACGTCATGAATCTCGGCCGCGACTGGTACTTCACGCAGGTGGGACCGCTCGATCAGCGCGCCGGCAAGCTGCCGCTGCCCGACGACCTGATGGGCAAGCTCATCGAGTACGTCGCGGCGCACGAAGTCGGGCACACGCTCGGCTTCCAGCACAACATGAAGGCGAGCTCCACGTACACGATTGCGCAGGTCCGCGATCCCGCGTGGGTCAAGAAGATGGGCCACACGCCCACGCTGATGGACTACTCGCGCTTCAACTACGTCGCGCAGCCGGAAGACAAGATCGCCGTGGAGGATCTCATTCCGAAAATCGGCCCGTACGACAAGTGGGCCACGCACTGGGGCTACGCGCCGATTCCGGCGGCCAAGTCCCCCGACGCCGAGAAGCCGACGCTCGACAAGTGGGCGCGCGAGCAGGACACGACGCCGTGGCTGCGCTTCACGACGGCCGACGCCGGATCGTCCGACCCGGGCAACCTCACCGAGGCGGTCGGCGACGCGGACGCGGTCGAGGCGACCCGTCTCGGCATCAAGAATCTCGAGCGCGTGGCGAACATGCTGCTCGAGGCGACGACGTATCCGGGCGAGCCGTACGACGATCTCGCCGAGCTGTACGGCCGCATGATGGGGCAGTGGGCGCTCGAGATGAACCACGTCGCGTCGCTGGTCGGCTCGTTCAACTCGCAGCAGAAGCACGGCGGGCAGCCGGGCGTGCGGTTCGAGCTCGTGCCGCGCGCCAAGCAGGCGGCCGCGGTGCGCTTCCTGAATGAGAACGCGTTCGTCACGCCGATGTTCGTCATCAAGCCCGATCTGCTCCGCCGCATGGAGCCGTCGGGCACGATGGACCGGATTCAGCAGGCGCAGGGGCGCGTGCTCAACACGCTGTTGAGCGCCGATCGCTTCGCGCGTCTGGTCGAGCAGGCGGCGGTCGACAAGGGGGACGTGTACCAGCCGACGCAGTTCCTCGCGGATCTGCGCGGCGGGATCTGGAAGGAGCTGGCCGCGTCGAACGTCAACATCGACGCGTTCCGCCGCAACATCCAGCGCGCGTACCTCGAGACGTTCGACACGCGCATTCACGCCGCGACGACCGGCGACGAAATGCGCGCGCTCCTCAAGGGGGAGCTGCGCACGCTCGACGCGCAGCTGCGCACGGCGGCCTCCAGCGCGACCGATGCCGCCACACGCGCGCACCTGCAGGACGCGCGCGATCAGATCGAGCGCACGCTCGACCCCCGCGTCGCGCGTCCCGCGCCGGCCGCGGCGCCCGCGGGCGGACGAGGCATCGGGCCTGGTCGCTGACGCGAAGACTGTAGCCTGACGACTGAAGACCGAAGACGGAGGCCGTTCGGATATTATCCGGACGGCCTCCGTCTGTTTGCGCCCGGTCCGTGAATCTCATTCTTCAATCTCCCGATCTGCAATGAATCGCCAATCCCAGATCGTCAATCTTCAATTCCCCGGCGTGTGCGCCGCGCTCGCGTTCGCGGCGATCGTCTTCTGGGAGGTCCCGCTCGGGTCGCCGGCGTTCTTCGTGGCGGTGGGTGTCGC
>JALYRV010000041.1 GCA_030855205.1 Acidobacteriota bacterium | reverse complement strand
CCGCGCGCTCCAGCTCCTCGAGCACGCTGCCCGAGACGTCGGCGGCCATCGCTTTCCCGTCAACGATCGTTTCCACGAGTGTTGCCTTCGTGGAGAGGACGTGCCGAACGAAGTCGTCCACGGTGTCGCGGCCGACCATGTACGTCACGCTGACGGTCTTCTTCTGCCCGATGCGGTAGGCACGATCTTCCGCCTGCCAGTGATTGGCGGGCACCCAGTCGAGATCGTTGAAGACCACCTGGCTCGCCGCCGTCAGGTTGAGCCCGATGCCGCCCGCGATGATGTTCGCGAGAAAGACACGGACGTCCGGACTCTGCTGGAAGCGGTCGACGAGCGCCTGCCGCTTCTTCGCGGGCGTGCTGCCGGTCAGCAGCACCGCCGATTTGCCGAACGCCTTCGCGAGCTTCTGCAGCGGCGCGTCGAAGCACGAAAAGACGATGACCTTCTCGCCCTGGGAGATGGCGCCGGACACGAAGTCGATCGTGGCGCCGGCCTTCGCGGCCGCCAGCTTCTGCCGCGCTTTCGTCAGCAGCGCGAGCAGGTTGGTCCTGTCGGCAACGGGCCTCCGACGGCCCGTGCCCCCCTGGGCTGTCTGAGAAAGGAGCAGCACCACTTTGGCGATTTCAGCCGTGGCGGTGTTCTTCGGGACGTCGATCGGCATCCACGTTCGCAGCTTCGGCGGCAACGACAGCACCTGATCCTTCGTCCGCCGCAGCATCACGCCGTGCAGCTGCACGGTCAGTTCCTCCAGGTTGGACGCGCCGTCCGTATTCCAGCCGAAGTCCGTCCGTTCTGCGGCGCAGTAGCGGCGGGCGAAGGAGAGGAAGCTGCGGCCGAGCGAATGGCCCGCCAGCTGCAGCAACACGAACAGATCGCGCGGGCGATTGGTCAGCGGCGTGCCGGTCAGCAGATAGACGGCCGGCTCGCGCACCGCCATCGCCACGGCCTGATCGGTCAGCTGTCGCGCGAGACGGCTGCGCGCGCTGGTGTGATTCTTCAGGTAGTGCGCCTCGTCGAAGACGAGCCCGGCCCACGGGATCTCCCCGAGCGCGGCGACGTGTTTCGACAGGATGTCGTAGTTGAGGATCGTCCAGCCTGCCGGAGCAGGTGAGGCGTTGACGCCCCCCTCGATGACGCAGACCGGTGCGCCCGGAACGGCCAGCTCGATCTCCCGCGCCCAGTTGCGCTTCACCGACGCGGGGCAGACGATGAGCCAGGGCCCCTCGGGGGCCGCGTGGCGCAGCGACACGATTGCCTGGCGCGTCTTGCCGAGACCCATGTCGTCGGCCAGGATGGCGCGGCGGCGTCCGAGCAGGAACCCGACACCTTCGATCTGATGGGGAAAGAGCCCGTCGCCAAGCGAGACGGCCTGTTTGTAGGCGCCGTCCATGCCGCCGGGTGCGAGTCCGAGGAGTCGCGCAAAGGCCGCAGCCTGCGCGTCGAGGGTTTCAGGCGATGTCATCATCCACTCCTTGATGCCGGCGTGGCCGGCGGAAGATGACATCCGGAGCGCTGACGGAGGGGACCATCAGCGAGGACACTTCGTTGTCGCCGGCGAAGCCGGGGACCACATCGCTTCCGCGCAGTGAGAGCTGCGCTGAAGCCTAAGCACCTTGGGTTGTCTATCCCAGGTTGCCGGACCCGCGCGTGCGGGTCACTCCGGATGTCGGACACCCCCACAGCAACTTCCGGGCCCAGCGCGCCCGTGAAGAATCCTCAGAGATTTGTCGCGGACGCGATGCGATCGTCCAGCCTGGATGACGAGAGGTGTCCACGATCTCGAACAGGCAAGAGCTGTTGCCGAAGATTCCCTCGCCGTTTGCGACGGCGGCTGTGGCCGTAGTCTTGCGTTTCGACGGCCAGACATGAAGATGCGGCGAGAGTCCCGGCTCGTTGACCCGCAGCCACTTCCGTAGTCCTGGCGGAATCCTCCGCCCGACGGTGGCCCAGCCGGCCGGCCTCAATCACTGGAGGCACGGACCCATGTGCGAACGAGAACGTACGCGCGCAGAGCGCGTGCATCATTCGAAAGAGGCAGCATGTCCACGCACAGATCGAATATCAGGAGGATTGAAGGGTTCGGAGCGCTTGGCGCCGAGGCCAGGCGTTGGCTCGCGTGGGTGGGCTGCGCGCTCCTGGCGGCACTCGATGCGATCTTCGTGGCGGCCAACACGCCGCTGAGTGAGTTGCTCGGGTTCACGCAACGCGCGCCTGCCCCGGCCGTCCAGACGGCGGACCCCGTCAGCGTGCCGGCACCTGCGACTGAGGAGGCCAAACCCGCCGAGGAGCCGGAGCCAGAGCGCCCGCCGATCTTCGGGGGCTTTCCTTATCTATACAGCGTCCTGTCGCGCGGCGTACTGAACCTCCAGCTGCTCCCGGAAGAGATGACCGAGGACGAACTGATCGAACTGGCGCGGGTCCAGGTGAAGACCAACAGCACGCGAGGCTGCCTGCTGTTCGGACCCGATCGCGCCGTGTTCTTCCAGCCGGACGGGTCCGCGTGCTTCCATCCGCGGGTGCCGCGCTGCTGGCGCATCGAAACCGGGGTGCTGGCGACGCCGTTCGCGTTCGACGTCACCCCGGAGGCCGAGCGCCGCATCAAGGCCGCAGCCGGGTATGTGACGATGATTCACGAGCGAGCAGGGAGCGGCTGGGGGGATGAAGACCGCGGCGGTGACACGGCGCCCGACGAGGAGATCGAGCAATTGCGCGGGGTCAACGACGACGGTTCTCCGCGGGGCCTGACGGTCTGCGAGACGTGCGGCGAACACCGCGGCCGGTGCCTTGATCCGCTCAGGCCGGACACAGCGATGGTCCTGCCTGTCTCTTGCCGGTGCCAGAACATCAACCGCTGTGCCCGGTGCGGCAACCTGCTTCACGCCAGGCGGCTTGACGCCAACTACTATCGTCCGCAGGATGGTCTGCTCATCTACGTGCCGGGCATCGCTGCCGCGCGGCACCGGTGTCCGAATGCGACCGGCGAAGACCGGTTCAACGCGAGGGTGGCCGAGAGGTCCTGGTCGGTGAACTGATCGCGAAGGAGGGAGTGGGTGAATCCGGCCTCGCGCGAGCTTCAGTCTTCGGAAAACCGGCGGCGAAACACGCAGCTGGCGAAAGAGATTCGCAAGGCGGGGATCACGCTGGTGCGCGGCGTTGGGGTGCCGGCTTCGCGGGAGTGGACGCCGGAACAGAGCTTCCTGGTGTTCGACCTCTCCGAAGGGGATGCCCGGTGGCTCGGTGCGCGATTCGGACAGTACGCCGTCGTAGCCGGCCGGCGCGGCGGCAAGGCCCGATTACTGCGCTGCGCGTCCTCTCGCGATCGCAACGGTCGTTCACTTTGAGTCACTCATCACGTTGGTGAAGCACATTCTTCGATACGTATAAATCGTGTGCTAGCATACGTATATGCCGAAGCTGACGCTCAGCGTAGACGAAAAGGTCGTGCGCGGTGCGAAGCGGTACGCCGCCGCCCGTGGCACGTCGGTCTCGCGACTCGTGGAACGGTACCTTGACCTGCTGTCGAGGCCGTCCAGATCCGGCGATGCGACGCCCGTTCTGAGCATGCTGCGAGGCGCGGCTCGCGGCGTCGCTGCCGATGCGCACCGTCGGCATCTCAGCCGGAAGTACCGGTGAAGCGACTCCTGCTCGATCTCAATGTGTTCCTTGACGTGATCCTCGATCGGTCCCCCGACGCCGAGGTCGCGGCTGCCTTGTGGGCGGCCATCGAACGCGGACAGGGGCAGGGCATGATTCCCGCCCATGGCGTGACGACGATCTTCTATCTGCTCGAGAAAGCGCGCGGTGCCGCGTTTGCGCGCGAGGGCGTGGAGCGTCTGATCCACGTCTTCAACGTGGCGCCGGTCGACGACCAGGTCGTCGGACGAGCGCTCGCGCTCGCGTGGCCTGACTTCGAGGATGCGGTGTGTGCCGCGGCGGCCGAAGCCAGTGTTTGCGACGCGCTCGTGACTCGCGATCCCGACGGGTACCCGAATGCACCGCTGCCGGTGATCGATCCGGCGGCAGCACTCAGCTGGCTCAGCGAAGAATAGACGCCGCGCTCTGCGGCGCGCCGTAAATCGTAAATCGTGCTGAGTACTGGACCGCCCCTGTCCAGGCACCGGCCACACACTCGTGGGCATGGAAAGCATCAAGCCCATCGCCCGCGAGTTGTTCGGCCTCGAGTTCGGTTCTGAAGTCGCGTTCCACAACCTGTCGATGCTGCCGCTGGCGCCGCGGCAGGCACGCCCCGAAACCGCTCCCTCCTACGCGACGCTCGACGAGTCGCTCGCGCTCGGGCTCGTCGAGATCACCGAAATCTCAGACGCCGGCAGCGTGCCCGAACTGCGCGTCGTCAATCGCGGCGACCGTCCCACGCTCATCGTCGACGGCCAGGAACTGATCGGCGCTAAACAGAACCGCATCGTCAATCTGACGATCCTGGTGCCGGCGCAGACGATGCTCACGATCCCGGTGTCGTGCGTGGAGGCAGGCCGATGGAGCGCGCGCTCGCGCGCGTTCGCGGCGGCGCCGCGAACGCAGTACGCAACCGGGCGCGCGAAGCGGATGGCGCAGGTGAGCGACGCGATGCGCGAGCACGGCGCGCGGCACGCCGATCAGGCCGACATCTGGAACGACATCGCCCTGAAGTCGGAACGGCTGAATGCGCGTTCCGAGACAGGCGCGATGGACGCGATGTTCCTGGACCACGCGTCATTCATCGAGAAGGCCGTCGAGGCGCTGCCTGCGGTACCGAAGCAGACAGGCGCGCTGTTCGCCGTATCGGGCCGGCTGCTCGGATTCGATCTCTTCGATAGTCCGTCGACGCTGCGGAAGCTTCTGCCGAAGCTGATTCGATCCTCCGCGGTCGATGCGCTCGACTCCGCACTCGTTGCGCCTCGACGCCGGAAGAAGTCGACGCTCTCCGCGGAGGCCGAGCAGTTCTTCGCCGCGCTCTCCGCCGCACCGGCGCAGCGGGCGCGCGCGCTCGGACAGGGGGAAGACGTTCGCATCACAGCCCCTGGCCTCACCGCGGCCGCGCTGCTCGACAACGACGCGGTCATCCACCTGTCCGCATTCCGTCTCTGAAACCACAGTTTCCTCGAGGATCTCTATGAAACGTCAGCTCATCGCTCTCATCTGCTCCGCCCTCGCCGTCGCGTCGTGCGGCGGCTCGTCATCCACGCCGACCGCGCCCACGCAGCCGACCACGCCAACGGCACCCGCGCAGCAGAACCGCGCGCCGGTGATCGGCAGCATGTCGCTGACGCCCGCCTTCGGCATGATGGGATTCACGCAGTACTCCTTCAGCGCGACGGCCAGCGATCCCGACGGCGACACGCTCACATATGCCTGGGACGTCGCCGGCAATGCGTTCAGCGGCACGAGCGGCTCCATCGTGTTCTCGAGCGGCGGCAGCGGCACCGCTCGCGTGACGGTCTCCGACGGGACGGGCGGTAGCGCCACCGACACTCGCTCGTTCATTGTCGGCGCCATGAGCGGCACGTGGACGGTGACGAGCGGCCAGCTGATTGGCTCGACGTTCACGCTCACGCAGAACACCGCCGGCATCGTGACGGGAACGTTCAACCTGCCCGGTCTCGGCAACGGTCAGACAGACCCCGCACAGCCCGGTCGCATCGATGGCAACGGCAACCTGACGATGCGGGTGAAACTCGGCGCGTTCACCGACTTCAACATGGTGGGCGCGATGGACAACACCGGACGCAGAGTCTCAGGCACGCTGCACGGGTCAGGATTCACTGGTCAGCCATTCGCGATGACGAAGTAGAATTCGGCACCCCACATGACCACGCCGTTCGTCGAACAACTGGCCGAGCTCTGCCGCTCACAGATCACACGCACCAAGTGGGTGATCGTGCCGACGCATGCGATCGGCCGGACGCTCGGCGAACGGCTCGTTCGCGAAGGCACGAACTGGATGAACCTCCGGTTCGTGACCCCGCTCGAGCTCGCGACGCGCATGGGCGCGCCGTTCCTGGTGGAGCAGGGGATCGATCCGTCGGAAGACGGGCTCGGGCCCGCGTTGATGATGCGGCTGCTGATGGAGCTGCCCGAAGAGAACGGCTACTTCCGGCCGCTGGCCGATCAGCCGTCGATGGGCGAGGCGCTGTGGGCGACCGTCCGCGAATTGCGCACGGCCGGCGTGTCGTCACCGGATCTGAAGCCAGACGCGTTTGCATCCAGCGCGAAGCACGCGGAGCTGAGCGCGCTGCTCGCGCGCTACGAGGCGTATCTCGTGGCAGAGAAGCGCGGCGATGTCGCGACCGTCTATGCCGAAGCGCCCGAGCATCCCGAATGGTGTCCGATTCAGAATGACGACTGCTGGCTCGAGCTGCCCGACGTCGTCTGGAACGCTCTGCAGCGCCGGCTGATCGACGCGTTGCCGGGCGAGCGGCTCACGCCACAGGCGTGCGAAGTCGATGGCCAGGCACTGCCGCGCAGAATGCGGGTGCCCGAAGTGGCGCGCACGTCGATTCCGGCGAATCCGAAAGCCATCGATCTGTTCCATGCTGCGGGACGAGAAGCCGAGATCGAGGAAATCTTCCGCCGGGTGCTCGCGAGCGGAGCGCCGCTCGACGCCGTCGAGATCGCCTGCGCGTCGGAGTCGGGCGTGACGATGGCGTGGGAAAAGGCGTTGCGGCTGGAATGGCCGGCGACCGTGGGGCCGGGCGTGCGGGTGTCGACGACGAGACCGGGGCGCGCGCTGCTGGGATTCTGCGACTGGATCGAGGGAGACTTTACCGCGAGCGATCTGCGCAGACTGCTCGAGAGCGGCGACATCACGCTGCCGGACGATCTCAATCTCTCGCCGGGACGCGCCGCGCGCCTGCTCGTGAAATCGGAAGCCGGTTGGGGACGCGCGACGTATCGCCTGTCGCTGACCGAACTCGCGCGCGACTACGCCGAACGCGCGAAGAACCGGGAGGAAGGCAGCGAAGCCCGCGAGTACTTCGCAACGTCGGGGGCGGAAGCCGGCCGTCTCCAGGGATGGATCGACGGCTGGCTGCAGGCGATCCCCGATGCGGAAGGCGATGTCGCGCTCCAGACAGTCGTCGATGCGGTGCTCGTGTTTCTGAACGCGGCGGTCGCGGCCAGCAGCGCGCTCGACGCGAAGGCGGCCACGGCGCTGGCCGACAATGTCAGCGAGCTGCGCGCGCTTGGCGATTTCCGATGTCCGCTGGAATCGGCGCTGCGTTTCATCCGCGAGCGCGCCGCCATCACCGTGGGAGGCGACCGCGCCAGGCCGGGGCATCTGTTCATCTCGTCGCTCGCACAGGCCGGGTATGCCGGACGCCGTCACACGTTCGTCACGGGCCTGGAAGAAGGGCGCGTCTTTCCTGCTCCGCGCGAGGACGCCGTGCTGCTCGATCGCGAGCGCAAGGCGATTTCCGCCGAGCTGCGCCTGTCGGCCGACCGTGTGGACGAGGCGGTGTGGCAGACGCTTGCGCGCCTTGCAGACATCGAGAGCGTGAAGGACGGCCGTGCCTGTTTCAGTTACTCGAGCCGCGACCTGCGCGAGTATCGCGAGACCTACGCGTCGTGGCTGATGCTGCGCGCGTTCAGACGTAAAGAGAGGACGGAGAGCCTGTCCTTCCCCGAGATGCGGCGGGCGCTCGGCGAACCGGCGTCGGTGGTGCCGGGCGATCCGAAGCACGCGCTCTCCGACGGCCGCTGGTGGCTTGGCCTGGTCAAAGGGTCGGGCGACGCAGGCGGCAAGAAGATCCTCGGCGCGTTTGCGGGCATCGCGCGCGGCAGCGAGGCGAACGAAGCACGCGCGTCTGCCGCGCTCACCGAGTTCGACGGCTTCGTGCCGGATGCGGGCAAGGCGCTCGATCCGGTTGCCGAGGGGAACGTGCTGTCCGCGACGCAGCTCGAACGCGCCGCGGAGTGCCCGTTCCGTCACTTCCTGCAGCGGGCGCTCGGCGTCAGGCCACTCGACGAGCGGCAGAAGGACCAGGACGTCTGGCTCGACCCGCTCAGTCGCGGCGGCGAGCTCCACGATCTGTTCGCAACGTTCATGCGGCGGATGCGCGACGAGGGGCGTGACATCGACGGGAAAAAGGATCGCGCGTGGCTTCGCACACTGGCCGAGGCGCGCCTCCAGGCACTGCGCTCGGAGATGCCGCCTCCCTCCGAGGAAGTCTTCGATCGCGAGTCGCGCGACCTGCTGGCCGATGTCGACCAGTTCTTCGACGCCGAGCTGGAACGCGACACGTCACGCGTGCCGGTGGGATTCGAGGTGGGCTTCGGCATGCCCGACGCGCAGGGTGAGGCGCTCGGCCGGACCGAGCCGGTGACGATCGATCTCGGCCGCGGGCTTCGCTTCCGCATTCACGGACGCATCGACCGCATCGATCAGACAGGAGACGGCGTCTTCGAAGTGATCGATTACAAGACCGGCAGCTTCTACGAACCCCGGTTCAAGGGCACGTTCCGGGGCGGTGCACTTCTGCAGCACGCGCTCTACGGTCTGGCCGCGACGGAGCTGCTGAAGACCATCCACAAGAAGCCCAGTGTTGCGCAGGGTGTCTATTACTTTCCGAGCTACAAGGGCGGGCTGGAGCGGCGCGTGATCACGACGCCGTCGAAGGCCGCACTGACAGCGGTGCTCTCGGATCTGCGCGACGTCATCGCCTCGGGCGCCTTCGCGCACGCGAGCGATCACGACAACTGCCGGTTCTGCGACATGGCCGCTGCGTGCGGCGCCCCCGCATCGGTCGACCGCATCGAACTGAAGGCGGCGGACGAGGCCATGAAGTCGCGCAGGAGGCTCGCGGACCATGACTGACCTCAGCGATCGCGCCGCCCGGCATCGCATCGAGAGCGATTTCGCGACGAACCTGCTCGTCGAGGCAGGAGCTGGATCGGGCAAGACGCACGAGATGGCGCTGCGTATGGCGCGCGGCATCGCATCGGGCGCCTACCTGCTCGAGCACATGGCCGCCGTGACCTTCACGCGCAAGGCCGCGTCGGAGTTGCGCGGGCGGTTCCAGCAGGCGCTCGAAAGCGAACTGCGAACGACCGAGGACCCGGCCCGCGTCACCAACCTCCGCGCGGCGCTCGGCAACCTCGAGCGCTTCTTCGCCGGCACCATTCACGCGTTCTGCGCGCATCTGCTGCGTCAGCATCCGGTTGAGGCCGGGCTGTCACCCGTATTCGAAGAGCTCGATGAAGTGCAGGACCAGTTGCAGCGCGAGCAGGCGTGGCGCGACTTCCTGCGGCAGGCGCGAGCCGAAGGCCACCCGCTTCTTCAGGAACTGCGGGAGGCCAACATCAAACAGGGCCAGCTCGACTCGGCATTCGCGACGCTGTGCGAGCACGAGGACGTCGAATTCGACCCCGGCACCGCCCCAAAGCCGGCAGCCGCCGGCGTGTGGAAACAGATCGATGCCTTCGCGAATGACATCGGCGCCCTGTTGCCCTCGTCGATAGACCCCGAAACGACCTGCAAGCTCCAGCAGCGCTGGCCGCGGTTCTTGCGCGCACTCAAGGTGACGCGCCGCCGGCGCGACAGCGCCGCGACGCTCGCCTCGGTGCTGTCGATGTGGGACGCCACACCCGGGGTCACCCAGAACCGCTGGGAGCCCAAGTCGCAGGGGAAGGAGGCGCAGGTGCTGTGGGAAGCCTTCCGCGCCGACAGCGTCGCGCCGTTCATGACGACGTGGCGCCGCTACCTGTATCGCGTCACAGTGTCGCTGCTGACAGGGGCCCGCGCGCATGCGTCGAACGAACGCAAGCGCCGCAACACGCTGAACTACAACGACCTGCTGCTCTATACCGCGCGCGTCCTGCGCGAGAGACCCGATGTTCGCGCGGACTTCCAGGAAAAACTGCGGCACCTGTTCGTCGACGAGTTCCAGGATACCGACCCGCTCCAGGCGGAGATCATCTTCCTGCTCGCCGGTCTTCCCGGCCGCTCCGCCGACTGGCGTGACGTCACGCTCCGCGACGGCGCGCTCTTCGTCGTTGGCGACCCGAAGCAGTCGATCTACCGGTTCCGGCGCGCGGATATCGAGATCTACAACCAGGTACGCGAGCGCATCGACTCCGCGCCGAACGGCGACGTCGTCCTCCTCACGACGAACTTCCGATCTACCGCCGCGTTGTGCGACTGGGCGAACGGCGTGTTCAAGAAGCAGTTCCCGAGCGCGTCCACGCCGACATCGCCGGCGTTCTCGCCGCTCGAGCCGCGTCCAGGTATGCCGGTGACGTCACATCCGGCCGTGCTGCGATTGCCCGTCGAGGGAAGAGGAGAGACCGCGCGCGTGATGGAGGCCGAGGGCATCGCGCGTTACATCCGCGCCGAAATCGACGCCGGCCGCCGGCACGCGGGGGACTTCCTGATCCTCACGAGGAAGAAGAAGCCGCTCGGCGACTACATGGCGGCGCTCGAGCGTCTGTCGGTCCCGCTCGAAGTCAGCGGAGCGGGTGCGTTTGCGGAGTCGGCCGAAGTCGCCGCGCTCGCGCAGCTGCTGCGTGTACTGGGCGACCCGCAGGATGCTGTCACGCTGATCGGTGTCCTGCGCGGGCCCTTGTTCGGCGTCAGCGACCGCGAACTCTGGGAGTGGAAGAAGGGCGGCGGCGCCTTCAACCTGTTCGCGGAAGACACGGGCCCCTACGGCCGCGCCGGGGCGGCGCTCGCCGCGCTGAGGCGCTACTACCGCTGGACGCGCGTGCTGCCTCTGGCCGCCGCTGTGGAGCGTGTCCTCGACGACACCGGCTTTCTCGCGCTCGCCGCGACGTCGCCTGACGGCGTCGAAGCCGGTGATCTCGTGCACGCCGTGGATCGCGTGCGCCGCACGGCGGAACAGGGCGGCACGCTGGCCGACGCAGCCGATGCGCTTGGCGACGATCAGGACGGCGCCGCCGACGTGGAATCGCTGCCGCTCGAGCCGGGCCGCTCCGACGTCGTCCGCCTCATGAACCTGCACAAGGCGAAGGGGCTCGAAGCGAAGGTCGTGTTCCTGGCGGATCCGACCGGCGGCTTCAGCCCGGGTGTGTCGCGCCGCATCGTCCGCAAGGGCGATCGCGCTGAAGGTTGGCTGGTGGTCGAGGAACGCAGCGACGGTGACTGGTATCGGCCGCCTGTGAAGATCGCCGAGCCGGACGGGTGGGAGGATCACGTCACCGAGGAGCAGGAGTTTTTGCGCGCCGAGGAAACCCGCCTTCTGTACGTCGCCGCCACGCGAGCGGAAGAGATGCTCGTGGTCGGCTGCAGCGAAGGCAAGGCGAGCGCATGGAAGACCCTCGAGCCTTTCCTTTCCAGCGCGCCGGAGTTGAAGGTGCCTTCCGCAAAGCTGACCGCCGAGAAGTGGAAGGCGGATGTTTCCGACAAGGCGCGCGCGAAGGCTGCTGCCGCGCGGGATGCCGCGCATGCCGCGGCGCGCGAGGCCTCCTGGTCCGCGTCGTCTGTCACCGGTGAGGCGAAGCACATGGCCAAGCTTGCGCGCGAGGCTGAAGGGGCGGCGGACGATCCCACGCGCGTGGTGACGGCCGATACGCGCGAGCGACGCGCCGACGCCGGCATGGCGTGGGGCACGCTCGTGCACGGCCTGCTCGAGCATGCGATGCGCCACGACAGAGTGGAGGAGGCCGATCTCCAGCGCCTCGCACTGTGGCTGACGGTCGAGACGCCGGACCTGCGCCCGATCATCGACGAGGCCATTGCCACGGTTAGAGAGGTCATGCAGTCGGACTTCTGGAAGACCGCGAAGAGCGCCGAGCACCTGGTGGAGACGCCGTTCGCCGTGCAGACGGGCAAGCGCGACGTGCTGTTCGGCATGATCGATCTGATGTTCAAGACGAAGGACGCCTGGAGGCTGGTCGACTACAAGACAGATGCGACGATGCCCGCGCCGGGTGCGGACGGCCGCGACAGATACGCGCTGCAACTGAAAGCCTACGAAAACGCGATGAAGAAGTGCAACGTGCCGACGGACGGCGCGGTGCTGCACTCCGTGCGACGGGGCACGGACTCCTGATGGCGGCGGAGTTCATCCAGCGCATCGTCATCGATGGTCCGGCGGAGGACGTGAAGCGGCTCGAACGCGCCCTGGTGCGCACGGGCGAGCGCCGCAGCCGGCGAAAGCGCTGGATCGAACGCGTGCCGTTCTCGTTCCAGGCGGTGTGGGCGTTGGCGCAGCTGCCGGGCACGCCGCCGTACGACCCGTACGATCTGTCGGAGTTCCGCCGGCGCACAACGGAACCCGGCTATGCCGAGAAGCGTTACAGCTTCCTGACGCGCAACATGACGGCGGCCGACGTGCTGACGGCGCTGTCTCACGTCTTCCCGGCGCTCACGTTTCGCGTCGGGCAGATGTGCGAAGGGGAGATCGAGCATTACCTGATCCGGCGCGGCAAGACGCGCGTGCATCGTGTGCCGCAGCGCCGCATCGACAAAGCGTATCGCGACTACGGCAGAAAGCACGGGCTGACACTGGAGGAGATGGAAGACCAGTTCGATCCTCTGTCAGACGCCGAGTGGGACGTCTTTGACGCGACGTTCAACTTCTGGCACAGCGTTGCGCCGCGCCGGCGGCTTCCCCAACGTCCGCAATCGTGGGATGCGCCGACCGTCCGAGCGCTCGACGATGAGCGGGTCTATGCGCTGGAGGGGTGATTCAGGACGTGGCGCACAAGGGTCCCGGCGCGCCGAAGTAAACTTTCCCGCATGCCAGACGGCCGGGCGGGCACGTCCATCCTTCACTACCGCATCCTCCGCGCCATCGGCAGCGGCGGCATGGGCATCGTCTACGAAGCCAAGGACACGAAACTCGGCCGCCGCGTCGCCCTGAAGTTTCTGCCGCCGGAGCTTGCGCGCGACAGCGCGGCGCTCGAGCGCTTCGTGCGCGAGGCGCGCGCGGCCAGCGCCCTGAACCATCCGAACATCTGCACCATCTACGCGATCGAGGGGGCTGGCGAGGCGCGGTTCATCGCGATGGAACTGCTCGAGGGCGAGTCGCTCGATCGTGTCGCCGCGAAGCGGCCGCTCGCCTGGGACGCGCTCGTCGACACCGGCGTGCAGATCGCCGACGCGCTCGACGCCGCGCACCGCCGCGGCATCATCCACCGCGACATCAAGCCGGCCAACATCTTCCTCACGACCGAGGGGCGCGCGAAGGTGCTCGACTTCGGCGTCGCCAAGATCGTACTGGACCGGCTCACGCAGGCCGAGACGACGGACGAAGCCACGAGGGAGCAGGCGTTGACCGGCGCCGGCGTCGCGGTGGGCACCGTCGCCTACATGTCGCCCGAGCAGGCGCGCGGCGAAACGCTCGACGCGCGCAGCGATGTCTTCGGCCTGGCCGCGGTGCTGTACGAGATGTCGACCGGACGCCGCGCCTTCGACGGCCGGACGTCGGCAATCATCTTCAACAAGATCCTCGAGTCCACACCCGAGGCGCCGCGCGAGATCAATCCGACGCTGCCGTCCAGGCTCGAAGACGTGATCCTGCGCGGGCTCGAGAAGGACCGCGATCTGCGCTATCAGAGCGCGGCCGACATGCGCGCCGATCTCAAGCGCCTGAAGCGCGACGCGTCGAGCGGCCGGCTCGCGTTCGTCCCGCCCCAGAGTGGCTTCGGCCCGGCGTCGCCGGTTTCCAGCGGTGCCGTCATTGCCGCCGAGGCCCGCCGGCACAAGGGGCTCGCCGGCGCCGCGGCGCTGCTCGTCATCGCACTTCTGGGCGCAGCCGGCTACGGCCTCTATGCGTTGACGCGATCGGCGGATGGCACGCCAGCAGGCGATCCTGTCTCTCCGGATGTCATGACGTTGACCCGGTTGACGACGACCGGCGACGTGCGCGGGTGCGGATCGATTTCACCCGACGGCAAGCTGGTCGCGTACTGCAACCTGGCCGGCAGCCTGAAAGTGCGTCAGGTGGCCACCGGCGCTACGGTTGATCTTGGCGAGACGGACGGCGCGACGACTTTTTCCCCCGACGGCAATTTCATCTACGTCTCCGATGCCGACGAGCAGCATCCGCAGGGGGTGTTGTGGGCCATCCCGTCGTTCGGCGGCGAACCGCGCCGCGTGCTCACCAATCTCGCCGGGCCGGTCGGCGTCTCGCCGGACGGTCAGCGCGTGGCGTTCGTGCGCTGGGACGCAACGGCGCAGGATTCTGCCGTCATGATTGCCGACGTGCGCGGCGGCAACGAGCGACGCGTCGCCAGCCTGAGTGGCGAAACGCGCTTCGAAAGCCATGGCGTGTCGTGGTCGGCCGACGGCTCACTGCTCGCAGCCACACAGGCCTCCATTGCCGGCGGCTACAGCGCGCGCCCCGCGGTGGTGCACGTCGACACAGGCCGGATCGAAACGCCGGGCACGCGAGGATGGCCGGATTCCGGGCGCACCGTCTGGTTGCCAGGCAACAGCGGCATCCTGTTCACGGCGCGAGAGAACGTCTCGGCACCGCTGCAGTTCTGGATCGTGCGGTATCCCGACGGCCACACAAAGCAGGTCACCAGTGACGGACGCGGGTTCGGCAACAGGAGTGTGAGCGTGACAGCGGACGGATCCAGCGCGGTCACCGTGCCGTGGGAAATCATCACCAACATCTGGAGTACGAATGCCGACGCGACGGCGCCGCTGGAGCAGTGGACGTCCGGGTCCCGATACGACGGGTACGGGATGCTTCAGGCCGCCAATGGGCGGATCTTCTACGGTTCGTACACCGGGTCGGAGATGGGGATCTGGACCGTCGATGCGCCGGGCGGCCGGCCCCGGCAACTGACCCCTGACTTCGCCTCGAACCACTCGGCGCCGCACGATGGCCGCTTCGTGGTGTACCAGGCGCTGCACGAAGGCCGGTTCCGCATCTGGCGGATGGACCCCGATGGCTCGAACGCGCGCGTGATCACGAAGGGGGACAACGATGCCAGTCCATTCGTCTCGCCCGACGGGCAATGGATCTATTACACGCAGTCCGGCGCGAAGTCGGCGGTCGTGCGCGCGCCGGCGGATGGCAGCGGCAGTCCGTCTGTTCTAACCGAGCGTCCCGTCAATCTGCGGGGTGTCTCTCGCGATGGGCGCTCGCTGCTCGTGTGGACCACGGGATCGCACAGCGAGAACCACGAGATTCTCGACGCCGAAACAGGTGCGGTAAAGGCGAGGCTCACGCTGCCCTCCGACGTCGAGGCGGGCTGGGGACGCCGGAGCGATCTCGTCGCGTACATCCTCGATCGGGACGGCGTCAGCAATCTGTGGGAACAGCCGATTGCGGGCGGGCCGCCGCGCCAGGTGACGCACTTCACGAGCGGCCAGATGTTTCATTTCGCCTACAGCGCCGACGGCACACGCCTGTTGCTCTCGCGCGGCTATCGCACAGGCGACCTCTGGGCGCTGCGAAATTTCCGGTAGACACCAGATGACCAATCCGCTGCTTCGCGCCCTCGGCTTCACAGACGCCAAGAAAGCCGTCGACGCCATCGATCCGCGCCGCACGATCGACGATGTGGTGCTGCCGCCGGCAACGCGGCGCGCGCTCGATCAGGCGCTCGTGCAGGTCACGAGCTTCGACTTGCTCTTCAACCAGTGGGGCCTCGGCGAGCGGCATCCCAGCGGCATGGCGCTCGCATTCAACTTTGCCGGCCCGTCAGGCACCGGGAAGACCATCTGTGCCGAAGCGGTCGCGCACAGGCTGGGGCGCCGGCTGATGATCGTCCGTTATGCCGAAGTCGAGTCGATGTGGATGGGCGAGACGCCGAAGAACGTGGCGGCGGTCTTCCGCCTGGCACGCGAGCAGGGCGCAGTGCTGCTGTTCGACGAGGCTGACGCCATAGCCGCGCGCCGCTCGACATCGGTCGAGCACTCCTTCCAGCGCGAGTCGAACACCGTCGTCAGCGTGCTGCTGCAGGAGCTCGAGGCGTTCAACGGCGTCGTGATCTTCGCCACGAACATGGCGGTGAACTTCGATCCGGCGTTCGAGCGCCGCATCCGCACGCACGTGCTGTTTCAGATGCCCGGCGTCGAGGAGCGCGAGCAGATCTGGCGCGTGCAGATGCATCCGTCGCGCACGCCGCTGGCGCCCGACGTGAACTTTCGCGTCCTGGCGGAGCGGTACGAGGGCAGCGGCGGCGACATCCACAACGCCGTGCTCAAAGCCGCGATGATGGCGGCCTCCGAGCCCGGGCCCGACGCCGCGAAGCAGATCCACCAGTGTCATCTGGATGAAGGCATGCGCGAGGTCATGGCGGGCAGGCGCGTGATGCGGCAGTCGCTCGGGCCGTCTCCCGAGACGCAATCGATCGCCGCCGCAGGCGCGCCCTTCTTTCTCGCGCTTGCCGCGCTGGTCATCGCGCTCGTGGCGCTGGTCGTCGCGCTCGTGCGGGGGGCTTAGGGGCGCAGCTGGCACGGGTGCGCATTTGATCCCGGCACACTGGCACGACCTGCGGGCACCCGCATGGCGCTGGAGGCGCGTACGCGAGGCCGGTATTCGCGCCGACGAACTATAATTGGCCCACGTCCCATATGGTCGGCACACGCGTCTCCCACTACGACATCATCAAAGCGCTCGGAACCGGCGGCATGGGCGTCGTCTATGAAGCCGAGGACACGCAGCTCGGCCGCCGTGTCGCGCTGAAGTTCCTGCCCGGGGCGCTGTGCAGCGACCCGGTGGCGCTCGAGCGGTTTCAGCGAGAGGCGCGCGCGGCGTCGGCACTGAACCACCCGAGCATCTGCACGATCCACGCGATTGAGCAGTGGGAAGGGCAGCACTTCATCGCCATGGAGCTGCTCGAGGGGGAGACGCTTGCCGCGCGGCTGACGCGCGACAGGCTCGATGCGCTGCCGCTCGTCGACATCGCGATGCAGATCGCCGATGCGCTCGAATCGGCGCACTCCAGGGGCATCGTGCACCGCGACATCAAGCCGGCCAATATTTTCGTCAACCCGCGTGGTCAGGTGAAGCTGCTCGACTTCGGCCTCGCGAAGTTCGGATCGACCGCCGATCTCAACCCGCAGGGCGAGACGAGGGCGGGACTGGACCTCACGGTGCCGGGGACGGCGATGGGCACCGTCGCCTACATGTCGCCGGAGCAGGCCAGAGGCCAGCTCACCGATGCGCGCACCGATCTGTTCTCGCTCGGGACGCTGCTCTATCAGATGGCCACCGGCGCAGTGCCGTTCAAGGGGGATACGACCGCGGTCGTTTTCGACGCCATCCTGAACCGCGATCCCGTGCCCATTGCGCAGATCAACGGCGCGTTGCCGGGCTCGCTCGGCCGCGTCATCGAGAAGGCGCTCGAGAAGGACCGCGAGATGCGGTACCAGAGCGCCACCGATCTGCGGACCGATCTGGCGCGCACCAGGCGCGACCTCGACTCGGGGAGGCGCGCGGCCGCGGGACCGGCGGGCGAGACGCCCAGCGGCGGCACGAAAGCGGCGGAGCGCTCCGTGGCTGTGCTGTTTTTCGAGAACCTGAGCGGCGTCAAGGAAGACGAGTACTTCCGTGACGGCATCACCGAAGACATCATCACGGAGCTGTCGAAGATACGCGGGCTCAACACGTTTTCGCGGCCAACCGTTCTCGCGTTCCGCGACAAGACGGTCACGCCGGCGCAGATCGGCCAGCAGCTCGGCGCGGCGTACGTGCTCGCCGGCAGCCTGCGGCGCGCCGGCAATCGCCTGCGGATCAACGCGCAGCTGGTCGACACCCGCACCGACTTTCCCCTGTGGTCCGAGCGCTATGACCGCGAGATGCAGGACGTCTTCGAGGTCCAGGACGAGATCGCGCGCAAGATTGCCGAGGCACTGCGCGTCACGCTGTCGCCGCAGGAACAGGCCGCACTCTCTCAGAAGCCGACCGAGAACCTGCAGGCCTACGATCTGTATTTGCGCGGCAAGAGCTACGCGCGGCGGCTCACAGAGAAGGACCTGGAGTTCGCGCTGCGGATGTTCGAGAGCGCCGTCGCGCTCGACCCGAAGTTCGCGCTGGCCTACGCCGGCATCGCCAATGTCTGGGCGCAGAATCACTACTGGCATGCGACCGGCTCGGAATGGATCGAGCGGGCGCAGGCCGCCGCCGAGAATGCCGTGTCGCTGCAGCCCGACCTGCCGGAGGCGCACGTCGCTCGGGGGTGGGTGTTCTACTCGAACAACCAGTACGAGCACGCGATCACGGAGGCGAAGGTCGCGATCGCGCAGAAGCCCGACTGCGAGGGCGTGTACTACATGATGGGCCGCTCGCTGTTCGCGCTCGGGCGCTATCAGGAAATCGGCGAGATGGCCGACGATGCCATCGCGGGCAACGGCCTCGACTACAACATTTATGTCCCGATCCTCAACGCACTGGCCGCGCTGGGCAAGAAGGACGCCGTGCTCAACCTGACCACGCGCCGCATCGAGGCGCTCGAGCAGCACCTGGCGGAAGTGCCCGACGATGCGCGCGCGCGCATGCAACTGGCGATTGGCTTTGCGTCGCTCAGCAGGCCCGAAGAGGCCGTGCGCGAGGCCAATCTGGCGATGATGCTCAGGCCCAACGACGCGACCACGCTCTACAACTCGGCCTGCGCCTTCTGCATGCTCGATCGGAAGGCAGACGCCATCGACGCGTTGAAGAAGGCATGGAACGCGGGATTCAAGGACGCGATCTGGGCGAGGCGCGACCCGGATCTCGCGCTGCTGCACGACGAACCCGAGTTCGAGAAGCTGTATCCAGCGTAATCGGCGCGCGCTCGATGCCGTCTCCCGGCGGCGTCCGTTCGCTCACTCGTCCCGCTTCCGTCTATAATCGCCCGCACTCCCTGCATGTCACTTCCCGCCGGCACCCGCATCGGCCCCTACGAAATTCTTGCGCCCGTCGGCGCGGGCGGCATGGGCGAGGTCTATCGCGCGCGCGACACGCGGCTCGATCGGGACGCCGCCATCAAGGTGCTCAACGCCGACGTCGCGCTCAAGCCCGAGGCGCGCGCGCGATTCGAGCGCGAGGCCCGCGCCGCATCGTCGCTGAGCCATCCACACGTCGCACACATCTACGAGATCGGCGACATCGGCGGCGACAGCGGCGGACGCTTCATCGCGATGGAGTTCGTGGACGGAACGCGCCTCGATCAGAAGATGGACGGCAAGCCGATGCCGCCCGATCAGATTGTCGAGATCGGGGCCGCCGTCGCCGACGCGCTCGATGCCGCGCACGCCAAGGGCGTCATCCACCGCGACATCAAGCCCGGAAACGTCATGTTCACGTCGCGCGGCCAGCTGAAAGTGCTCGACTTCGGGCTCGCGCGCATCGACACGGGGCAGCCGGTCGATGACAGAACCCGCAGCGCGAGCCAGCTTGGCGTGATTCTCGGGACGGTGCAGTACATGAGCCCCGAGCAGGCGCTCGGACGCGCCGTTGACGAGCGCACCGATCTCTTCAGCCTCGGCGTGATGCTGTACGAGATGGCGACGGGGCGCCTGCCGTTCTCGGGGCTGACCGCAACCGAAACGATCGAACGGATTGCGCATGCGCAGCCCGATGCCGTCTCGCGTTTCAATTACAGTATTTCGCCGGAGCTGGAGCGCATCATCCGCAAGTGTCTCGAGAAGGATCCGGATCGCCGCTATCAGTCTGCACGCGAGTTGCTGGTCGATCTCCGCAATCTCAAGCGCGACTCCGACGGGCATGTGCGGCCGGAGACCGCTGCCCCGTCGCCGATGGCAGGCATGTCGAGACGCGCGCTGGCCGCGGCGCCGATCGCGTTGCTGTTGATCGGCGCGGCGGGCTGGTTCGGATGGACCCGCCTCAATCAGACCGCCGCGATCGACTCCATCGTCATCCTTCCATTCACCAACAGCACGGGCGATCCAGAGACGGAGTATCTCGCGGACGGCCTGAGCGACACGCTCATCGACAATCTCTCGAAGCTGCCAAACCTGCGCATCGTGCCGCGCGGCATCGCATTCCGCTTCAAGGGGAAGGATCTCGATCCGCGCGCCATTGCGCAGGAGCTGAATGTCGCGGCGGTTGTCATGGGCCGCGTCACGCAGCGCGGGTCGGACGTCACCGTGCAGGCGGAGCTGATCGACTCGGCGACGCTGTCGCGCGTCTGGGGCGGCCGCTATGACCGGCCGATGTCGGCGCTCGTGGGCCTGCAGGCCGAGCTGACGCAGGCGATCGCGCAGAAGATTGATCCGTCGCTCGGGCGTCCGGAACAGTCGCGCCTCGCGGCGCGGCAGACCGCCAACAGCGAAGCCTACCAGCTCTATCTCAAAGGCCGGTATCACTGGAACAAGCGCACCGAGACGGGCTTGCGGCTCGGGCTCGAGCACTTCAGGCAGGCGATCGATCGCGATCCGGCATACGCCGCGGCGTACGCGGGGCAGGCCGACTGTTACAGCCTTCTGGGCCGCTATCAGTTCGAGCCGCCCGCTGACAGTTATCCGCTTGCGCGCGCGGCGGCGCGCAAGGCGCTCGAACTCGATGACAGCAGCGCGGAAGTGCACGTCTCGCTCGCCTATGTCTCGCTCAACTATGACTATGACTGGGCGGGCGCGGAGCGCGGCTACCAGCGCGCGATTTCACTCGATCCGAACTATGCGACGGCGCACCACTGGTACGGCCTGCTGAAGTCGGGCCTTGGAGAGCACGACGCGGCCCTGAGCCTGCTCGCGGAGGCTCAGAGGCTGGAACCCCTGTCCGGTATCATCGCGGCCAACTTCGGGCGCGTCTACTACTACGCGGGCAGGAACGACGAGGCGCTCGCGACTCACCTGAAGGCGATGCAGCTGGATCCCGATTTCGGTGAAGGGCTGCTGCGGCTGGGATGGGTCTACGATCAGTTGGGCCGGTATGACGAGGCGATTGCCGTCTACTTGCGCGCCATGGAGCGCGCCGGGACGCCGGTGCGAGGCGCGCTCGGACATGCGTACGCGCGGTCAGGGCGCACGCGTGAAGCCCTGGCCGTCCTGGCCGACCTCGAATCGACAACTCAGCGCAGGCCTGGCGATCCCTACGAGGCCGCGCTCGTCCTTGTCGGTCTCGGACGCACCGCCGAGGCGTTTCGCGCCCTCGATCGCGCGGTGGACGCGCGATCGGGAATGATCGTCTACGCCAGGGCCGACCCGAAGCTCGCGTCCCTGCGATCCGATCCACGTTTTGCCGCGCTGCTCGCCCGGCTGAAACTCCCATAACGGCGCGCATGTCACCAGATTCGCGCGTCGCCCCCCTCAACTGGCGCCGTCTGCTCGAGGATCGCGTGAGAGGAAGTCGCTGATGGGGGTGAGCGCGGCTCGGTCGCGAGGCGAAGACGCTGGCGTCGCTAACATCCGCACAT
>JALYRV010000195.1:5865-6361 GCA_030855205.1 Acidobacteriota bacterium | reverse complement strand
CAGGCGCCGCACGCACCGCGAGTTCACGGCCGCGCGAGGCCACGCGCACCAGCAGCAGATTCACCAGGTTCGCGCACGCGATCAGAAGCAGGCTGCCCACGGCGGCCATCAGGATCACGAGCCGCCGCGCGACAGGACCGGTCAGCTGCTCACCGAGCGGCACGAGCGCCGCGTCGAACATCTGCGTCTGATCCCCGAGCTCGGCCAGCAGCCGCTTCGCCAGCGACGACGCCTCCGCGCGCGCCGACTCGATCGTCGCGCCATCCTCGATGCGCGCGACCGCAAGCCAGTTGTGCCCGGTGCGATGCGGATTGCGCTCCTGCTGCTCGCGCGGCGTCCAGATGTCGGTGCCCAGAGGGAAGTCGAAGCGCGCGGGCATGACGCCGACGACGGTGTAGGGCCGGCCGCTCACACGCAGGCGCAACGCGCCGAGGTCCTCTGCGCCTGCAAACGACTGCGCCCAGAGCTTGTGGCTGATTACGGCGATGCCTTCGCC
>JALYRV010000195.1:0-5855 GCA_030855205.1 Acidobacteriota bacterium | reverse complement strand
TCGCCGCCCTGGCGGAGCTCGCGCTCGTCGAACAGGCGCCCCAGCCGCGGCTGCGTGCGGAAGACGTCGAAGAACTCGCGCGACACGGAGCTGACGGCCGCGCGCAACGGCCGGTCAGCCGCGAGGATCATGCTGTTGCCCTGCGCGTACTGGCCCAGGGGCCCGAGCGCCCGTACGCCGTCGCGCAGGTCCTCGAAGTTCGGGTCGGAGAGCTGATTCTGCCCGCCCTTTGCCCCGGTCTGCCACACCTGCACGAGCCGGCCCGGCTCGGGGTACGGCAGCGGCTGCAGCAGCACGCCATGGACCACCGAGTAGATCGCGGTGCAGGCGCCAATCGCGAGGGCCAGCGTCAGCACCGACACTGCGGTGAACCCGGGCGCGCGGACGAGTGATCGGAGCGCGTGTCGCAATTCGTGCATGCGGGTTCTCCCCAGTGGCTAGCGGCCGAAGATGCCCATCTGCTCGCGGAGCCGTGCCTTGAGCCCCTCGGCGCCGGTGAACAGTGAATCCGGAAACGTGCGGTGCCGCGCCATGCTGTCGAAGATGGCGCCTCCCTGATAACGATTCAGTTGCATCCCGGCCAGATACTGCAGGCGCAGGTTGCGGTCGCGATTGATCTGGGCCCCTTCGAGCCACGGCTGCAAATCAGTGCCGCGGCCTCCGTACGTGGCCAGCAGATCGAGCGGCGAGAGAAACGCGACCTCACGCATCGACTCGGCGGCCGGTGCATTGCGCGGGTCATCGAACCGGCGCTGCAAGGCGTCGAGATCGATCGGGCCCGGCGTGTTCTGCCCCAGCAGCACGATGTCGTAGCCCTGCCCCTCCTGCAGGTTCGCCCAGATCGTCGCGTCGGGAAACACCGACACGAATGTCGCGATCTCGCTCCTGACCACGTCGAGATCGCTCTCGTAGAGCGGCACCCACTGCGTGACGATGCCGCCAGGCTTGAGATGGCGCTTGACCATCTCGAAGTATTCCTTCGTATACAGCGTGGCCGAGCCCTTGACCCACGGATGGATCGGGTCCGACGTGATGATGTCGAACTGCTCCCCCGTCGTCAGCACGTAGTGCCGCGCATCGTCATAGACGATTTCCACGCGCGGATCGTTGACGACGTTGTGATTTTCGCGGCCGAAATATGTCGTGACGACCTTCGGGATGAGCGGCTCGATCTCGGCGATGACCAGCCGTTGCAGGGACGGATAGGTGACGAATGAGCCCGCCGTCACGCCTGCGCCGCAGCCGACGACCAGGACGGACTGGGGATTCGGATGCAGCAGCGCGGGCAGGTGGCCGAGCATCCGCTGCAGGCGCATGTCCTGCGGTTCGCTCGACGCCTCCACCTTGCCGCTGACGTGAAAGTTGCGGATCCCGCTCGACAACTGGGTGACGGCGACCGACGAGTTGAGCCCCTCGCCCGCGAACACGACATCGGCCTGGCCGAGCCACGTCACCATGTACCGGCCATAGGCGATGAGCATGCCGGGCACCGGCGGCAGCCGGTTCACGGTGAAGATGGCGGCCACGAGCGCGATGACCACGAGCGTGAACCCCGGCGTGCCGAGCGGCTGCTCCGTCGGCTTCGGCGACCCGGGACTCGTCCAGAGGAGCGGCGCCATGGCGAGGCACGCGGCAATGGCGGACAGCGCGATGAAGATCTGCTGCGCGCGCAGCGTGCCCATCGAATCGACGAGAAAGAGGCTTGCCGCGAGCGCGCCTGCGATGGCCCCGGCGGTGTTGGCGGCATACACGCGGCCGACGACGCGGCCGGGATCCTGACCGGTGTCGGCGACGGCGGCGAGTGCGAGCGGGAAGCTCGCGCCCCAGAGGATGGCGCCCGGAAGCACGACCCATGCAGAGCGCACGAGATCGACCTGGAAGACGATGCCCGGCGTCATGGCCAGCGAGGGATTGATTGGCCAGTACGGAAGGCCTGCCGAGAGCATGTAGGCCGCCCACGCAATGGCGCCCATCAGCATCAACTGGCACGCGCCAAGCGCGAGGCGCGGGCGCGCGGACGCGCGCGCGGCGAAGGCGCCGAGGCTGCTGCCGATGCCGAGCCCCACGAGGAACACCGCGAGGATGATCGAGAACGCGTAGACGGTGGCGCCGACGAGCAACGAGAGCAGGCGCGTCCAGATGACCTGCGAGCCGAGCGCGGTCGCGCCCGAGATCGCGATGGCGGCGTAGACGGTGCCGGTCCCGCGGGTCGCCTGCGGCGGCGCGTCACGACCGCGATCATGCGCCGGCCCCTCGGAGGCGGCGAGCGCGGGTGTTCGCGCGGCGAGCATCCATGCCGCTCCCGCGACGAGGAGATTGATCGCCACACCGGCCAGCGTCGACGTCGTCATGTCATGCACGCGCAGCAGATAGAAGCCGGCGAGCAGACAGCCGAAGACGGCGCCCGCGATGTTGCCTCCATAGAAATATCCGAGCCACGCGACACCGCGCGGCGTCATCTCGATCCAGCGCGCAATCGCCGGGAGCGTGGCGCCCATCAGCAGCGTGGGCGGCAACAGGCAGACCGCGGCCACGACGCCGCGCAGCAGGATGCTGCCGAAGCCGTGCCCCACCGTCGCGGAATAGATGTAGCCAATCAAGGGAGTGATGAGGAGCACGAGCACGGCGAGTGCGCCGATCGCGGCCTCGAGCACGGCGTAGACCTTCAACGGGTGCACGTCGCGCGACACGAACCGCGGCAGCAGCAGGCTCCCGAGACACATCCCGCCCATGAACGTGCCGAGCAGCACACCCAGCGACACGGCCGACGATCCAATCACCAGCTGCAGCAGCTGAAACCAGACGACTTCATAGATGAGCGCGGCGCAGCCGCTGCCGACGAACAGGAGGAGGAGCCACGAGCGTTGTTTGGCCATCGATGGAGTGAGTGTACAGCGGCTGGCGGGCGGGCCCGCGCTACGCGCGCTGTGCGCCGCGCGGGATGGGCACGAGCGCCGCGACGATGGCGGTCAGCGTGACGACGATCGAGAGTCCGTAGAAGCCTGCCGAGTACGAGCCGGTGGCTTCCACGCACCACGCAAACAGCAACGGACCGGCGGCGGACGCGAGCACCGTGAGTGCTTGCGCTGCCCCCTGGATGCGTCCGAGGTGCGCCTGTCCGAACGCGCGGCCCCAGAAGCTGAAGAAGACGACCATCACGAATCCGCCCGCGAGTCCCATCGCAATGGCCTGCCCCATGACGTGCGGCACGGCAGTCACGCGCGGCAGCGCCGCGAGCGCCCCGGCAAGCAGCACGAGCGCCGCGAGCAGCAGCGCGCGCAGTGAGCCGCGGCCGGCCATGGCGCCGCAGAGGAAGTTGCCGGCAAGAGCCGTCAGCGCCGTCACCGCCAGCGCCTGGTGGTAAACGGCAGGCGCGAATCCGCGCTCCGCGAGAATCGATTCGTTGAACAGGCCTATGCCCGACGCGACGAGACCGTAGAGCGCGCTCGCAATCGCGAACACCCAGAACGACGGCGTGCGCAGCGCCGCGGCGAGCGACAGCCCCTCCAGCGCCGCGGCCGCATCAGCCTCGGTCCCGGGCGCGCCGTCGATCTCTTCACCCACATCGGACGGGACCGAGCGAACGAAGATCCAGGCGAGCGGCGCCAGGCCGGCGACGAGCGCGAGCCCGATGGCGCCCCAGGCCGTGCGCCATCCGTACGCGATCACGATCGCGCCGGTGAGCGGGAACGCCGCCATGAATCCGATGCTCATCAGCAGCGAGTACACGGCCATCGCGCGCGTCAGCCGCCGGCGGAACCACTTCCCCACCATCGCGAGGCTCACGACCGACAGCGCGCTCTGACCCAACCCGCGCGTCAGCGTCACGCAGATCAGTAACGCGCCGGCCGACGAGGCGCGGCTCATGACGATGACGACGGCGCCGAGCAGCAGCGCGACGCCCGTCACCACCGCGCGGCTGCCGCGGCGATCGATGAGGCGCCCGACGCCGAAGCAGAACAGCGCCCCGAGCAGGGTCGCGACGAGGTTGATCTGCGCGTACGCGATGCGCCCTACGGCGAGGTCGCGCATGAGCGGCTCGGTGATGAGCCCGAGCCCCTGCGTGCGCCCCGGCAGCGTGCCCACCATGGCGAGCGCCGCCATGCCGACGACAACCCAGCCATGGAAGATGCGCCGCGATCGCGGCGCGTGCAGCACAGTGGCGACAGCGTCGGTCACGCTTCAGCCTCGCGCGCAGTGTGGTGCCCGCGCGCGCTGAGGCGCGCGGCGAGCGCGGCAACCACCGCCGCGGCCCCCGCGATGCGCATCGGTCCGGTGACGAAGACGACGGCACCGTTGACGACCATGAAGAGGAAGAACGCGAACAAGGTCCCGTCGACGAGCCGCGTCCGGTGCATGTAACGGCGAGGGGCGATCCACCACCACGCGGCATCGACCGCCCAGCACGCCACGAAGAGGTAATTCAGGTAGAGGCCCGTGCCCGAAGCGAACCCCGTTACTTCGCCAGAGCGCCGCGCGGTCTCGGCAAACGCCGCCGCATGGCTCCAGGCGTGGCGGTACTGGAAGGCCGCCGCGGTGTGTCCGGCCAGCAGCAGCGCCCCGGCTGCGTACACCGCCCTCGCCGCCTCGCGCCGGTGCGCGCCTGCGCGGCGCAGGACCTCGGCCGACGCCCACGCGATCACCGCCAGCCAGATCGTGCCGCGCAGCGCGAGTTCAGGAGTCATGGGACACGAATTGTACACATGCGCCGGTTCTTGCAACCGGTGCCTGGGCATGGCGAACGACATCGACTTCGGGTTCCTTGATCAAACGGACCACCGCCCGTATCCGATGCCGGCGGGACCGTGGCTGATGACCCAGAGCTGGCACGACCTCGCCTTCGTCCACTGGCCCGTCGATGAGCAGGTGCTCCGTTCGGCGTTGCCGGCCGGACTCGAGCTCGACCTCTTCGAAGGTCAGGCCTGGGTTGGCGTCGTGCCGTTCTACATGACGAACGTCGCGCCACGCGGGGTTCCGGCGATCCCGCTGATGTCGTCGTTCCAGGAGCTCAACGTGCGCACCTACGTGACGGCCGGCGGCAAACCGGGCGTTTATTTTTTCAGCCTCGACGCGAGCAACGCCGTGGCCGTCGGGCTCGCGCGCACGATGTTCCACCTGCCGTACTACTCGGCCATCATGAGTCTCGAAGATCGCGCAGGCTGGTATCACTACCGCAGCAGCCGCCTCACCGACACCCGCATCGCCCCGGCCGAGTTCATCGCGCGATACCGTCCGACCGGCGGACCGTTCCGGCCGCAGCCCGGCACGCGGGAGCACTTCCTCACCGAGCGCTACTGCCTCGTCACGATCGATGACGCCCACGCTCTGCGCCGCGTCGACATCCACCACGCGCCGTGGTCGCTGCAGCCGGCCGAGATCGCCATCGAGACCAACACGATGCTCGCCTCGACCGGCGTTCGCCTGCCACCTATCGCCCCGCTCGTGCACTATGCCAGGCGGCAGGACATGGTGGGTTGGTCATTGAAGACTGAAGACTGAAGACGGCGTCATGAACGTAGGACCACCACAGGATCCACGCGTGTGCCACGCATGGCGGGGGCGAGCGCTCCGGCGATCGAGATCAGCATGAGCGCCGCCGGCACCAGGGCAAACGTCAGGGGATCGAGCGGCGCCGTAGCGCGCGCCGACGCACGTCACGCCGAGCGCGCGGCGGAATCCGGTCGCGACATGCGCGGCCGTGACGACGAACGACGGCGCGGCCAGCGTGCC
Source organism: Acidobacteriota bacterium (assembly GCA_030855205.1). Lineage (GTDB taxonomy): Bacteria > Acidobacteriota > Vicinamibacteria > Vicinamibacterales > SCN-69-37 > JALYRV01. The sequence continues at coordinate 125 of JALYRV010000195.1, read as the reverse complement.
GGCGCCGGCCCTGCCTATCTGGCAGACGGACGCGCAGGACGCGGCGAGCGCGCGATACCGGCTGTCGCACGATCGTGCCGGATGACGATCGGCGTGCCCGCGTAGAGCGGCAGCGCCGCGCTGAT
>JALYRV010000194.1 GCA_030855205.1 Acidobacteriota bacterium | reverse complement strand
CGTACGAGTTCACGATCGCGGTGCGCGCGGTCGAGAGCCGCGACGGCATGACCGCCGACTGGGCGCGGCTGCCGCACGACGTGCTCGCGGCCATCTCCTCGCGCATCGTCAACGAAGTGCGCGGCATCAACCGCGTGGTCTACGACATCAGCTCCAAGCCCCCGTCGACGATCGAATGGGAATAGGACGATGACCGACTTCGTCCACCTGCACTGCCATACCGAGTTTTCCCTTCTCGACGGGGCCTGCCGGATCGACGAACTGCTGGATCGGGCGGCCGCGCTGCAGATGCCGGCGCTTGCGGTCACCGAGCACGGCAACATGTTCTCGGCTGTGACGTTCCACGACGCGGCGCGCAAGCGGGGGATCAATCCCATCCTGGGATGCGAGGTATACGTCGCGCCGGGCGATCGCCGGCTGCGCAGCGGCACGCCGGGGGAGACCGCGAATCATCTCGTGCTGCTGGCCGAGACGAACGAAGGCTTCCACAATCTGATCAAGCTCGTGTCGTCTGGCTACACCGAAGGCTTCTATTACAAGCCGCGTATCGACAAGGACCTGCTCGCGCAGCACTCGAAGGGGCTCATCGGTCTGAGCAGTTGCCTGAAGGGGGAAGTCGCGACCGGCATCCGCACGGATCAGGCGCGCAAGGCGCTCGACGCGGCGGCGGTATATCGCGACATTCTGGGCCCGAACAATTTCTTTCTCGAGATGCAGTATCAGGGCATCGACGAGCAGCAGGTGGTCAACACCGGTCTCGGGCCGATCGCGCGCGAACTCGGCCTCCCGCTCGTCGTGACCAACGACGTGCACTACCTGCATCAGACGGATCAGCAGCCGCACGACGTGCTGCTCTGCATCGGCACGGGCAAGAACGTCACCGATGAGAAGCGCCTCAAGTACCACGGCGATCAATTCTTCCTCAAGACCGGCGACGACATGCTGCGCGTTTTCCCGGACTACGCCGACGCCATCGCGAATACGGTGCGCATCGCCGAGCGGTGCAACGTCAACCTGCCGAAGGACGAGTACCACCTCCCGAACTTCGCGGTGCCCGAGGGCTTCACGCTCGACAGCTACTTCGAGCACATCGTGCGCGAGGGGTTCAGGGAACGGCTGCCGAAGCTCGAGGATCTGAACGCGCGCGGCCTCGCGCGGCACACGCTCGAGGAATACGCGACGCGTCTCGACTACGAAATCGAGATGATCAAGCAGATGAAGTACCCCGGGTACTTCCTCATCGTCTGGGATTTCATCCGCTACGGCCGTGAGAAGGGCATCCCCGTCGGCCCCGGCCGCGGATCGGCCGCCGGCAGCCTCGTGGCGTACGCGCTGAAGATCACCGATGTCGACCCGCTGCACTTCGATCTGATCTTCGAGCGCTTCCTGAATCCAGAGCGCGTGTCGCTGCCCGACATCGACATCGACTTCTGCGAGCGCCGCCGCGGCGAAGTGATCGAGTACGTCACGCGCAAGTACGGCCGCGAGAACGTCGCGCAGATCATCACGTTCGGCACCATGAAGGCGAAGGCCGTGGTCCGCGACGTCGCGCGCGTCATGGGCATGCCGATTTCCGACGCCGACCGCGTTGCGAAGCTGATCCCGAATCAGCTCGAGATGACGCTCGACAAGGCGGTGGAGGAGAACCCGGCCCTCAAGGAACTCGAGCAGCGCGACGCCACCGTCGGACAGTTGATGAAGACGGCCCGCCGCCTCGAGGGCATGACGCGTCACGCATCCGTGCACGCCGCCGGCGTCGTCATCGCGCCGAGGCCCATCGTCGAGTTCGCGCCGCTGTACAAGACGGCGAAGGACGAAATCACCACGCAGTGGGCGATGAAGGAGATCGAGCGGGTCGGCCTGCTCAAGATGGATTTCCTCGGCCTGAGCACCCTCACGCTGCTCACCGACGCGGTCGCGGAAATTGAGCGCACGGAAGGGGTGAAGATCGATCTCGACAACCTTCCGCTCGACGATGACAAGACGTACCAGCTGTTCCGTGACGGGCAGACGGCGGGCGTGTTTCAGTTCGAGAGCTCAGGGATGCGCGACACGCTGCGCAAGGCCAAGCCGGCGGTGCTCGAGGACCTGATCGCGCTCAACGCGCTGTATCGCCCGGGCCCGCTCAAGGGCGGGGTCGTCGACGACTACATCAAGCGCAAGCACGGGCTTGCGGAGGTGAAGTACGAGCTGCCGCAGATGGAGGCGGTGCTCAAGGAGACCTACGGGGTCATCGCGTACCAGGAGCAGGTCATGCGCCTGGCGAGCGACCTCGCCGGGTTCACGATGGGCCAGTCGGACGTGCTTCGCAAGGCCATGGGCAAGAAGAGCGCGTCGGTCATGGCCGAGCAGCGCGAGAAGTTCATGGACGGCTGCAAAGGCCGCGGCCTCAATGAAAAGAAGTCGGCGAAGATTTTCGACCTGATGGAATACTTCGCCGGGTACGGCTTCAACAAGTCGCACTCGACGGCCTACGCGTATCTCGCGTATCAGACGGCCTATCTCAAGGCGAACTACCCGCGTCACTTCATGGCGGCGCTGCTGACGATCGAAGCGCAGAACACCGAGAAGCTCGCGATGTACCTGGCCGAGGCGCGCGACCTCGGCGTGCCCGTGCTGCAACCCGACATCAACGAGAGCCAGCTCGCGTTCACCGTGGCGCCCGAAGGGGTGCGCTACGGCCTCGCGGCCGTCAAGAACGTGGGCGAAGGGGCCATTCTCTCGATGCTCGCCGCCCGCAAGGAGCTCGGGGGCAGCGTGACATCACTGTTCTCCCTCGCCGAGCACCTCGACCTGCGCCTCGTCAACAAGCGCGTCATCGAGAGTCTCATCAAGGGAGGCGCGTTCGACTCGCTCTGTGAAGTGCTGAAGGCGCACGGCGAAGAGAAGTCGGGCGATGCGCCGAAATTCCGCGCGCGGATGTACGCCGCGGTCGATCGCATGCTCGAGCATGGCGGCCGGCACCAGCGCGACCGCGATCGCGGCCAGACCTCGATCTTCGGCGACGACATGTTCGGCGACGGCGGAGAAGAGACGCGCGACGTCCTGAGCGAGCTGCCCGAGGCGGCGCCCTGGACGACGGCGCAGCAGCTCGCGTTCGAGAAGGAAGCGCTCGGCCTGTATCTGAGCGGGCATCCGATCGAGGCGTACAAAGCCGATCTCGTGGCGTTCGGCGCGCGCGGGCTCGCCGAGCTCACCGGCTCGGTCGACAACTGCGCCATCGGCGGCATCGTCACCGGCCTGCGCATGGTGCGCACGCGGCGCGGCGACCCGATGGCCGTCTTCATGCTCGAAGACGAAGCGGGCACGGTCGAGACGGTGGTGTTTCCGGAGGCCTTCGCGAAACACCAGCAGATGATCCGCGCGGACGCGATGCTCGTGGTGCGCGGCCGCTTCGAGAAAGACGACGACACGTGCCGGCTCGTCGCGAGCGAGTTGACGCCGGTGGAGATCGTGCGCGAGAAGATGACGCGCGAGGTGCAGATTCGTCTCAGCATGCCGCCGCACAACCGCGGCACGCTCGAGGCGCTGGCCGAGATGCTCGCGCGGCATCGCGGAGACCGGCGCGTGTCGCTCGAGATTACGGAGCTGCGCGCCGACGGCAAGACCTACCGGGTCCGGGCCGCCACGCCGCAGCGCGTGCGGCCGTCCGAGCGCCTGATCAGCGAGGTCGAAGGCCTCGTCGGCGCGGGCACGGTGAGCATCCGATGACTCGGACCTGGCGAGTTGAGAGTTGAGAATTACTGATATGCCTGACTTGCTCGAATTCGAAGAGCCCATCGGCGTGCTCGCCAAGGAAATCGAAGCGCTCAGCATGCTGCCGCAGACGCCGGAGCGGCAGCGGTCGATTCAGAGCCTGCGCGATCGCGCCGACGAGATCCGGGCCGAGATCTTCCGCGGCCTGACACCGTGGCAGCGCGTGCTGGTCGCCCGCCACACGGCGAGACCGACGACGCTCGACTACATCGATCGGCTGTGCACGGGCTTCACGCCGCTGCATGGCGATCGGCGGTTTGCCGACGACAAGGCGATCGTGTGCGGGCTGGCGTTCTTCCGGAACGACCCGGTGTTCGTCGTCGGCCACCAGAAGGGGGGCGCCGACACGAAGGAGAAGATCATCCGGAACTTCGGCTACGCGCGCCCCGAGGGATACCGCAAGGCGCTGCGCATCATGAACCTGGCCGAGAAGTTCGATCGGCCGATTCTCGTCTTCGTCGATACGCCCGCGGCCTATCCCGGCATCGAGTCGGAGGAGCGCGGCGTGGCCGAAGCCATCGCGGTGAACCTGCGCGACATGATGATGCTCGACGTGCCGATCATCGTGACCGTGTGCGGGGAAGGCGGATCGGGCGGGGCGCTGGGGCTCGCGATCGGCGACCGGGTGCTCATGCAGGAATTCGCGGTCTACAGCGTGATTCCGCCGGAAGGCTGCGCGGCGATCCTGTGGCGCGACGCCGGCAAGAAGGTCGAAGCGGCCGCGGCGCTCAAGATCACCGCGCCCGACCTGCTCGCGCTCGGCGTGATCGACGAGATCGTGCCGGAGCCGATCGGCGGCGCGCACAACGATCCGGCCGCGGCCACCGCGCTCGTCGGGGACGCAATCGCGCGGCACCTTGCCGAGGTGTCGAACATGCACCACGACGACCGCCTCAACCTGCGCTACGAGAAGTTCCGCCGCATGGGTACCGAGGGGCAGGCCTTCGTCGACGACGGCCCCGCGCCGCCGGCGGCAGGCCCCGCCTCGCCCGTGGAGCCACGGGCGCCCGAGTCTCGATGAAACGCCCGTATCTCTGGGACGTTCAGCCCTGCGATGAGGGGAACGTCTCGACGCTGGCCGCAGCGCTGCAGATTCCACCTGTCGTCGCCCGGTTGCTGTGCCTGCGCGGGCTCGGCGAGCCCGAAGCCGCGCACCGGTTCCTGGAGCCGTCGCTTACACACCTGAACGACCCGTTCCTCCTGGCCGGGATGACCGAAGCCGTGGAGCGGCTGCTGGCCGCCATCGCGCGCAAGGAGCGCATCGTCATTCACGGCGACTATGACGTCGACGGCGTGACGTCGACCGTGATCATGCGTCGCGCGCTGGAGATGCTCGGGGCAGATGTCGGGCATTTCATTCCCGAGCGGCTGACCGACGGGTACGGTTTGCAGCCGGTGACGGTCGAGCGCCTGCACGCGGCGGGCGCGCGCGTCATCGTGTCGGTCGACTGCGGCATTCGCGGGGCCGACGCGGCGCGGCGGGCGCGCGACCTCGGCATCGATCTGATCATCACCGACCATCACGAGCCGGATACGACGCTGCCCGACGCATTCGCCATCATCAACCCGAAGCGCGCCGACTGCACGTATCCGGACAAGAACCTCGCCGGTGTCGGCGTGGCGCTGAAGCTCGTGCAGGCGCTGTGCGCCCGTACGGGACGCGACAAGTGGGTGCCGGCCTTCGTGAAAATCGCCGCCATCGGCACGCTGGCCGACGTGGTGCCGCTCGTCGGCGAGAACCGCGTCATCGCGAAGCTCGGGCTCGACATGCTGTCGACGGGGAAGCACACGGTCGGCCTGCGGTCGCTGCTCGAGGCCTCGGGGCTGACGAACAAGACGATCGACGGTTTCCACGTTGCGTTTCTGATGGCGCCGCGCATCAATGCCGCCGGACGCATGAGCAGTCCGGATATCGCGACGCGTCTGCTGCTGGCGATCGACGAAAGCCAGTTGACGGAGGCCCGCGCGCTGGCGCAGCAGCTCAACGACGAGAACACGAAGCGCCAGGCGGAGGAAGCCGAGATCACGGCGCAGGCGCGCAAGGCCGTTGAGAGCGACCCGCACGTCGGCGCGCACAACGTGCTGGTGGTCGCAGGCCAGGGCTGGCACCGCGGCGTCATTGGAATAGTGGCGTCAAAGCTCGTCGACCATTTCCACAAGCCGGCGATCGTGCTGTCGATCGAGGGGGACACGGGGCACGGCTCCTGCCGCAGCATCCCGGCGTTCGACATGCTGGGGGCGCTGGAGCGCTGTGCGGATCTGTTCGATCGCTTCGGCGGTCACAAGCAGGCGGCGGGCCTGACCATTCCCGCGGCCAACGTCCCTCTGTTCCGGCGCCGCATCAACGAGTGGGCCGATAACGCCATCGATCCGCGCGATCTGATGCCGCGCCTGCGGATCGACGCCGCCTTGCCGCTGCGGTCAATCGACGCAGGCGTGATCGAGGCGCTGCAGCGTCTGGGCCCGTTCGGATCCGCGAATCCGAAGCCGGTGTTCTTCGCGGGCCCTGTGCAACTCGTGAACGGTCCCCGCACGATCAAGGAGCGGCACCTGAAGATGTCGGTGCGCCAGGAAGGGCGCACGTTCCCGGCGATCGCGTGGCGCG
>JALYRV010000376.1 GCA_030855205.1 Acidobacteriota bacterium | reverse complement strand
CGCCAGGACCGCGATCTGTTCGTCCAGGCGGCCCGCGTGCCCGGGGCGCTGGTGGTGAGCGCGGAGCTCGGTGTGGCGGCGAGGCAGGCGACGGCGTGGGCGAAGGGAGGCGAGATGCGCGTCACGATCACGACCGCTGCCGGAGACGTTGTCGAAACGCGCGCCGTGGAAGCGGGCCGTGCGGGCGTCGTGGTGCGCGTGCCGGTCGATGCGCCTGGCGGGGCACAGGTGGACGTGCGCGCGCGCGCGGCAACGCCAGGCGACCGCGCGGCCGCGGACGCGGCGTTGACGATGCCCGCACCGGGTGCGGCGCTCATCGGCGACGTGATCGCGTATCGAGGCGTGGGCCGGTTCGTGAGCCCGGCCGCCGATGGACGGTATCGCCGCACCGAGCGCGCGACACTCGAGGCGCCGCTCGCCCCCGGCGCGAGTGCCGCCGGCGCCCGGCTGCTCGACAAGCTAGGCAACGCGCTGAACGTGCCGATCACCGCTCGCGAAAAGATCGATGCGTCAGGCACTCGCTGGATCGTGGCGGAGGCGGCCCTCGCGCCGCTGTCCGACGGCGACTATCTCGTGGAGGTCGAGGCGATGAAAGACGAAACGCGCCAGCGGGTGTTGTTCGCGATACGGGTGGTCCGTTGAGGCGCGTTCGCATCGCGGCGGTGTGCAGCGCGGCGCTCGCCGCCGCGGGCCTCCTGGCGCAGGAACCACCGCCCACTCAGGCGCAGCAGCGGCCGACGTTCAGGGGCGGCGCGCGATTCGTGCGTGTCGACGTGTTTCCGACCGGCAAGGACGGCAAGCCGATCGAAGGACTCACCGCCGCGGACTTCGAGGTGTTCGAGGACGGCAAGCCGCAGGCAATCGACACGTTCGACTTCGTGCGCGTGGAGCCCGAGCTCGAGGGCATGCGGATCGATCCGAATACGCAGAAGGAGGGGGAGGAGATGGCGCGCGATCCGCGCGCGCGCTTGTTCGTCTTCGTGCTCGACACACGCCATGTCGATCTGGAAGCGAGCCGGCGGATGCGGCGCCCGCTCGCCGACATGGTCGATCGCCTTCTCGGACCGCGCGACATGTTCGGCATCATCACGCCGCAACTGCGCCCGTCGGATCTAATCCTCGGCCGCAAGAGCGCGACCGCCGACGACATGATGACGCGCTATTGGACATGGGGTGTGAGCGACAACATCGTTCCGCAGGATTCCGTGGAGCAGTTGGTCGAGAGCTGCTTCGGATCGATCACGTCGATCAACGGGGCGATCACACGCGAGCTGATTGCGCGCCATCGCGAGAAACAGACGCTCGATCACCTCGCGGGCCTCGTCGAGAAGGTCGGCGGCCTGCGCGACGAGCGCAAGGCCATCATCGTGGTGTCGCAGGGCTGGCGGCTGTTCGCGCGCGACGAGAACATGCTGCGCACCAACGGCGCGGCGGCGCCGCCGATCACCGGCAGCGGCGGGCGCGTGCGCATCGGGGCGGATCCCATGACCGGCATGATCGCGGGCAGCGACTGCTACGAACAGGCGCGCAGTCTCTGGAACGTCGATTCGCCGGCGTTCTTCAGGGAGCTGTTGCGCAAGGCGCAGCGCGCCAACGTGGCCTTCTATCCGATCGATCCTCGCGGTCTCGCCCCGTTCGACACCCCGATCAGTCACGGCGCGGTGCGGGCACCGACGATCGAGCTGAGCCGGCTGGCTGAGCGGGCCGACGGCCTGCGCACGCTGGCTGAGAATACGGACGGTATCGCGCTGCTGATGAACAACGATCTGGGGTCGCAGCTGCGCAAGCTTGCCGACAGCCTGAGCACGTACTACCTGCTCGGGTACTACTCGACGAACACGAAGTTCGACGGTGGATACCGACGGCTCGAGGTGAAGGTGAGGCGGTCCGACGTACGCGTGCGCGCGCGACGAGGCTATCTGGCGCCGACGCAGGAAGAGATTGACGGCATCGCCGCGCGGCGGGAGGTGGCATCGCGCCCGCCCTCGGCGGAGGCCCTCATGCTGGGCGGCGCGCTCGGACGGCTCAACGAAGTACGCCACGACCGCGACCTCTTCGTGCAGGCG
>JALYRV010000193.1 GCA_030855205.1 Acidobacteriota bacterium | reverse complement strand
CGAAGGCCGCGGAAGGCCTTCGGTGCCTGCTAAATCAGGGGGTTGCCAGGCTCCTGGCGCGCGAACCGCGTCAGTCTAACAGGCCCATTCCCTAGGGGCAAGGACGAAGTCCCACCCCAAAATGTAGTTGCCGGGCTTACCGGAGCGACGCGGAGACACCCGACTTCCCGGACGCCTTGGTCCGTGTCATCTGGGTCAGCTTGGCGGCCTCGTCGAACAGGGTCTGGGCGAACCGCGCCTGGGGATCCTGCGAGATGAGGCTGCGGCGGGCCTGCTCGACGCCGAAGAGGTCGACGTCGATTTCGTAGCGGATCATGGCGCGGATGAACGCCTCATCCTTCTTGAAGGCGTCCTCGTCGATGCGCACGCGCTCGGCCGCCACATACGCCTTGAACTCGGCGAGCATCGCGTCGGTCACGGTGAAGGTGCGCTCGAGGTTCTGCCGCTGCTCGCCGCGGCTGCCGGGCCGCGAGTCGCCGGCCGCCTTGAACTTCTCCGCGAAGCCGACGAACAGGCCGCGGCTCCCGAGCATGCGCCCGAAGCGCGTCGGGTCGAAGCCCTCGATCGGACCGCCGAAGAAGCGATCGGGCTCGATGCCGCCGCCGCCGTAGACCTTGCGGCCCGCGTCGGTGTACTTGAGCTCCTTGGCGTCGTGATCGCGCGACTCCGTCTGGCTGCGCTGCGTGTAGGTCAGGTACTCGTCGAAGCTGCCGTCCCACGGACGCTGAATCAGGCGACCGCTCGGCGTGTAGTAACGGCCGGTGGTGAGCGCGAGGCCCGCCTGATTGCTGATGCGATAGAGCGACTGTACGAGTGCCTTGCCGAAGGTCGTCTCGCCGACCACGAGGCCGCGATCGTGATCCTGCACGGCGCCGGAGACGATCTCCGACGCGCTGGCGCTCTGCCGGTTGACGAGCACGATGAGCGGCTGCGTCTGATACGAGCCGTTCTCCTCGGCGTGAAAGTCCTGGTCGGCGTTGGGCGTGCGGCCGCGCGTGTAGACGATCATGTCGCCGCGCGGCAGGAACTGGTTCGACACCGCGATGGCCTGATCGAGCGGGCCGCCCGGGTTGTCGCGCAGGTCGAGCATGACGCGCTGCATCCCCTGCGCGCGCAGCTTCGTGAGCGCCGCCGTGAGCTCGTCGTTCGACGTCTCGGAGAAGTCCTGAAGCCGCACGTAGCCCACGTTGTTGGGCAGCATGAACGACGCGCGGACCGTCGGGATGGTGACCTGGTCGCGCTCGACCGTGAACTCGACCAGCGTGTCGGCGCCGGGGCGGCGAATGTCGAACTGCACCGTGGTGCCCTTCGGCCCCTTGAGCTGCGCGACCGCCTGATCGCTGGTCCAGCCCTTCGTGTCCTGCCCCTTGATCTTCGCGATCACATCGCCGCGCCGGATGCCGGATCGGTAGGCGGGCGACGTCTCGAACACCGAGGTCACCGCGATGTCGCCGTTGAAGGCGACGATGGTGATGCCGATGCCGTAGTACCGGCCTTCCTGCCGCTCGCGCATCTGCGCGTACGATTTGGGATCGAGGAAACTCGAATGCGGATCGAGCGTGCGCAGCATGCCTTCGATCGCGCCGTACACGAGCCGCTCGGCGTCGAGCTTCTCGACGTACTCCTGCTCGATGGCGGCGAGGGCCGTCGTGAACACACGGTACTGTTCGGCGACCTTGTCCTGGCTGTTGCCCTTGCGCGATGCCTGGCCCGATGCCGGGCCCGATGCCGGGGACGTCTGTGGCGCCTGGCGGGCAGCCAGACCGATGGGCAGGGCCAGCGCGAGCAGGCCCGCGGCAACGAGGTATCGCGATCGCATTAATGTCATAGTAGCCTAACCAGCTGCGTCCTTTCATTCGACGCTCGGGGACAAGGAAAAGACGACATGTTAGGGATCGGCACTCCCGAGCTCATCATCATTGCCATCATCGCGCTGTTCGTGTTCGGGCCGCGGAAGCTGCCTGAGCTGATGCGGTCGCTCGGCAAGAGCCTCGGAGAGTTCAAGCGCGCGTCGAACGACCTCAAGAACACGCTCGACGACGAGATCCGTCTCGAGGAAACACGTTTCTCCCGTCCTCCCGCGTCGCCAACATCGCCGGTGCTCGACCCGCACGCCCCCGGCATGGATCACACCCACGGCGACAGCACGCCGCCGCACGGCGACCCGGTCGCGCCGTCCGCGCCTGGCGCGACCGTCGCCCGCGACAGCCGTCCCTGATCCGTGCTTCCCGCGCCACCCGCCCCGTTCGATCCTGACGACCGGCTGACGCGCTATCACGCGCACGACGCCGATGATGACGATGACGGTCCGGCCGAGGGATCGCGCATGAGCTTCCTCGAGCATCTCGACGAGCTGCGCCGCCGCCTGATGATCGCCGCCGCCGCCATCGTCGCCGGCATGGCCATCGCGTTCCTGTTCATCAGACGCATCGTGGCGTTCGTGATGGATCCGCTGTACGCGCTGCTGCCGCCCGGCGGCAACTTCATGTCGACGGAGATGACCGAAGGCTTCATGCTCTACATGAAGATCGCGGCGCTCTGCGGTCTGATGATCGCCTCGCCTGTCGTGATGGCGCAGATCTGGCTCTTCGTCGCGCCAGGACTCTATTCGCACGAGAAGAAACTCGCCATTCCCTTCGTCGTGCTGGGCACCGGCTTCTTCCTGCTCGGCGCGGCCTTCTCGCACTACTTCGTCTTCCCGTTTGCGTTCGCGTTCTTCGCGAACTTCTTCGCCGCCGACAGCTACATCAAGTTCATGCCGACGATCGGGCCGCTGTTCGGTGCATACGTCAAGATGCTGTTGGCGATGGGCATCATCTTCCAGCTGCCGACGGTCGTGTTCTTCCTGGCGCGCATGGGGATGGTGACGGCGGGATGGCTCGCGAAGAAGACGAAATACGCGATCCTGATCATCTTCGTCGTGGCCGCGATCATCACGCCGGGCCCGGACGTCGTCTCCCAGACCCTGGTGGCCGCGCCGATGGTGTTGCTCTACGGCCTGAGCATCGCGATCGCGTGGATGTTCGGCAAAAAGAAAAAGGCGGCCGAGGCCTGAGCCCCGGCCGCCTCTAGTTGGCGCGCGTCCCAGCTTCTAGCTAGCGCGCATCCCAGCCTTCGCGATAGCCACGGCGGAAGCCCTCGCGATAGCCGCCCTGATACTCGGCGCGCGGCCCCATGCTGGCGGCGTAGCCCGAGTCCGCCTGTTCGAGCTCGCGCTGCCCCTCGAGATCCCACCCCTGATTGCGCGTGCGGTCCTCGCGTCCCGCGACGCGCCCCTCGGTGAGGCCGCGGTCGTACCCGCTCTTGTAGGCGGACGTCACCGTGCCGGTCACGCCCACGAACTCGTCGCGCGAGAGACGGCCGTCGCGGTTGCTGTCGCGCTCATCGAAGCTCGCGGCCGACCAGCGCCATTCGGATCGCGCGATCGCGCGATCGTTGTTGACGTCGATCGCCGAGAACAGATCGGAGGGCGCGTCGGTGCCCATCGCCTCGGCGCGGCTGAGCACACCGTTGCGATCGCGGTCGAGCGCATCGAACCGCGCGCGCGTGCCGTGCCATTCCGCACGCGTGACGGTCCCGTCGTTGTCGTCGTCGAGATACACGAACAGATCTTCGCGATCGTCGTCGACTTCCACATCGTCGCCGCCGACGTACTCGGCCTGCGAGATCCAGTTGTCGCCGTTGTGATCGATCCGCCGGAACGTCTCGCGGTCGTAGTACCACTCGGCCGCGGTCACGCGGCCGTTCCTGTCGGTATCGAGGCGCCGGTATTCCGCCACCGTCCAGTCATCGACCTGCACCGGTGTCCAGACCGACTCCAGATCCCGCGGATCCGTGCCTTCTCTGGGCTGCGTCGCGCCGACGCGCACTTCCTCGCCCGACAACACGCCGTCGTCGTTCCAGTCGTGCACCTGGAACGACCGCGCGCTGCCCTTCCACTCCGTGCGGGCGATCACGCGATCGTTGTTGACGTCCATCTCCTGGAAACGGATCGGACGGCGATTCTGATTGCCGCGGCCGCGGCCCTGTCCCTGCGCCGCAACATCACCAGCCAATGCGGCAACGGTGACAGCGACCAACACTCCTGCAAAACGTCTCATGTGCCTTCTCCTCCTTGTGACCCAGCGTCACAAGAAGCAAACCCGACACCACCTAGCGGGCGGGGAGTGTTATCGGCAGAATCTGACTCTTCCGTAGCGAGTGTCTTCGTGTGAAGCCCGAGGCAAGCTCGACGACGTATTTGGCAGCCGTACCGGGCTCAGGGGCGTATGTGGGGCAGTCGGGGGCCGCGCACGGAGGCTCGCAGCCGGCCTTGCGGCACGGCTGAGCCGACTCGACGATAGAGACGATGCGGAACGAACTGTCGAGCCATAGGATGTCGAGCGGGATGCGGCAGTTCTGCATCCAGAAGGGGTAGAAGCCCGGCTGCTCGAATACGAAGATCATCCCCTCGGTCTCGGCAAGCCGCTCACGAAACATCAGGCCGCGTTGCCGCTTCGCTTCGGTGTCGGCCACCTCCAGGGTCACGGCCGCGCCGTCAGCGAGTGTGAAGCGCGCGCGATCGACGGCCCGCTGCATCGGCATCAGGCTGAGCAGCATGACCAGGGTCAGTAAGCTTTTGCAAACCATGCCTTCACCTGCGCCTCACCGCCGCAGTGGACACACTGGCCCGCCACGCGTGGAGAGTTGAGCGGGATATTCCGCAGCGTCGCCTGCGTCTCGGCCTTGATCTTCGCTTCGCAGTCGGCGCTTCCGCACCATGACGCGATCACGAAACCGGGACGCCCTGCCATCAGCGCCTTGAACTGGTCCCATGTCGCGGCCTCGCGCGTGTTCTCCTCGCGATACGCGACAGCGCGGGCGAGCAGCGCGCCCTGAATCTCGTCGAGCTTCGCGGCCGTTGCGGCCGCAAGCCCGTCGAACGCAATCGCGAACTTCTCGCGGGTGTCGCGCCGGGCGGCGAACACCTGCCCCTTCTCCAGATCCTTGGGACCGATCTCGAAGCGCAACGGCACGCCTCGCAGCTCCCACTCCGCGTACTTCCATCCCGGCGTGTACCCGTCGCGATCGTCGAGCATCACGCGCATGCCGGCGGCCTCGAGCTCCGCCTTGATTTCCCGCGCGCGCGGCAGCACCGTCTCCTGCCAGTTGCCCCGGGGAATGGGCACAATCACGATCTGATAGGGCGCGATGCGCGGCGGCAGAATCAGGCCGCTGTCGTCGCCGTGCGTCATGATCAGGGCGCCGATCAGTCGTGTCGACACGCCCCACGACGTCGTCCACACGTGCTCCAGCGTCTTGTTGCGCCCTTGGAACTGAATCTCGAACGCCTTCGCGAAATTCTGTCCGAGGTTGTGCGACGTGCCGGCCTGCAGCGCGCGGCCGTCTCCCATGAGCGCCTCGATCGAGTACGTGCGCGCCGCGCCGGCGAACTTCTCGCTCTCGCTCTTGGTGCCGTCGACGACGGGCATGCCCAGCTCGGTTTCGCAGAACTCCTTGTAGAGCGCGAGAATCTTCAGCGTCTCGGCTTCAGCCTCGTCCGCCGTTTCATGCGCGGTGTGCCCTTCCTGCCAGAGGAACTCCGTCGTGCGCAGGAACGGGCGCGTGACCTTTTCCCAGCGCACGACATTCGCCCACTGATTGATGAGCACGGGCAGATCGCGCCAGGACTGGATCCACTTCGCGTACATCGTGCCGATGATCACTTCCGACGTGGGCCGCACGATCAGCTTCTCTTCGAGCTCTTCGTCGCCGCCACGCGTGACCCAGGCCACCTGCGGCGCGAATCCCTCGACGTGCTCCTTCTCTTTCATGAGCAGGCTCTCGGGAATGAAGAGCGGGAAGTAGGCGTTGACGTGGCCGGTCGCCTTGAAGCGCTTGTCGAGCCCCTGCTGAATCAGCTCCCAGATCGCATAGCCATACGGCCGGATCACCATGCACCCCTTGACGGGGGAATAATCGGCGAGCTCCGCGCGCCGGACGACGTCGAGATACCAGCGGGAGAAATCCTGCGACTGGGGCGTGATCTCGGTGACGAGCGAATCTTTTTTCTCGGACTTGTCGGACACAACAGGCTCCAGACTTGACGTCGGCTCAGGGCTCAGGGCTCACGGCTCACGGCGAGATCACATCGGAGACGTGACGTGACCAGTGTAAATCGTCGCGCATCGGAAAGTCCTGCCGGGCGTGCGCGCCGCGGCTTTCTTCACGCCTGAGCGCCGCCATCGCCACGAGCCGGGCGACGGTCAGCACGGACCAGGCGCGCCACGAGTCGAGATGGAGCGCGCGGCCGTCCGCAAGCTGCCGGCGGCCGTCCCGCCAGGCGCTGTCGAGCGCCGCCGCGACGGCCGACAGCCGCGGTCCGTCGCGGAACACGCCGACATCGTCGGACATCATCCCGCGGATGGTGCTCTCTGAGAGTGACGGCGCCAGGT
>JALYRV010000375.1 GCA_030855205.1 Acidobacteriota bacterium | reverse complement strand
CAGCACCCCGACCGGGATCCCCGCCGCCGCCAGTTCGGCGACGGCCTCGATCCGCTTGCGCGGATGCGGCGTCCGTGGCTCGCTGGCCCGCCATGCGGCCTCGTTCAGCGTCGGGATCGAGAGGCTCGCCTGGAACCCGGCGACCTCGTTGAGCTCGCTGAAGAGGTCCGTGTCGCGCAGCAGCAGCGAAGACTTGGTCAGCACCGACGCCGGATTGCGAGCTTCGATCAGCACCTCCCAGATCGCGCGCGTCAGCCGGTAGCGACCCTCGACCCACTGGTAGGGGTCGGTGTTCGTCCCAAGCGCGATCGTCTCCCCCTGCCACGACGGCCGCTTGAGCTCGACCCGCAGTCGCTCGGGGACGTTCACCTTGACGACGATCTCGCGCTCGAAGTCCTCGCGGGCGTTGAGGTCGAGGTAGCGGTGGGTGGGTCGAGCGAAGCAGTATGCGCAGGCATGACTGCATCCTCTGTACGGATTCACAGTATAAGAAAAAGGTAGCGCGTTACCGGGCACGTGGTTGAGCGCCGATTTGGCCTCGACCTCGTGGAAGCGGACGCCCATCGCCTCGGGGGTATCGAAGGTGCGGACGGTCCCGACGTGGCCGAGTCCCGGCAGACGACCGTCGGCTTCCTGGTCGGTCGATTGAGCTTCCCAGCGCACGAACGCATGTTCGCACATGAAGAGGACGAGCTTCTGGCGATCGATCGCGCCGAGACCGATCCTCTCGAGATGAGACACGGATCACCTCCGCGGCGCTAGCTGTCCTGCCCGGAGACGTTGCGAACGCGACTGATCGGCGGTCGGCCACCGAGGGCTGAGTGTGGTCTGCGCTCGTTGTAGTAGCGCAGCCAGTGTGGCAGAGCCCGGCGACGATGCTCGGATGAGGCGTAGAGGAGCCCGTAGCCCCACTCGCGGGCCATCGTCTGGTGGAAGCGCTCGACCTTGCCGTTGGTCTGCGGGCGCCGGGGACGGATCCGCTTGTGCTTGATCCTGCGCTGGCGCAGCAGCCGGGCTAGCTTCCGCGATCGTGTGTAGGCCCAGGCGTTGTCGGTCATCAGCCGCTTCGGCTCGATCCCGTTTGCCTCGAAGAAGGCAAGGGCTCGCTTGGTGAACTCGACCACCGCCTCGGCGTCTTGAGTGTCGAGAATCTCCGCGTAGGCGAGGCGCGAGTGATCGTCGACGATCGAGTGCGAGTACTCCCAGCCCGCGCCCCGTGACTGCACCGAGCGATCGCCGGTCAGGGCGTGGCCGGGGACCCGAAAGCGGGCGTAGCGCTTCGTGTCCATGTGCAGCAGATCGCCGGGGCAGGGCCACTCGTAGCGGACCACCTCCTCGCGCGCGGGCTTCGGCAGCCGCGAGCAGCCGCCCCGCTCGAGCGTCCGCCAGACCGTCGAGTGCGGGCGGTCGACCACCCCGGCGATCAGCCGCGGCCCCCAGCCGGTGTGGCGGCGGACCTCGCAGATCCGCTCCTGCTCGCCGGCCGGGAGCTCGTTCGGTGAGCGCCGCGGATCGCTCGAGCGATCCTCGAGGCAGCTCAGCGTGCGCCGCTCGTCCTCGCCGGCCTCACTCCAGCGATGCCACCACTTGTTCGCGGTGGCGGGCGAGACGTCGAGGCGACGAGCCGCGGCTCGCTGTCCCTTGGCCTCGATCGCCTTGATCAGCTCGTGGCGGCCGGCCAGTCCGAGGCGGGCATTACGGTGGATCTTCATCCGGGTTCCTCCCAGGTTGTGAGCGTTAGACACCCACAGCCTTTCGGCGGGCCCGGATGGCCCTTCGGCCCGAGCCCCGGTTCCGCGGAACCGGGGCTCGTCCGCCTCTCAGGTGTTCACAACGTCCCTGGGCATGTCATCTAGCCCGCGCGGCACGTGTGGCATCGTGGCAGTTCGTGGCAGCGATCGAGCTCAGAGACGTAGTCAAGACATTCGGCGCGATCAGGGCCGTCGACGGCCTCGACCTCGAGGTCGCCGAGGGCCTCTGCCTCGGTCTGCTCGGTCCCAACGGGGCGGGCAAGTCGACGACGATGCGGCTGCTGACGGGGCAGGCGATCGCCGATTCGGGCGAGCTGCGCGTGCTCGGCCAT
>JALYRV010000040.1 GCA_030855205.1 Acidobacteriota bacterium | reverse complement strand
GCGCCGGCCTCACTCACGAATCCCTTCGCGAACGACTCGGTCGCGTTCCGCTCCGTTACGGTCGGAATGAAGTACCAGTCCGCCTGCATGCGCGCAGGCGTGATGTCGAGTGTCGCGTAACCGCGATGCACCCCCTCGACCCATTTCAGATGCGGCCGCGCGGCCATGTAGTCGCGGCTCAGGGCCGGCGCCTTCTCCGGCTCGCGCGTACCCCAGCCGGGTGATGAGATCGCGGGGGTGACGATCTCCACCGCCGCCGCGCCTCGCCCGGTAACGGGGTCATAGTCGCGCCACGGATCCTTCGAGACGTCGTAGGCCCACGAGCTGTGCACGTCGCCGGTGAGAATCACGCCGTTCCTGATGCCGTTTGCGGCCAGCGCGTCGAGCACGCGATCGCGCGCGGGACGGTACCCGTCCCATGTGTCCTTGTTGGATGCGGGCGCGCCCTTCGGCGCCATCGGGGCGAACATCACCTGCTGTCCCAGCAACTGCCAGGTTACGCCCGCCTGTTTCGATGCCCTGAGTTCGTTCGACAGCCACTGCTCCTGCGCAGATCCCAGGAGCGTGCGCTTCGGATCTTCGAGAATGTCGATGTGTTCGCGCTTGGGCGCTTCCTGGTCGCGGCCCACGAACCGCGTGTCGAGCATCACCAGATCCGCGATCTTGCCGAATGCAAACGATCGGTAGATGCGCGTCTCCCGCGATGAGCGATCGTCGCGAATCGGCATCCACTCCGAGTACGACTGGATCGCGGCGTCGCGCCGTGCCTCCCACGGTCCCTCATCCCGATCGACGTTGTGGTTCTGCGCGCCGTGCCTCCACGCGTTGTTCGCGAACTCGTGGTCGTCCCAGACGACGATCCACGGGTGCAGCCGGTGCGCTTCCTGGAGGTCGGGGTCGGACTTGTACTGCGCATGACGCGTGCGGTAATCCTCGAGCGACGTGATCTCCCGGTCGGGCATCGGGATGCGCCCGAATGCCGTGCCGTCGCCGTACTCGGTGTTGCGATACTCGTAGATGTAATCGCCGAGGTGCAGCACCGCATCAAGATCCTGCCGCGCCGCGATCCGCGCGTAGGCGTTGAAGTAGCCGAACGGCAGGTTGGAGCACGATGCGATCGCGAGCCGTACGCGCGAGGTCTCACGCGGCAGCGTGCGCGTGCGGCCGACCTGTGACGCCTCACCGAGCGCGCTGAACCGGTAGTAGTAGGTGGCGCCCGGCTCGAGGCCCATCGCGTCGACTTTGACGGTGAAGTCGCGAGCCGCTGACGCCATCTGCAGCGTGCGCCCGGCGATCCGCGTGAACCTGGCGTCACGGGCGATCTCGCACGTCACCGCAACCTCGCGGCGCCCCGGCGGCGGCGTCACGCGTGTCCAGAGAATCACCGCCTGGTGCAACGGGTCGCCCGACGCGACGCCGTGCAGGAACACGCGGCGCCCCTGGCGCGTCTGCGCCAACATCATGGGAGACAGGCGATCGAGGAAAGTGGCGGCGCCGGCAAGAGCGGCCGTGCCAAGGAATGCGCGTCGTGTGGTGGCCATGCGGAAGGCAGCTTAACTCCGCGGGGTCACATCGGCGCCAACGTTCGCAGGCTTGCGTGCCCGGGGCCGCCCAAGCTACGATTGGTGTTCCCACCAGAGGAGCAACGGCTCTGCGTGCGGCCTCATTCCTCGGTAGCTCAATGGCAGAGCATCCGGCTGTTAACCGGAGGGTTGTAGGTTCGAGTCCTACCCGAGGAGCCAATCTCCACGTCCAGTGTTCCTCGTTCGACGCGTGGCCGTGCGTCCGGCGCCGCGCGATAAGATCTGCCCGGTGGATCTTCTGTCGGCCGTCGTGACGCTCTTTCTCGTCATGGACCCGCTCGGGAACGTGCCGTTGTTCCTGTCGGTGCTCAAGGCGGTGCCGCCCGCACGCCGGCGACGAGTGCTCCTGCGTGAAATCCTCATCGCCTACGTCGTCCTGATGGTGTTCTTCCTGATCGGCAGCTACGTCCTGCAGTTCCTCGGCCTGGAGCAGGAGGCCGTCGGCATCGCCGGCGGGATCGTGCTGTTCCTCATCGCGCTCCGGATGATCTTCCCGGCGGAGGGCGGGCACCCCGGCGACGCGCTCGAGGGAGAGCCGTTCGTCGTCCCGCTCGCGATTCCGCTCATCGCCGGGCCGTCTGCGCTCGCAACGTTGCTGCTCCTGCAGCAGTCGCACGCGGCCTCTCAGGGGATGCTGCTGCTGGCGCTCACGATTGCGTGGTTCATCACGGGTCTCGTGCTGCTCTCGTCGACCGCGCTCTATCGCATGCTGCGCGACCGCGGCCTCGTCGCGGTCGAGCGCCTGATGGGGATGCTGCTCGTCATGGTCGCCGTGCAGATGCTGCTCAACGGCCTGCGCGCGTTTCTCGCGCGCGGCTAGCTCCGCCGTCTGCATCCGCCTCGCTCTCGAGGCACTATCGGGCAGCGGCCGGCGGATTCCGGCCAGTAACGTCTTGATCCCGATTCAGGTTGCGCTGAAACTCGAGGGCCGCCTGGCGCATCGAGAAGTAGAATCCACCGATGGATTTCGTGAAGCTTGGCAGCACCGGTGTCGACGTCTCACGTATCTGCCTCGGCTGCATGACGTTCGGCGCGCCCGACCGGGGATCGCACCCGTGGACGCTGTCCGAAGATCAGAGCCGCCCTCTCATCAGGCAGGCGATCGATCTCGGCATCAACTTCTTCGACACTGCCAACAGCTATTCGGGCGGCACCAGTGAGGAGTTTCTCGGGCGCGCGCTCGGTGACTTCGCGCGGCGTGACGAGATCGTGGTCGCGACGAAGGTCTACTTTCCGATCCGGAAGAAAGTTCCAAACTCGGCCGGCTTGTCACGCAAGGCGATCATGTCCGCGGTCGACGCGAGCCTGACGCGCCTCGGCATGGACTACATCGACCTCTATCAGATCCACCGCTGGGATTACGGCACGCCCATCGAGGAGACGCTCGAAGCGCTGCACGATGTCGTGAAGGCCGGCAAGGCGCGGTACATCGGCGCCTCGTCGATGTACGCGTGGCAGTTCAGCAAGGCGATCCAGGTTTCACGCGCGCGCGGCTGGGCCACGTTCGTGACGATGCAGAACCACTACAACCTGCTGTACCGCGAAGAAGAGCGCGAGATGCTGCCGCTCTGTGAGGACGAGGCGATCGGCGTGATGCCGTGGAGCCCCCTCGCGCGCGGCACGCTCACCCGTGACTGGAACGACGAGACGGAGCGCAGCCGCACCGATCAGTACGGCCGCACGCTCTACAAGGACACCGCGGACGCCGATCGGCGTGTCGTCGAGGCAGTGTCGGCGATTGCGGCAGCGCGTGGGATTCCGCGCGCGCAGATTGCCCTCGCGTGGCTGCTGCACAAGCCTGTCGTGACGGCGCCGATCGTCGGCGCCTCGAAACCGTCGCAGATGGAAGATGCCGTGGCGGCGCTGTCGGTGACGCTGTCGGCGGAAGACATCGCGGCGCTCGAAGCGCCGTACGTGCCGCACGCGATCGCCGGCCACGAGTAGGGGGACGGGTCTACGGGGCCGGTTTCCACCCGGTGAAGCTGCCGTCGACATGCACGACGGGCATGCCCTCGCGCGCGAGGTACGCAGCCGACACCGACGATCGCACGCCGGCGGCGCAGTGCACATACACCGGACGGTTCGGCCCGAGCGCAGGCGGAGCGACACGCAGGCGCGTGTGCGCGACGTTGACGGCGCCAGGCACGTGACGCGCCGCATGCTCGCCCGCACCGCGCACGTCGAGCACCGTGATGGGCCCGGCCTGCCGGCGGCGCTCGAATTCCGCGAAGTCGATCGACTCGATCGCGGCCTCGAGCCCGCCCGCCGCGCGATACTCATCGTCAATCGACGGCGGCGCCCATGCGCGGACATCGTCATACCCGATGCGCACGAGATCGCGCACCGCGGCTTCGAGATCGGCCTCATCGATGATGAGTGCGATCGGCTTGCCGGGATCGGCAAGTGACCCGACGACGGTGGGAAACGACTTGTCGAACGGCGCGAAGAACGATCCCGCGACGTGCCCGCGCATGAATGCCTTGCGATCCTTCCGCGTGTCGATCACCTGCATCGCGGCGCGCGCCTCCACGAGTCCGCGTGCATCGAGGCGCAGGGGAGCCGGGAGCGACTCGAGGATCGGCGGACCCGACTTGTTGAGGCGTTTCATGCGCGCGAAATAGCCCGGAGGCTCGGGCTGTCCGCTGAGGATGAAATCGACGAAGGGCTGGGCGCCACGCGCCGCTTCGGCGATGGCCGGCGAAAAGCGGCGTTCGTATCCGACCGTGGTCGTGGGTATCGCGCCGAGCGCCTTGCCGCACGCACTGCCCGCGCCATGGCCCGGCCAGACCTGCATGAAGTCGGGGAGCGTCAGGAACGCGGTCGCCGATTCGTGGAGCCGGCGTGCCGACGGCTCGCGCGCGCCGGCGACGCCGGCCGCGGTCTCGAGCAGATCGGGCCGCCCCAGGTCACCGACGAAGACGAAGTCGCCCGACACGACGCCCATCGGCTCCGACGCGCCGCCGCCGTGGTCTGTCACAACGAACGACATGTGTTCCGGCGTATGACCGGGCGTGTACCACGCGCGAATCTCGATCTTGCCGATGCGGAGCGTGTCGCCGTCGTGAAGGAATGTCACGGTGCGCCCGTCTGTCGCGGGCCACTCATAGAGCCAGTCCGGCCCCCCGTCACCCGACAGGTAGATGTGCAGGGCAGGCAGACGGCGCGCGAGCTCGCGAGTGCCCGACAGGAAGTCGGCATGAATGTGCGTTTCGGCCGCGGCGACGAGTTTCAGGTTCTCTTTCGCGGCGGCCGCGATGTAGCGCTCGATGTCACGCTCGGGATCGATGACGATGGCCTCGCCGGTCTGCTGACAGCCGATCAGATACGCGTTCTGTGCGAGGTGATCGTCGGTAATCTGTCTAACCAGCACTAGATCCCCCTGATTTTCGCGATCGCCCGCGCCTCGTCATCATGAATCCTGGCGAGATCCCGCCGGTGATTGTCGCCGAGTGTCTCCAGCTCCGCGGGGTCGAACGTCGAGGCCCGCTTCGAGGCGTGCAGAATTTCGGCTTCCGCCACCTTCGACCCGTAGAGCGACCGCGCGTCGGCAATCGCGGCGCGCTGCTCGGCGGTGAGCGGCGTCTCGACGCGCCCCTCTTCGGCGTCCTTCTTCTGCAGGCGCTCCATGGCGAGCTCGTAGGAGGATTTCATGTTCTGAATTCTGACAGAATACAGAACACAGAACACAGAATGGGCAATGCAGAAGACGACCTCTTCGCCAGAGTCGGCGAAGACGGGTTCGAGCGGCTGGTCGCGGCGTTCTACAGGCAGATTCCAGGCGACGACATTCTCGGTCCGATGTACCGCGCGGCGGAGCCCGGCGATGCAGGCACCGAGGCCGAGCGGATGGCGGCCGCAGAAGCAAGGCTGCGCGACTTCCTGATCTTCAGGTTTGGCGGCCCGGCGCGCTACGTCGAACAGCGCGGGCATCCGGCACTTCGGAAGCGACACTTTCCGTTTCGCGTGGATCAGGCTGCGCGCGATCGCTGGGTGCAGTTGATGAACCGCGCGCTCGACGAGGCCGCACTTCCCGAAGAGGTCACCCCCGTCATGCGCGAATTCCTCGGAAGCGTCGCGACGTTCCTGATAAACACCGGATGAGGTGGCGGGTGCGGATTAGTTGTGTAGGCTGGGTTCCTATTTACGCCCAATACTGCCAAGGTGTGTTGGGCTCATCAATGTAAGTCATTGATTCAAATGAGTTTAGAGACACTGTCATAACGGCACGCCTATTGGAGTTCCCATCGTCGAACGGGCACAAGTGAGGGCCCTCCGACGATGGCTGATAAAGACAAACGCGGATTACTGAACGCACTGACGGGCCCCTTCGGGGCGGGCCGCCGCCGTACGGATCGGCGCGATGCGAGCCATACCGCCAGCTACAGCGGACCTGATAGACGCCGTGGAGACCGCCGCCGGCGGACGACCCGGGGTCTGCTGTTCGCGGCATTCACCCTGGCGGGCGCCGGCACGCCGTGGACACTCCAGCAGGTCACCGGCGACGGCACCGTGCATGTCGCGGAACACGGCTTCCGTGTTGCGCCAGCGACGCCGGCCAGCCGGTTCGACTCGCTCATTACCGAAGCGGCCACCGTGTACGGGGTCGACGCGGATCTCATTCGCGCGGTGATCCGCGCGGAATCGAATTTCAATCCGAAGGCGAAATCGCCGGTCGGCGCGCAGGGGCTCATGCAGTTGATGCCCGCGCTCCAGCAGGACTACGGCATTACCGATCCCTTCGATCCACGGCAGAACGTCATGGGGGGCGTGCGGTATCTCAGCCGGCTGCTCACCATGCACGGCGGCAACGTGGCGCTCGCGCTCGCGAGCTACAACGCGGGCCCCGGCAACGTCGCGCGCTACGGCGGCATTCCGCCGTTTCGCGAGACGCGCAACTACGTGAAGAAGATCGAAGGCTTTCTGTCATCGATCGACCGTGAGGACGAAGTTCGCGGGAACGAATAGAATCGGCTCGTGAAAGTCGTTGTTGCCGATGACATGCCCGGCGATGCCCTGGCGCCGCTCAGCGAGCGGGGCTGGGACATCGTCATCACCTCGGGTCTCCCACGCGAAGCGCTCCTGAGCGCACTCGCGACCGCCGACGCGCTGGTCGTCCGCAGCGCCACCAAAGTCACACGAGAACTGCTCCAGGCTGCCCCGAAGCTGCGCGTCGTCGCGCGCGCGGGCACCGGTGTCGACACCATCGATGTACCCGCTGCCACCGAGCGGGGCGTGCTCGTGGTCAACGCGCCGGGCGCCAACAGCGTCAGCGTGGCGGAGCTGGCCATGGCCATGATGCTGTCGCTCGCGCGCCACACGGCCGCGGCGGATCGCACCATGAAGGAAGGCCGCTGGGAGAAGAAGGCGTTTGCGGGCATCGAGCTGCGGGGCAAGACGCTGGGGCTCGTTGGCTTCGGCCGCATCGGCCAGGAGGTGGCCTGCCGCGCGCGTGCGTTCGAGATGCGCGTGCTCGCGCACGATCCGTTTCTCGCGAGCGAGGTGGCCGACGAAGCGCGCGTCGAGCTCGTCACGCTCGACGAGCTCTGCACGCGTGCCGACTGGATTTCACTGCACCTGCCGTCGACTCCGTCGACGCGCCACATCTTCGATCGCGAGCGTCTGCAGTCCTGCCGCAAGGGCGTGCGCATCATCAATACCGCGCGCGGTGAGCTCATCGACGCCGCCGCGCTGGCCGACGCGATCGAGTCGGGTCACGTCGCGGGGGCGGGGCTCGACGTGTTCGAAGCCGAGCCGACCGTCGATCTGCGATTGCAGCAGCTGCCGCAGGTGGTCGCCACGCCGCATCTGGGCGCATCGACGCGGGAAGGGCAGCAGGCCGCTGCCGCCGACACCATCGCGGCGCTCGAGGCCTTTCTCGATCGCGGGGACGTACTCAACGCCGTCAACCTCGCGTCCCCTTCGAAAGACGCCGCCGCCACGCTGCAGCCGTATCTGCTGCTGGCCGAGCGTCTCGGCCGGCTCGCGGGCCATCTGGCCGGCGGCCGCATCGAGAACGTCGGCGTGACGACGTACGGGGAAGTTGCGGCCTCGCCGCACCCTCTCGTCGCCACATCCGTGCTCTCAGGCCTCCTCGGCTCGATCCTTTCCGAGGGGGTCTCGGTCGTCAACGCGCGCCGGCTGGCTGAAGAACGCCGCATCGAGCTTACGGAGTCCGCGAGCGCCCGCACCAGACGTTTCGTGGGCGTGATTGCCGTTAAAGTGCATACGACCTCCGACACGGGCACGAGTGCTACGTTTTCGGTCGAGGGCGTCATCGCGCACGGCCGCGATCCGCGCGTCGTCATGATTGACGGCGTCGATGTGGACGCTCCGCTCGAGGGCACGGTGCTCGTGATTCGCAACGACGACCGGCCGGGTGTCGTGGGGGGCGTGGGCACGGTGCTCGGCGCGCACGGCGTCAACATCGGCGGGCTGTCGCTGGGGCGTAAGGACGGAGAGGCGATCGCGGTCGCGACGCTCGATGCGGCGGCCGACGACTGGGAGACGCTCCAGCGCGCGCTGGAAGCGGTCCCTGCCGTCAGGAATGTCTGGCTGGCGGATCTCGGCGGGCAGCTGGCCGCGGGCTAGCTGCTTCGGCCCGCGCTCGATTCCTTCTGCCGAAGCGATCCGCCGCGCCGTCCCGCGAGTGCCGCGATGACGGCGGTCAATTCCGCCGGGTCAACAGGCTTCGGCACATGCGTGTCGAAGCCCGCGAGCAAAGCCTTGCCGCGGTCCGTAGGGGCGACAAACGCCGTCAGGGCCGCCGCCGGCAGGCGGCTCCACTTCTTCGTCGCTCGAATCCGCGAGATCAACTCATAGCCGTCGACGCCCGGCATCGCGATGTCACTCAGCAGCACGTCAGGGACTTCCTGATCGAGCGCCGCGATGGTTTCTTCGGCCGACTTCGCGCACGTGACGCGAGCACCCTGCCGCTGCAGCACTGCGGCCACCAGCTCGCGGGCCTCGTCCTCGTCCTCCACCAGGAGCACGTGCACGCCTTCCAGTGACGGCAGCCGGTCGAGCGCCTCTGCTGACCCTGCGGTGTAGTTCTTGACGATCTCGGTCGCATGCGCGAGCGGCAGCTGCACGGTGAACGCCGATCCCATGCCTTCGCCTTCGCTCTCGGCGAGCACGCCGCCTCCGTGCAGTTCCACGAGATGCCGGACGATCGAGAGGCCGAGTCCGAGGCCGCCGTGTGCGCGCGTGGTGGCGGCGTCTTCCTGGCGGAATCTGTCGAAGACGTACGGCAGGAACTGGCGGTTGATCCCCGCGCCCGTATCGGCCACGCGCAACGCGAGCGTGGAGTCCGTCGACTCGAGCGAGATCGTC
This sequence comes from Acidobacteriota bacterium, assembly GCA_030855205.1. Classification (GTDB taxonomy): domain Bacteria; phylum Acidobacteriota; class Vicinamibacteria; order Vicinamibacterales; family SCN-69-37; genus JALYRV01. The sequence continues at coordinate 12,752 of JALYRV010000040.1, read as the reverse complement.
ACCTGGCCGCCGTCGGGCGTGAACTTCAGCGCGTTGCTCAGCAGGTTCCAGATGACCTGCTGCATGCGCGACTGATCGATCAGCACTGCGTCCCGCGCGGCGCCTGAGGCGAACTCGAGCCGTATGCGCTTCGCATCGGCGGTGGGCCTCACCGATTCGATCGCGGCTTCGACGACGGACGAGATCGATGCGGGCCGCAGGTCGAGGCGAAGTTTCCCGCTGATGATGCGCGAGACGTCGAGCAAATCCTCAATCAGCTGTGCCTGCAGCCTCGTGTTGCGCTCGATGATCTCGAGCGCCCGCTCGGTGGTCGCCACGTCGAGACTGCCGCTGCTCATCAGGCGCACCCATCCGAGGATGGCGTTGAGCGGCGTGCGCAGCTCGTGCGACAGGGTCGCGAGAAATTCGTCCTTCGCGCGGTTGGCCGCCTGGGCTTCTTCGCGCGCGAGCTTTTCGCGCTCGAGCAACTGGCGCCGCGCTTCCTCCGAGCGGAACAACGCGAGCGCATGGCGCAGCGATCGCGACAGGCGTTCCGGTGAGAGGTGGCCCTTGCCCATGTAGTCGGCCGCGCCGGCTTTCATCAGCTCGACGGCCGTCTGCTCGTCTCCCTGCCCGGTCAGCACGATCACCGGCGTGCGGATGCCGGACGCGCGAATCGAATGCAGCACCTGCAGGCCGTCGGCCCCGGGCAACTGAAAGTCGAGGATCACGCAGTCGAACGCCCCCTTGCGCAGCTCCTCGAGCGCCTCCTGTGCGCCCTCCGCTTCGACGACGTCGGCGACGACGCCCGCCGTGGTCAGCGTGCGCTTGAGCGACATCCGATCGACGTCATCGTCGTCGACGATGAGGAGCTTCAGGGGTGTGGCCACCCTAGGGCATCTCCACGAGCGTCCAGTACTTGTTGAGTGCGGCCGTCAGCTCGACGAAGTTGCTGAAGGTGACCGGCTTGAGCAGGTAGCCGGCGACGTTGAGGTTGTACGCCTCGACCTTGTCCTGCTCGTCGTTCGACGTCGTCAGCACCACGACCGGCGTCGGGGCGAGGTGTGCGTCGGCGCGCAGGTTCCTGAGGAACTCGATGCCGTTCATGCGCGGCATGTTGAGGTCGAGGAGGATGAGGCGCCGCTCGTCCGGCACGCGGCCGTCGCGCAGCATTTCGAGCGCCTCGACCCCGTTCTCCGCGACGTAGAGCGGGTTCATGATCTTGTTGCGCTCGAACGCCCGCTTGATGTTGATCTGATCGACCTGGTCGTCTTCGACGAGCAGGATGTGTAACGGCTTCGACGTCGTCGTCATGTTTCGCTGTCCTCGTGCTTCGGCCACAGGAAATGGAACGTGGCCCCCTGTCCCGCGTCGGATTCGATCCAGGCGCGCCCGCCCTTGTGCTCCACGATCTTGCGGACGAGCGCCAGGCCGATGCCGGTGCCCTCGACCTTGTCGCGCGGATTGAGCGTCTGGAAGATGCCCCAGATCTTCTCGTGGTACTCCGGCGCGATGCCCGGCCCATTGTCGTTCACGCTGAACTTGTGGAAGAGTCCGGCGTCTGCCGCCTCGACTTTCACGCGCGCACCCTCGCCAGCGTACTTCAGCGCGTTGCCGATCAGGTTCATGAACACCTGCTGCAGCGGCACGCGCTCGGTGTGGATGACCGGCATGTCCCCTTCGATGCGGACCTCAGTCCCCTCGGGGGGCGGCGCGAGCTCGAGGATGTCGTCGAGCAGCGCACGAACGTCCACGTCCGCCGCGCCTTCCTTGGCACGGCCGGCGCGCGAATAGGAGAGGATGCCCTCGATCAGCCCTTCCATCCGGTGGATGCGCCCGCGCAGCAGCTCGAGATACTCCTTCGCCTGATCGTTGATGCCACTGCCGATTTCCTCTTCGATCCACTGCGACAGATTCGCGATGCCGCGAAGCGGCGCCTTGAGATCGTGCGATGCGACGTACGCGAACTGATCGAGCTCTTTGTTGTTGCGCTCGAGCGCCTTCATCAACCGCTGCTGGGCCTCGAGCGAGCGCTTCTGATCGTCGATGTCGGCGTTGGTGCCGAACCAGCGCGCGATGGCGCCGTCGGGCCCGCGCATCGGGGTGGCGTTGGCCAGGTGCCAGCGCCACGCGCCGCCGCGATGCTTCAGGCGAAACTCGTGGTTGTAGGGCTCGCCCGTGCGCAGTGAGTGCGTCCAGCGCTCGCCCGTGGCCTGCAGATCGGCGGGATGCACATATGTCGCCCAGCCCGAACCCAGGATTTGTTCCCCCGCTGCGCCGAAATAGTCGGTCACGCGGTCGTTGACGTAGTCGAGCGCTCCGTCGGGCAGAGCCGTCCAGACCTGCGGCGGGATGGTGTTGGCGAGGAAGCGGTAGTACTCTTCGCTGCGGCGCAGGGCTTCGCGGCTCGTGCGCAACGCCTCTTCCGCCTCGTGCCGTTCGGTGACGTCGAGCATGACGCCCATCAGGCGCTGGGCGCGGCCGAACTCGTCGCGGAGCAGCGTGCCGCGCGACTCCATCCACCGCGCCTCACCTCCGGCCGTGACGATCCGGTACTCGGCGGTGAGAGGCTCGCCCGCGCCGATGCTCTCGTTGATGGCGGAGAGGGCGCGTCCGCGATCGTCGGGGTGGATGCCGCGCTCGAATTCCTCGACGCTTCCCCCAAACGCGCCGGGCTCGAGCCCGTACATGCGCTCGACCGGAGGCGACAGGTCCACGCGCGCGGCCGCGATGTCCCACTCCCATGTGCCCATGTGCCCGGACTCGAGGGCGAGGCGGAGGCGCGCCTCGCTGCGCGCCATCTCGGTCGCGTTCCGCTGCGTCTCGCGCTGGGCATGCACCTGCGCGGTGACGTCGACGGCGTGCAGCAGGATCCCCTCGACTTCGGCGCCGGCATAAATCGGCTGGATGACGAAATCGGAGTAGACCTCCGACTCGGGAAACCCGTCGCCATCGTCGTCGCGCATGCTGCGCGCCTGGTAGCCGAAGTAGGGCTCGCCGCTCGCGAACACTTCGTCCATCAGATCGAAGAACAGGTCCCCGACCGATGTTTCCTGGAACGCTTCGCGAATGGGAAGCCCGATGACGTAGCGGCTTCCGAGGTTCTCTTCGAAGCGCCGGTTCAGCATCTCGATCGCGTGGTCCGCGCCGTGCGTCACGCAGATCATGGCGGGCGCTTCGCGCAGGATGCGATGGAGCCGCTCGCGGTCGACGGCTTCCTCGGCCCGGGCGGCAGCTTCAATTGCGAGGGCGCGCGCGCGCTGCTCGGCCTCGACGCGATCGGTGATGTCCTGCACGATCCCGCGCAGCTTGACGACGGCGCCGCGCGCATCGCGGATAGCGTGTCCGCGACTCGACACCTCGCGGACGGAGCCGTCGGGCAATACGATGCGATGCTGAATCCCGTACGGGTCGCCCGAGGCGATTGAGCCGCCGACGACGTCGCGCAGCATCCCGGCATCGTCGGGATGCACGCGTTCCGAGTACGTCGCGAGCGTGAGCGGCTGGCCGGGTGTCATGCCGAAGATGCGGTAGGTCTCGTCAGCCCAGGTGATGTGATCGTTTTCGATATCCCATTCCCAGCTGCCGAGCCGCGCGATCGACTGCGTCTCGGTGAGTAGCTGCTGCCGGCGCTCGTCTTCCCGGTTCGCGCGCCGCTCCTCGGTGATGTCGCGGAACGCGACGACCGCGCCCACCACGGAGCCGTTGTCGTAGAGCGGTGTGGCGGTGTACTCGACGTCGACGAGTGTGCCGTCCTTGCGGATGAAGACGTCGTCGTCGACGCGCCTCGGCTGACCGGTGCGCAGCACTTGATGGATCGGGCATGTCGAGAGGGGATGCGATGAGCCGTCGCGGTGCGTGTGGTGGATGACGTCGTGCTGCCGCTTGCCGAGAATGTCGGCGGCCGGCCATCCGAGGAGGCGCTCGGCCGCGGCGTTGAGGAAGGTCGTCCGGCCCTGAAGGTCGAGCCCGTACACACCCTCGGCCAGCGCCTGCAGGAGCTGGGTCGGGTCGATGGCCGGTTCGTTCACGAGCTCACGCGCCACGTCGCACACACCGTTCGTCTTCGTCCCGCCGCCGCCGGGCCGGGTGGATACACACGTATTCCACAGGTAGCCCGGCTTGGACAGCAATTAAGCTGCCACCGCTAGGCGGGCGGCATGGCGGTGGAGGTTGCGCGCACGGCCGCGCGCGTCGTGGCGGGTTCGATTACGGAGAGGGAGATGCCCGACACGATTCCGCAGCCGAAGAGAAGGCCCGCGGCCCAGTCGAGCTTGTCGGCGAGCATCAGACCCGCCGCGAGCAAACAAAGATCGAAAGCAATCTCCGATCGCCACAAACGGGTCTGGATGGACTCGAGATGCCGGGCAAGCTCCGCCGGACGTTCGCGTGCGACGAAAGCCGAGTTGAGGCGGATGGCCACGACCACGGCGGCGCCTGCAAGCGTGCCGAGGAAGGCGATCGATCCCCATGGCGGTCCGAGCTGCCCGGTGATCTCGGGCCGGGCGATCCACGCCACGGCGGGCATCGCGGCCACCATGCCCGCCACGATGCGCTGGTGCACCACGAACCACCGGACGCTGCGTCCCGCCGGCGCCGGCCGCGCGGCGGGCGCGGCCCCCTCGAGCGCGGCCCCCACTTCAGCGGCACTGGGAAACCTGTCGCTCGCATCGGGCGACAGGCAGCGTCGAATCACAGCCGCGAACGCGGACGGTACGTCCGGCGCGTCGAATGCGGCGCGCGCCGACAACGCGGCCTCGAGCATGGCGCCGCGATCGCCCGCAAACGGATGCCGGCCCGTCGCCATTTCGAAGAGCAGCACGCCGAACGCGAAGACATCGGCGCGCGGGTCGGGCACGTCTCCGCGCAGCTGCTCCGGGGCCATGTAGCCGGGCGTCCCCGCGAACATGCGCGACGCGGCCACGGGCGTCGACTCCTTGCGCATCTCGGCGAGGCCGAAGTCGAGCACCTTGATCTGCCCGTCGGTGCGGACGATCACGTTCTCGGGCTTGAGATCTCCGTGCGCGACACCTTCGCGGTGCGCCGCCGCCAGCCCGCCGGCGATGTCGCGGGCGAACCGCGCGAGGTCCGCCGGTGACAGCGGGCCGCGCGCCAGCCGATCGCGGAGGGTCTCGCCGGCGACGAACTCGCTCACGAGGAACATCTGGCCGTCGTGCTCTTCGAGCGCGAACACGGTCGCGATGGCAGGGTGCGAAATGCGTGCGGCCAGGCGCGCTTCGTGCTCGAGCCGAGCCTTCTGTACCGCGCTTGCGCCTTCCGCCACGCTTTTCACGGCGACGTCGCGCCCCAGCCGCGTGTCGCGCGCGCGATAGACGACGCCCATGCCGCCGCGGCCGGCTTCCTCGATGATTTCGTAGGCGCTGATGCGCTGACCGGACTGAAGCGTGTTGAGAATGAGATCGGGCTGCGCGGCGGCGAGGGGCTCGTCGATGAACGACGCCGCTTCGGCCCGTTCGTGGCCCCGGAGCAGGGAGCGCAGCTCGTCGAGCAGCGCCGCGTCACTGCCGGCCTCCGCTCGAAAGAAGGCGTCGCGGCCGCCGGAGGGAAGATCGAGGGCGCGCTCGAACAGCTGCGCGACGCGCGCCCAGTCGCTCATTCGAGCTCGCGCGCGAGCCAGGCGCGCGCGACCGACCAGTGACGCTTGACGGTTGCGGGAGAGATCCCCAGCTCCTCGGCGGTCTCTTCCACGCTCAACCCGCCGAAGTAGCGCAGCTCCACGATGCGTGCGCGAGCGGGATCGATCGCCTCCAGACGCTCGAGCGCCTGGTCGAGCGCGAGCACGTCCACCGGCGCGGGGCCGTGTCCCGCGGACGCCGGATCCCCGGCAAGCGATTCGTCGAGTGTCACGCGCGGCACGACTCCGCCGCGCTTGAGCGCATGACGCGCCCGCGCGCGCTCGACCAGAATGCGCCGCATCGCCGTCGCGGCAATCGCGCAGAAATGCGCGCGGTTCTGGAAGAGCATCGGCTTGTCGTGCAGGAGGCGCAGATACACCTCGTGCACGAGCGCGGTCGGCTGCATCGACTGCGCGTCGCGCTCACGGCGCAGGTACGAAGAGGCAAGGCGGCGCAACTCCTCATAGACCGCCGGCAGCAGCGCCTCGATGTCCGGGTTGGGCTCCCGGGCCGCCATTACACCCGCTCGATGGTGACCTTCTCCATCACCACGGGCGTGACCGGCTTGTCGCGGCGGTCGACCTTCGTCTGGCCGATCTGCTTGACGACGTCCATGCCTTCGATGACTTCACCGAAGATCGAATGCTTGTTGTCGAGATGCGGCGTCGGCCCGAGCGTGACGAAGAACTGGCTGCCGTTGGTGCCGGGGCCCGCGTTCGCCATCGAGAGCAGGCCACCCTTGGTGTGGCGCAACGACGGATGGAACTCGTCGCCGAACTGGTAGCCGGGGCCGCCGTAGCCTTCGCCGAGCGGATCGCCGCCCTGAATCATGAAGCCGTCGATCACGCGGTGGAAGATGATCCCGTCGTAGAAGGGCTTCTTCTCCTTCTGCTTCGTGGTGGGGTGCGTCCACTCCTTCGTGCCTTCGGCAAGGCCCGTGAAGTTGGCGACCGTGTTGGGCGCTTCCTGCTCGAACAGCTTCACGGTGAAGCGGCCGAGTGTCGTGTCGAAATGCGCGTACGTGCCTGGTGCTGTCATCTCTCTATCCTACCTTCGGATTCATGCCGTCCCAGCCGGTCGCCTGTTCATAGGCCAGCCCGAGCCGCAGCACCGTCGCTTCGTCGTAGAGGCGGCCGGTGATCGTGAGGGCGCGCGGGCGGTTGTCGAGAAAGCCGGCCTTGAGCGTCAGCGACGGATGGCCGGTCAGGTTGGTTGCCGTCAGGCTGCCGCTGCCGCTCGGCGACAGGAACGCGTCGCACGTCTGCATCAGCTTGTCCATCTCGCCCATCAGCAGCGTGCGCGCCTGCTGCGCGCGGATGTACTCGACGGCCGGAATGAAACGCGATGCGCGGAACGTGTTGGGCCAGTCTCCCGCGTTCTGCGCCGTCAGTTTGTCGATGCCCTTGTTGCGCGTCAGCTCGTCGAACGACGCCGCCGCCTCCGCGCTCAGCACGAAGCGGATCGCCTGCACCGGAAACACCGGCATCTCGATGGGCTCGACACGCGCGCCGAGCTTCCGGAAGACCGCGACGGCGTCCATCATCAGCGCGTTCTGCGCAAGGCGGTTCTTGCGCTGCTCCTCGTTGGTGATGCCGGCCGGCACGTCCTCCATCTCGGTCTTGATGTAGCCGATGCGGTAGCGCGCCAGGGGCGCATCCGGCGCCCACACGAACGGCGCGTCGACCACCGTGCCATCGCGGCCGTCAGGCCCGTAGATCGCGTTGAACGCCAGCGCGCAGTCCTCGACCGATCGGCACATCGGCCCGATCTTGTCCATCGTCCAGCTCAGGGCCATCGCGCCGTGGCGGCTCACGCGGCCGTACGTCGGGCGAAGGCCCGTGACGCCGTTCTCCGCCGACGGCGAGACGATCGATCCCAGGGTCTCGGTGCCGAGTGAGAATCCGACGAGGCCGGCCGCTGTGGCCGCGCCTGGTCCCGCCGACGATCCACTGGCGCTGCGCTCGGTGTTCCAGGGATTCTTCGTCGACCCGCCGTACCACACGCCCCCCTGCGCGAGCGATCCCATCGACAGCTTCGCGACGAGCACCGCGCCCGCCTCGCGGAGACGCTCGACGACGGTGGCGTCGAGATCGATAATCTGATCTTCGTAGGGCTTCGCGCCCCACGTGGTCTTGATGCCTTTCGTGGCGAAGAGATCTTTCGCGCCCCACGGAATCCCGTGCAGCGGCCCGCGATACCGTCCCGCGCGGATCTCGCGATCGGCGTCTGCCGCCTGCCGGAGGGCGAGCTCCTCGGTGAGTGTGACGACGGCGGCGAGCTTCGGGCCGATCGTCTTCAGACGCTCGAGGTACATCTTCGTGAGATCGGTCGACGACACCTCGCGCCGTTCGATGAGGCGCGCGAGCGCCGTGACGGGCCAGAAGGCCACGTCTTCGAGCCGCGCCGGTTTCGGCAACGGCGCCTGTTTCGCGAGCTTCAACTTTGCGTGCGGGGTCGCTCGCCCGGCCGGCGCCTTGCCGGGCAGGTAGGGCGTGAAGTGCACGGCGGGCTCGACGCCATTGGGGATCTGCAGCTTCCGCAGCGCGTCGTAGCTCGAGAGATTGGTATTGACGCTGCGCAGCATCATTTCCTCTTCCGCGTCGGTGAAGTCGATCCCCATGACTTCTTCGGCGCAGGCAAGCGCGGGCTTCGACACCCGCTGCGCCTGGGGCGCGTTCTGCTGCGCGAGCGCACGCGTCGACAAGCCGCCGGCGACAACGGCGGGAAAGAGACCGAGAAACCGGCGGCGTGACGACATGGTTACTGACGCTCCTTGAATCCGGCGGGAACCGTGACGTCGGCCTCGGCGACCGATCCCGCGATGCTCAGCGTTTCGTGCGTCGACGAGAAGACCCTGTTCTTCGTGCCGGGCTTCTCCTGCCCTCGGCGCATGAGGCGTCCCGCCAGGCCGCCGGCGCCCGATGCCGGCGCAGCCTGCTGCGAGGGATCCTTCACCGATTCGAGCGTGAGCGTCGTCAGGAGCGCGGTGCCATCGAGCTTCGTGCCTTCCGCCGCCATGCGCTCCTGCGCCTTCTGGAAGCCGGGGTGCAGCGCGAGCAGTGCCGCGAGTTGATCGGCCGACATCGTCGTGACCATGCCCATCAGCTTCTCGGAGTAGCGGCGATCGAAGTCGTGAATCTCCCTGATGGCGGCGATCCGAGGCGCGAGCCACATGTCGGACGTCAGCACGAGGCCGCCCCCCTGCTCGAGGCTCTTGCCTTTCTGGCGCATCGTGACGGTAGCGATCACCTGGCGCGTGTCGTGGCCCGCGAGGGATTTCGTGGCGCCGGTTTCCTTCACGTCGAAATCGATCTCGACTTCCGGCGCGCCTTGCTCGGGCGGGGCCTGCTCACCGGCCTCTTCGGCGTCCTTCTTTGCTTTCTCCCTCGCGTCCTCGATCTGGCGCCGGAGCTCGGCGAAGGTGGTGACCTTGTAGGACTTCTTCTTCGCGTCGATGTCGTAGATCTTCTCTTCGCCGAGATCGATGATCCGGCCGCTGCCATCGGCCAGCGCCGCCTTGCGGTTGCCGCGCACCGCCACGGTGCTGTTGATGTCTTTCGCGCCGCCGAACAGGCTGATCATCCGGCCCAGCATGCCCTCGAACTTCACACTGCCGCGCTCGGTCGTCTTGACGTCCGCGCGCAGCGTGACCCCGGCGACACACAGCACGGCCAATCCCAACGCAATTTTTCTGGTCATGAGGCACCCTTTCTGTATTCTGCGTTCTGTATTCTGTATTCTCTGTCCCTATGACACAACGTCGCGCCGTCCACGCGGGCCCCCCGCCCATCGGCCCCTACAGCCCCGCGATTCTGGCGGGCGGGATGGTCTTCGTGTCCGGCATCCTCGCGTCTGACGCAGCGGGCAGGATAACGGGAGACATTACCGCCCAGACCCGGCGTGTGCTCGACCGGCTGAAGGAGGTGCTGGACGCCAGCGGATCGGACCTCGCGCATGCCGTCACGGTGCATGTCTACCTGCGAAAGGGCGAGGATTTCGCGGCGATGAACGCCGTGTATCAGACGTATTGGAAGGATCAGCCCCCGTCGCGGACGACGGTGGTCGTCGATCTGCTGGGTCCGGAGACGCTGATCGAAGTGTCGGCGGTGGCCGTGCCTGCCGGCGGAAAGCGGATGGCGATCAATCCGCCCGGATGGGCGCAGTCTCCGCTGCCGTATTCGTACTGCGTGAGGGCGGGGGACGCGCTCTATCTCGCCGGCCTCGTGGCGCGCGATCGCCTCACGAACCAGCCCGTGGAAGGCACGGTGGCAGAGCAGGTCGACGTGATCATGGCCAACGCGCGCGAGATTCTCGGCGCGGCGGGGCTGTCGCTCGATCACGTGTGCTCGGCGCGCGTGTTCCTCTCGGACGCGGCGTCGTTCGTAGAGATGAACGCGGGCTGGCGCCGCCACTTCGCGCGCGCGAAGCCCGCGCGCGCCACGATCATCGCCGGGCTGATGCAGCCCGCATACAAGATCGAGGTCACGCTCGTCGCGCACGGCGCGCAGGCCGAGCATCTGCCGGCAGAACCGCCGAGCGAGAATCTGAGCGGCGCGGTGAAGGCCGGCAACATGCTGTTTCTCTCGGGCGCCCTTGCGCCCGGCGCGGCGGATGCCACCGTCCAGACGCGCGAAACGCTGATGAAGCTGCGGGCCACCCTCGAACGCGCCGGCGCGTCCGTCGCGGATGTGGTGGAAACGACCGTCTGGCTGCCCGATCTGGCCGATTTTGCAGCGATGAACGCCGCCTACCGGGAAGTGTTCACCGACGCCCCCCCGGCGCGGGCAACGGTCGGCGCGCCGCTCGTCGCGAAGGACGCGCGCGTCGAGATCGCGCTAACCGTAATTAGGTAGTCCGCTTCCATTTCAGACCTCAGCAGGAGCTCGGAATCCGGCATCCCGATTGCGGTATGGCGATGCGTGAGAAGGTCTCCCATCCGCGCGGCATCGATGCTCATCGTCACGCTCGCCCTGGCGTGCGGCGTGTTCGGCGGCGCATGGTTCCTCTGGAGCACGTTCGATGACGTCCGGAGTGACCTCGACGGCGCCGAGGCGCTCACCTCGCTGAGCTCGGGCCCGCAGGCCACTCTTATTTACGACCGTGAGAACAAGCTCACACACTCTCTGTTCACCGAACAGCGCATCGACGTGTCGCTCGCAGAGGTGTCGCCGAATCTGGTGAAGGCTGTGCTCGCCGCCGAGGATCAGCGCTTCTACAAGCACTTCGGCCTCGACCCCATCCGTATGGCGGGTGCCGCCAAGGCCAATCTGAACGCCCGGCGCATCGTCGAAGGTGGCAGCACCATCACGCAGCAGCTGGCGCGTAATCTCGAGCTCGGCAAGCAGCGCACGTGGAGCCGCAAGTTCCGCGAAGTTGTCCTGGCGGCGCAGCTCGAAGCGAGACACACCAAGGATCAGATTCTCGAGACGTATCTCAATACCGCGTATTTCGGCGAAGGCTACTACGGCGTTGAGGCGGCTGCCCGCGGGTACTTCGGCAAGACGGCCGCGTCGCTCGAGATGGACGAGGCCGCGATGCTCGCGGGTCTCATCCGCGCGCCGTCGGCCAACAGTCCGAACAAGACGCCCGAAGGGGCGACGGCGGTGCGCAACATCGTGCTGGCGGAGCTGCGCGACTTCGGCGTCATCGACGAGGCCGCGTTCCGGCAGTATGCCGCGGCGCCGCTGCGGGTGAAGGCGCGCCGCTCGAACGGTTTGACTGGCCATCGTCATGACGCGTCCAGCGCGTGTGGCGGCTACTACTTCGAAGAAGTGCGGCGGCATCTCGTCACGATGTTCGGAGAGGATCAGGTGCTCGAAGGCGGCCTGCGCGTCTTCACGACGTACGATCCGGGCGTGCAGGTGGCCGCCGAGCGTTCCGTGAGCGAGCGTCTCCGGCAGCTCGCCGGCAAGGACTCCGCGCTCCAGGGCGCGCTGGTGGCGATCGATCCGCGCACCGGGCACGTGCGCGCGCTCGTCGGCGGACGCGACTTCCATCAGAGCAGCTTCAATCGCGCCACGCAGGCGCACCGCCAGCCCGGCTCGGCCTTCAAGCCGTTCGTCTGGGCCGCCGCGCTCGAACGCGGCTGGGCGCCGGGCACCGTGCTGACGGGGCTGGACGCAGCGATTGGCGACGGCAGCTGGATGCCGTCGGGCGATCACGAGGCGGACAGCTACACGCTACGCCGGGCGCTGACCGTGTCGAGCAACCGCGCGGCCGCGCAACTGATGCAGCAGGTCGGCATGTCGTCGACCATTTACACCGCGAAGCGCCTCGGCATCGAATCGGAACTGCCTGCGGTGCCGTCTTTGGCCCTCGGCACGGGCGAAGTGACGCTGATGGAAATGGTCGCGGCGTACGGGACATTCGCCAACGAAGGCGTGTGGACGCGTCCGACGTTGATCACCCGCGTCGAGGACAGTGCCGGCAATGTGATCTGGAGCGCGCCTTTCGATCAGCGCCGCGCGCTGTCGACCGGCGCCGCGTACCTGATGAACAGCATGATGGCGGACGTGATTACCGCCGGCACGGGGCACCGCGCCCGTCAGTCCGGCTTCTCGCTGCCGGCGGCGGGCAAGACGGGCACGACCGACGACTACGCCGACGCGTGGTTCGTTGGCTACACGCCCAGCGTGGTCGCGGGCGTCTGGTTCGGATTCGATCAGCGCAAGACCATCATGAAGGCGTATGCCGGCGATATCGCCGTGCCGGCGTGGTCGGCGTTCATGCGCGAGGCCACGCGCGGTGATCGCGCGGTCTGGTACGAGATGCCCTCCGATGTCGAGAAGGTCGAAATCTGCAAGGCCAGCGGGCATCGTGCGGGCGAAGCGTGCAGCCGATCGACAGGCTTCGCGCGCGTGATGCTGATGGACGGCTCGGTTGTCGATCGTCCGGTGCAGGGGGGCGTGACCACGGAACTCTTCACGCTCGGCAGCGCGCCCTACGGCGAGTGCCCCGTGCACAGCGGCCTGTATCTCGACACATCCTCCGCGTCGCTCACGATGCAGCCGTTCGACCCGACGCTCGACACGCCGCTCGCGTCCCTCTCAGCGCCGCCGGCGCCGGCTGACGCCGCTCCGGTGCGCATCCCGAACACGCCGGCAGCGCCTGCCGCGCACGTCGCTCTGCCGTCGGCAC
>JALYRV010000374.1 GCA_030855205.1 Acidobacteriota bacterium | reverse complement strand
AACGTGAACGGCGCGGGGGACCGTCTGATCCTGGAACCCATTGCGCTCCAGCACACGCTGGCGGCGCAGGATCTGTCCGCGTACGCCCGCCTGCTGCTGGACGTCCTCAACGGCGATCCCTCCCTCTCGATTCGCGACGACGAGATCGAGGAGTCCTGGCGCATCGTGACGCCAATCCTCAGCGCATGGGCCGACGGGAGTGTGCCTCTCGTCGAGTACCCCGCGGGATCCGGTGGTCCGCGGGCCGTTCGCCGGGATTCAACCGGCTAGCGGGCGAGAGGAGCCTTCGTGCACGAGAATAGCCGTCCGGAACTGAGCCCCTTTGCCTCCTTTCTGCGCAGTGAGGCGTTCAGCGGTGCGCTGCTCGTCCTGATGGCGGTGTGTGCGTTCGTGTGGGCGAACTCCCGGTGGGCGCCCGCCTACGACGCCGTCCGTGAGATGGTCGTCGGCGTCCGCGTCGGGGAATGGGCGCTGCAGAAGCCGTTGCTGCTCTGGATCAACGACGGGCTGATGGCGATCTTCTTCCTGTTCGTGGGACTCGAAATCAAGCGCGAAGTGCTCATCGGCGAGCTGGCGGATGTGCGGGCCGCCACGCTGCCGATTGCCGGCGCCGCGGGCGGGATGATCGTGCCGGCGCTCATATACGCGGCACTCAACTGGAACGGCCCGGGGCTGCGGGGCTGGGGTGTGCCGATGGCCACCGACATCGCCTTCGCGCTGGGCATCATGGCGCTTGCCGGTTCCCGCGTGCCCATCGGTCTGAAGATCTTCCTGACGGCCGTGGCGATCGTCGACGACCTGGGCGCCGTCCTCGTCATCGCGCTCTTCTACACGGAGAGCCTGAGTCTCGGCAGCCTTGCCATCGCCGGCGGAGTTCTTGCCGCGGGCGCCGCCTATGGCTGGCGCGGCGGCGCCAACCTGGGCGTCTATGGCCTGCTTGGCGCCGTGCTCTGGTACTTCATGCTGCAATCAGGCGTGCACGCGACTGTCGCGGGCGTCCTGCTCGCCATGACCATTCCCATCGCCCGCCAGGCCCGACCGGACTCGCTTCGGATGCCGGCCGATCGCGTCATGAGCGGCGAGGGCTTCGAGCAGATCGAGGTTCGTCTGGTGACCCTCGAGCAGCAACTGGAACGGATCCGCAGTCCGCTGCACGAACTGGAGCACGCGCTGCAGCCCTGGGTCGCCTACGGGATCATGCCGGTGTTCGCGCTCTGCAATGCCGGATTCACGCTGTCGGCCGATGTGGGACTCGCCGCGCCGGTCGCGCTGGGAAGCCTGATCGGCCTTGTCGCGGGCAAGCCGATTGGCATCGGCCTCTTCTGCTGGCTGGCCGTGGGCAGCGGCCGCGCCAGCCTGCCGGTGGGCGCCGGCTGGGGCTCGTTGCTCGCGACCGCGTGCCTGTGCGGCATCGGCTTCACCATGGCGCTCTTCATCGCGTCGCTGGCGTTCGGCACCAGCGCGTTCCTCGACCAGGCGAAGCTCGGCGTCCTGCTCGCCTCCGCCGGGTCGGCGGCCCTCGGCATGGGACTGCTCTTCACGACGCTGCCGGCGCGCCCGGTCAGGGGAGCCGCGGACGCGCGCTGACGAACGTCGATCCCCGGCCGCACCTACCGCCGGTTCTTCTGAACGATCCCGTACAGGATCAGGCAGAACGCGCCGAGCCGCAGCAGGTACACGTATTCGCGCCATTCGCTCGCGGTGACGAACAATCCCAGCACCGCCCGGTCCGCGGCGATGAGCCAGAACGCCAGCGCGAACATCAGGAACAGCCGGTCCGCCGTTTCGCGCCAGAACCGGAGGAAGAAGAGCCCCACCAGAAGGGAACCCATCGCCGCGGCGCCGTGAAAAAAGGTCACCATGATCAATCCGCGTCCCAGATGAGGCCATACAGCAGGAGTCCCGTCGCGACGCATGCCGCGACGGCGCGGAAGGGGGACAGGTCGACCTCCGGCACGATGATGAAATCGGTGAAGACCAGGGCGTTGGTGATGGCGAAGCCAGTGAAGGAGAGGCCGCTCCAGAAGAGCAGCCTCGCCGACGTCCGGCGATACTCGCGCAGCAGCAGCACCGCGCAGAGCGCGCTCGTGAAGGTGCA
>JALYRV010000373.1 GCA_030855205.1 Acidobacteriota bacterium | reverse complement strand
CTGAAGATCAGCATCGGCGTCGACCTGGCGTACTCGAAGCGCTCGAGTGCGGACTGGTCCGTGGCCGTTGCCCTTGGGTACGACGATGCTCGCGATCTAACGTACGTGCTCGACGTGCTGCGGATGCAGGCACAAGCGCCGGTGTTCGCGGATGCGCTGAAAGGCTGGCGCACGCGCTGGCCGGGGAGCCGGATGCACGCGTACCTGGGCGGGACTGAGCTCGGCGTGGCGGACTTCTTCAAGGGCAAGGGTGTGCCCCTGAGCGTGACGACGGCGACCGCGGACAAGCTCGTGCGAGCGCAGCCGGCATCCGATGCATGGAACGCTGGTCGCGTGCTTCTGCCGGGGCGCGAGCAACCGGATGGAACCGTCGCGTCACCGGAGTGGGTGGACGTCTTCGCCTCGGAGCTGCTCGACATCAGCGGCGTCAACGATGAGCACGACGACCAGATGGACGCCTTCGCCGCCGCGTTCGACGCGCGCCCTATTAGTAGGGGGGCTGTTGTGCAACCGCGAGGGGTGGCGCCTCCGCACGAGCGCGACGATCGGCTGGTGCCGGCGCGGCCGGGGTGGCGACCGGGGCAGGGGCGTCTGCCGAACAGGCATGGCTGAGGGGGCACGATGAGCAAAACCGCAATGCACCTACGATCGCCCGTCGGCGGACTCGCGCAGACCGCCGCGCTCTGCGGCACCGCGAAGGCGGTCATCACGCCGGACTACCTCGCGGTCACGTGCCGCCGGTGCAAGGCCGCAAGCAAGACCGGCAAGCACCGGCGCGACCTTGCGCGCGCGAAACTCGCGAGGCTGGCGAGCGAAGTCACCGCGGCGCCATTTGTGTCCGGCTCGCCCGTGCCGTACCCCTCGGCCGGCGTGTGGAAGCTCGAGCCCGGAAGCGTCGACGTCTTGGCTCGCGAGGCTGGCAGCGACCGCGCGAGGCCGATACCGCGCTTCCCCTCGATCGCTGCCGCGGTGCAGCGGTGGGCCGCACACGTGGACGAGGGCGCGGGCCTGCGCAATTCGCTCGCCGGCCTCATGAAGACCGAGGACGGCGATCGCATCCGCGGCACCGCGCCGGCCGGCCGCGTCAGCAACGTCGAGCGCTCAGTGGATGACGTCGTCGGGGTGGCCCGCGCGATCAACCGCGCCTTCGCTGGCGGCATGACGTGGGACGGACCGCCGCGCGTGTACCTGTCCCCGGCGCTGTGTCGCGAGATCTGGACGCAGCGGCACGCGGGCCGGCCGGCGTTCTCATCGAAGCGCCGCGAGTGCATCCAGCGCCACGAGACGACCGCGGAAGATCTGCGGGTGATGGCGGCGCAGGTCAGCGGCCACGAGGTGACCCTGAGGCACATCGCGATCGTGATGCGCCAGGGCAACGGCGAGGTGCGGGAGATGCTGGAGCGCAGCGGCGAGCTCGCGCCGCAGTGGAGATCGGCGTGATGCGCTTCGCAGCGATCATCCCCGCCCGCGGCGGCAGCCAGCGCATCCCGCGGAAGAATCTGGCGAGCGTCGGCGGTCGCACCCTCGTGGACCTGGCGATCTGCGCGGCCCTCGGCGCCGGCATCCACGACGTCACCGTCAGCACGGACGACGTCGTCATCGGCGAGCACGCGGAGATCTGCGGCGCGTCCTGGCTCGTGCGGCCGGAAGCGCTGAGCAAGGGCACACCGTCGGCCGACGGCGGCTCATCCACCGAAGTCGTGATGACGCATTGGTGGCGGTCGATGGTCGGCGGAAAGCCGGATGCGATCGTACTGCTCCAGCCGACGAGCCCCCTTCGCACCGCGGCGCACGTTCTCGGCGCCCTTGCCCTGCTGGAGTCGAGCGGGGCTGACTCTGTGATGGCGTGCGTGAAGAACCCGCGCGCGCACTTCGCGGGCAGGGCCTATCCGCGTGAGGGCTGGACGCAGTTCCGCGGCTTCGGTCCCGCGGGCTACCGACCTCGCACGCAGGACGCACGGTCGATCATCGAGGATTGCGGCGCGATCTACGTGACGCGGCGAGCGGCGTGGGAGATGACCGGCCTTCGCAACGGCGGCACCGTGGCCGCGTACCTCATGAGTGAGGATGACGCGATCGACGTGGACGAGGTCGAGGATCTCGAGCG
>JALYRV010000192.1 GCA_030855205.1 Acidobacteriota bacterium | reverse complement strand
GGCGCGGCCGTCCGACGTCGCACGTCGTGTTCGGCGACGGCCTCGCGATTCTCGCCGGCGACGGCCTGCTCACCGAGGCCTTCGCGATTCTCGGCGAGCGCCAGTCGCGCGTGGCGCCGGCAGGTCCGCACGCGAGCGAGGCGCGCAAGCTCGAAGCGGTGCTGGTGGTCGCCCGGGCGGCGGGCGCGCTCGGCATGGTGGGCGGCCAGGCGATCGACCTGCACGCGGCCGGCAAGACGCCGGCGTCGATCGATCATCCACGCGAGCTGGACGCCGACGGCCTGCGGCAGATGCACCTGCGCAAGACCGGCGCGCTCATGCAGGCGGCGGTTGTCGCGGGCGCGATTGTAGCCGGCGCCGAGCCGGACGACACGCTCGCGCTCCGCCAGTACGGTTTCGACCTGGGGCTCGCGTTTCAGATCGTCGACGATCTGCTGGATGTCGAAGGCACGGCGGACGCACTCGGCAAGACCGCGGGCAAGGACGCGGCGAACAACAAGCCGACGTATCCGTCGCTGTTCGGCATCGGCCCGTCGCGTGCGCTGGCGGCGGGATGCGTCGAGCGCGCCCTCGCCGCGCTCGATGGTGCCTCGCTCGGCGGGCGCCTGCCCGACATCGCCCGGGTGGTCCTTGAGCGCAGAAGCTAAGCAGCGGCTCGACGTGCTCCTCGTTGCGCGCGCGCTGGCGCCGTCGCGCGAGCGCGCCCGCGCGCTGATTCTCGCGGGCAAGGTGCGCGTCGACGGCCAGGTGCAGTCCAAGGCGGGCCACCTCGTGCCGGCAGACGCCGCCGTCGAGATCCCCGAGCCGGACCATCCTTACGTCGGACGCGGCGGTGTGAAGCTGGCGCACGCGCTCGACGCCTTCGGCATCGATCCCTCCGGGCGTGCGGCCCTCGACATCGGCGCCTCGACGGGCGGCTTCACCGACGTGCTGCTGCGGCGCGGGGCCGCGCACGCCGTGGCGCTGGACGTGGGCCACAACCAGATCGACTACCGCCTGCGCACCGATCCGCGCGTCACGGTGCTCGAGCGCGTCAACGCGCGCGCGCTGACACCGGAGATGCTGCCGCCGGCCCACCGCCGCTTCGGCATCATCGTCATCGACGTGTCGTTCATCTCGCTGCGGCACATCCTGCCGGTGGTGCCTGCGCTGAGCGAGCCGCCATCCGGCGGATCGTGCGGCGCCGACATCGTGGCGCTCGTCAAGCCGCAGTTCGAGGCGGGGCGCGAGGACGTCGAGTCTGGCGGGATCGTCCGCGACGCGCGCGTGCACGCGCGCGTCATCGAGGAAGTCGTCGCGGCCGCCGCCGACCTCGGTCTCGCACGCCGCGGTCTGACCCCCTCCCCCATCACCGGCGCCGAGGGCAACCAGGAGTTTCTCCTGTGGCTGCAGCCGGTATAGTTGCACCCAGCAGAATGCCTTCCCCTATCCGCCGCGCGGGTCTCGTCTCGCGCCGCCAGCTGACCGCGGCGCGCCCGACGCTCATCGAACTCGCCTCGTGGCTCGAGGCGCGCGATGTCACGCCCGTGTTCGAATCCGACACCGCGGCGCTTGCCGGGATGGACGGGCACGAATCCGCGAGCGCCGACGAACTGCCGGCCAGGGTGGATCTGATCATCGCGCTCGGCGGCGACGGCACGCTCCTCGGCGCCGCCAACCGCATCGCCGCCGCCGGCAAGGACATTCCGATTGTCGGGATCAACTTCGGCAGCCTCGGGTTTCTCACCGAAGTCACGCTCGTCGAGTTGTACGACGCGATGAGCGCCGTGCTCGACGGCACCGCGACGGTCGAGGGCCGGATGATGCTGCAGTGCGCGGTGAAGGCCGGGCCGGACGAGACGCCTCATGTCGATCGTGCCGTCCTCAACGACATCGTCATCACCCGCGGATCGCTCTCGCGCATGATCGATCTCGAAGTCACGATCGACGCCGGTTTCGTCACGCGCGTGAAGGCCGACGGCCTCATCCTCGCATCGCCGACCGGATCGACCGCGTACAACCTCTCCGCCGGCGGTCCCATCGTCGAGCCGTCCGTCGACGCGTTCGTCATGACGCCGATCGCGCCGCACACGCTGACGAACCGGCCGGTCGTTCTGTCGGGGTCGACCGAGCTCGTCATCCGCCCGCTGTTCGAGAACGTGAAGACGGAGGTCTTCGTCACATTCGACGGCCAGGCCGGCCAGGCGCTCGAACCGGGCGACGTTGTCGTCATCCGCCGCGCCGCGCGCCGGCTCAATCTCGTGCGCGCGTCAGGCCGCAGCTACTACGACGTGCTCCAGCAGAAGCTCAAATGGGGACTGAAGTAGGGACAGGCTTCAGCCTGTCCTACACCTTTAGCCTGTCCTACCGCCTACCGCCGATCCCTGAAGTACTGCACCTGATACTGCTGCACGTTGCGATTGTGCTCGTCCAGCGTCGTCGCGAACGCGTGTGAGCCGTCATTGCGGCTGACGTAATAGAGGTAGGGCACGTCTGCCGGCTTGACGGCGGCTTCGAGCGAGGCGCGACCAGGATTCGCGATCGGGCCAGGCGGCAGACCGCGATAGCGGTAGGTGTTGTAGGGGGAATCCATCGCGAGATCGGCGCGCGTGATGTTGCCGTTCCAGGTACCGGCGCGCTGCATCGCGTAGATCACCGTCGCGTCGCACTGCAGACCCATGCCGATCTTGAGCCGGTTGTGGTACACCGCCGAGATCATCGGCCGCTCGGCCGCCACCTGCGCTTCTTCTTCCACGAGTGACGCCATCGTCACCGCTTCGCGCGCCGAGAACCCGACGGCCGCCGCGGCCGCGCGCAGGCCATCGTCGTACGCCTTCCTGAAGCTTTGCGTCATCAGAGCGGCGAGCGCGCCGGCGGTCGCGTTGCGCGCGAGGCGGTAGGTGCTCGGAAACAGATACCCTTCCAGGTCGCGCGCCGCAGGGTCCAGCTCACCGATCAGCGAGACCCGGCGCGACGCTTCGAGAAAGTCGGCCGCCTTCCCGAATCCACGCTCCTCGAAGATGGCCGCCATTTCCGCGGCCGTGCGCCCTTCAGGAAACGTCACGCCGCGCACGAAGACGTCGCCGCGCGCAATGCGCTCGACCACGTCGAAGGCGGTCGCCGCGCGATCGAAGCGGAACTCTCCGGCCTGCAGACGTTTCTCGGCCCCCTTGATCTTCGCCGCGATCTGGAACGCGCGCGCGTCACGCACGACGCCGGCCGCGGCAAGCGTGCGGCCCATCGCGCCGACGCTCGAACCTGGCGCGATCGTCACGAACTGCTCCCCCTCGAACCCGCGGTACGGCAGCGCGACGCCGCGCCAGACATAGAACGTCGACGCCGCGCCGACGAGAAGAAGGATCACCAGTCCAAGCAGCACTGTCCTGAAACGTGTCACCGGCCCTCTTCTTCCATGTTCTGCATTCTGTACTCCGAGCTCTTTTTCTCGTCGAGATAGTCCTGGAGAATGATCGCGGCGGCGGCGGCATCGATCTGCGGCTTTCGCTTGCGCCAGTCCTTCTCGCGCTCGGCGAGCCGCGACTCCGCCTCGTGGCTCGTCAGTCGCTCGTCCTGGAGGATCACGGGCAGTCCGGTCGCGGCGCCAAGCGCCGCAGCGAACACCCGCACGAGCGGGGTCTGCGCATTGTCGGATCCATCGAGGCGGCGCGGCAGGCCGACGACGATCGACTCGAGGCCGTCAGCGTCGGCCGCGAGCGAGGCGGCAAGCGCGGCGATGCGCGCGACGCAGGCGGCAGGCGCGCCGCCTGGCACCGTCTGCCAGGGCGAGGCCAGCATCGGTGTGGGATCCGACAACGCCAGGCCCACCCGTTTCGCGCCGAAATCCACACCCATCACGCGCACGAGAAAGGGTACATCAGCGGGCGCTATACTTTCGGCACACCATGAAGCGACTCGGCATTTTCCTCGTGATGCTGTCGGCCGCCGCGGCGGCCGCCGTGACCGCGTGCAACCGCGCGCCGCGCGCGGTCGTCACGGGGCCGAAGATGGTCATCATCGGCTTCGACGGCATGGACCCGGATCTCGTACGCCGCTACATCGCCGAGGGACGCATGCCGAACATGGCAAAGCTCGCGGCCCAGGGCGGGCTGACCGATCTGGCGACGTCGCATTCGCCGGAGTCGCCGACGGCCTGGGCCTCGTTCGCCACGGGCGTGCAGGCCGGCAAACACAACATCTACGACTTTCTCGTGCGCGACACCGCGACGTACCTGCCGGATCTCGGCATGGTGCGCCGCGAGCCGCCGTCGTTCCTCTTCGACTACATCCCCACGTCGAAGCCCAAGGTGCATTCGCTCAGGGGCGGAACGTCGTTCTGGGTCACCGCTGGCGAGGCCGGCGTGCGCAGCAGCATCCTCACCGTGCCCGTGACGTTTCCCGCGGAAAAGGTCCCCAACGGCGAGCTGCTGTCGGGCCTGCCGCTGCCCGACATTCGCGGCACGATGGGCACGTTCTATTACTTCGCAACGGATCTCAGCCGCTACGAAGAGGGCAACACGGAGTTCGGTGGCGTGCTGAAGCGCCTCGCGTTCGAGAAGGGCGTCGCGGAAACGGATCTGATCGGGCCGCCCAACCCCGTGGTGCGGCAGAAGCTCGCGGCGATCCGCGCGAGGGCGCAGGCACTCACCGACGGCGACCGCCGGCAGATTGCCGAACTCGAGACGCAGGAAGACGTGCGCGTGCCGATGAAGGTGCACTGGTCGCGCGGAGGCGAGCCGTCGGCGACGATCGAGCTGCAGGGAGAGTCGGTCAAGCTCCGTCCGGGTGAATGGAGCCGCTGGATCGATCTCGACTTCCGCATCAACTTCCTCGTGCGCGTCAAGGGCATGGCGCAGCTGTATCTGATCGACGCGGGCCAGGAGCTGCAGCTCTACGTCTCCCCGATCAACTGGCGCCCCGACGCTCCGCCGCTGCCGATGTCATCGCCGGCCGGGTTCGCGGAGGAGATCTACGATCGCATCGGCCGCTTCCGCACGCTCGGCTGGTCCGAAGCGACATGGCCACTCAACGAGGGGCGCATGGACGAGGCCACGTTCATGGACGATGCCGGGCGCGCCTTCGACGATCGAGCCAACGTCATCCTCAGCCGCCTCGACGCCAGGTCGTGGGATCTGCTGGTCGGCGTCATCGAAACCACCGACCGCGTGCAGCACATGTTCTGGCGGCTCGAAGATCCGTCGCATCCGATGTACGACGCCGCGCTCGTGCCGCAGTTCGGCAACGCGATCCGCAGCATCTATGAGCGCAGCGACAAATTCATCGGCGACGTCATGGCACGGCTCGAGCCGGACACGACACTGCTCATCGTGTCGGATCACGGATTCCACTCGTGGCGCAAAGCGGTCAATCTCAATACCTGGCTCGTGCAGCAGGGCTACATGGCCGTCGAGGGCCAGCAGCCGGGCGAGAAGAAGCTCGACGATCTGTTCGGTGGCGGCGAGTTCTGGGAAAACGTCGACTGGTCGCGCACGAAGGCCTACGCCATGGGGCTCGGCCAGATCTACTTCAACCTCCGCGGGCGCGAAGGCAAGGGCATCGTAAGCCCTGGACAGGAATACGCGCAGCTCGCAAACGAGCTCGCAGCGAAGCTGATGACCATGACCGATCCGGAAACCGCGTCACGTATCGTCCGCGCGGTCTACAAGCGCGACGATGTCTACAGCGGCGAGTTCATCAACAACGCGTCGGATCTGCAGGTTGGCTTCGAGGACGGCTACCGCGTGTCGTGGCAGACAACGCTCGGCGGATCGCCGCAGGGCATCGTCTATCCGAACATGAAGAAGTGGAGCGGCGATCACGGCGGGTACGATTTCGCGACCACGGCCGGCGTGCTGATCTCGAACCGCAAGCTGTCAGGGGGCGAGGCCCGTATCATCGACATTGCGCCCACCGTGCTCAAACACTTTGGCATCCGCCTCCCTGCCACCATCGACGGCCGCGCCCTGTATTAGTCGCATGGGTGACTGGAGATCGCGAGCGTGTTGACGATTCGCCGCCTGGCGATCGCGGGCTTGACGGCCGGCGCCATCGTGTCGGCTGCCGATCGGCTCACCGCACGCTCGGCAACCGGCATCACGCCGGCACCCTCCACTCAGACGAACCAGACAGTTGACGCCAGGCTGAAGGAACTGCGGGCCGAGGCAGAACGGCTGTCGCGCGATCAGAAGACCTTGCTGAACGAACTCGGGCGGCTGCAGGTCGACCGCGACATGAAGGTCGCCGAGCTCGACGCGCGGACGCTCGCGCTGCAGGGGGCCGAGGCGGCGCTCGGCGCGCTCGAGGTGGAGCAGGCCGGCCTGGCTGCGTCGATCGAGCGGCAGCGCCCCGTCGTGCGCGCGCGCATCGTCGAGCTGTACAAGCGCGGGCGCGCGAGCGATCTGCGGCGCCTCGTGGATGCCGCGTCGGCACGTGATGCGATGCGCGCGTGGAGGCAGATGGCGGCGGCTTCAGCGCGCGACGCGTCGCGCTTCGCGGAGCATCGCGGATCGATCGCGCGTCTCGATCAGGCGCGCGGGACGCTCGCCTCCGAGCGGCGGGAGGCGGACCGGCTG
>JALYRV010000191.1 GCA_030855205.1 Acidobacteriota bacterium | reverse complement strand
ACGGTACGGCGACGGCCGTGTGCGCGCACATGGGCTGCTGGATGGCCGTCTCGGTGTCGGACAAAGCTGACGCGCCGACGGTACGGCTCAAAGTCGAAGACGGCGTGATCGTGTTTCCCGTGAGCGCGAAGGGCAAGGCCGTGTCGGCGGAGGGCACGTTCGAGCGCGTTCCGGCGACCGACGCCGACGCGAAGGAAGCCGCGTCCGAGTACGCGAAGTCGCAGGCCAAGCCGTCCGACGCAGCGACGAAGTACCAGCTCAAGGCGACCGGCGCCATCGTCAAGTAGCGCGAGCGCTACGCCACGGCCGCCGGTACCACCCGATTACCAGTTCATGCGCCGGCGCAGCTCCGTCACGTGTCCCACGTGATGGCGGCTGTGCCAGGCGTACAGCTGCACCCAGCTTTCGAGCACGGTCAGTCCGTTGGCCGGGTGCACGAACGTCCGCTTGAAGTCCTCATCGCTCATCCCGCCGACCACCGCATCGAGGCGCGCGTGCAGGCCGTCGATGATTCTCAGGGACAACTCGATAGGCAGCCTGGAATCGGGAAGCTCGGCCCACAACTGCTCTGCGTAGGCTTTGATCGCCGGTGAGTCTTCCGTCAGCGCCAGCTTTACGCGAGTAAGCCCGTTCATGTGGCTGTCGGCGATGTGGTGCACGACCTGGCGGACGGTCCACCCGCCGTCGCGATAGGGCGTGTCGAGCTGCGCGTCAGAGAGCCCGGCGACCGCCTCGCGGAGCCGCGCCGGAAGTGCGGACATGTCGGCAATGCTCTTCGCTCTGACGTCCTTGCCGGGATTCAGGACGGCCGTGAACCTGCCGACCGGATAGCGGGGGTCCTTCGCGTCGCTCACTTCTTCTTCCCGGCTTTCTTCCCGGCTTTCTTCACCGCGCCTGCCTTGGCCGTCTTGCCGCGCGCCGCTTTCGTCTTGCTCCTCGACGCTTCGTACGTGCGGATGTAGTCTTCGACGCTCGTGCGCGCGATCGTCTCGCCGATCAGATCGAGCGGCAGGTCGTCGGCCGTCTTGAAATGCACGCACGACTTGCCCATGTCGAGCTTCTTGCCGCTGGCTCTGTACCGCTGCTGAAACCACGACTCGGCGCCGGGCTCACCATAGACGTTCATCAGGTAGACGGTGCCCTTGCCCTTCCGTCCGGCGAGGGCGGCGTAGCACAGCGGCTTCTTGTTGTAGGTTTCGGGATAGGCCGACAGAGGAATCGCGTACGTGATCATGCCGAAGTCGTACATTTCCTTGTAGCCCTTCGGCAGGTTCTTGCGAATGACGCTGCGCACTTTCGCGATGTCGGCGCGCGTGTCGTCTGGCAGTGATGCGAGGTACTCGCTGACGGTGCCCGGCTTGGTCGGCATCGGCTGACTCCTTTGGAAGGAGCCGATGATAAAGGAATTACGGGACGGACATGAACTGAAGTTGGCGGAGGGAGAGGGATTCGAACCCCCGGAACCCTTCCGGGTTCAGCGGTTTTCAAGACCGCCACCATCGACCACTCGGTCATCCCTCCATGAGGCGAGCGCACGTGCACGTTCGCGGGTCGTTTTACAATTTACAGTACCTGCCTATTTTTCCGGCCCGATCTTCTCGAGTCCCCCCATATATGGCCGCAGGCTCTCTGGTATGACGACCGAGCCGTCGGCCTGCTGATAGTTCTCGACGATCGCAATCCAGGTGCGTCCGACGGCAAGGCCCGATCCGTTGAGCGTGTGGGCGAACTGCGCCTTGCCCGTGCCCTCGGGACGGTAACGGATCGCCGCGCGGCGGGCCTGGTACGCCTCGGTGTTCGAACAGGACGAAATCTCGCGATACGTCTTCTGGCTTGGCAGCCACACTTCGATGTCGTACGTCCTGGCTGACGCGAAGCCCATGTCGCCCGTGCAAAGCGCCATCGTGCGATACGGCAGGCCGAGCAGATCGAGAATGCGCTCGGCGTCGCGCGTCAGCTTCTCGTGCTCCTCGTGCGACTGCTCGGCCGTCGTAATCTTCACGAGCTCGACTTTGTCGAACTGGTGCTGGCGGATCAGGCCCCGCACATCCGCGCCGTAGGAGCCCGCTTCGCTGCGGAAGCACGGCGTGTAGGCCGTGTATCGGATCGGCAGCTCGCGCCCGTCGAGAATCTCCTCGCGGTGCAGGTTCGTCAGCGGCACTTCCGCGGTCGGGATCAGATAGAGATCCCACTCGCCGGCGATCTTGAAGAGATCCTGTTCGAACTTCGGCAGGTTCCCGGTGCCGGTGAGCGCGGCGGCGTTCACGAGGAACGGCGGCTCCACCTCCGTGTATCCATGCTCGCGCGTGTGCAAGTCCAGCATGAACGCGATGAGCGCGCGCGCCAGGCGCGCGCCGGCGCCCATCAGCACGGAGAAGCGCGCGCCCGACATCCTGGCCGCGCGCTCGAAATCGAGAATGCCGAGCGCCGCGCCAATCTCCCAGTGCGGCTTCGGCTCGAAATCGAACACGCGCGGCTCCCCCGCGCGGCGCACCTCGACGTTGTCGTCCGCGCTCCGCCCTTCCGGCACCGACGCGTGCGGCAGATTCGGGATCGCCAGCAGCGCGCGCGTGCGCGCGTCGTCGACCTCCGTCACGCGTTTCTCCAGCTCTTTGATGACCTGGCCGCGCGCCTTGTTGGCGGCGAAGATGTCCGACACGTCGCGCCCCTCGCGCTTGGCGCGGCCGACCTCCTCAGACGAGCTGTTCTGTTCCCGCTTGAGCGTCTCGAGCTCGGGAATCAACGCGCGCCGCTCCGTATCGAGCGCCAGATACGTCGAGAGCTCAGCGTCGGGGTCGAGTCCGCGACGGCGAAGGCCTTCCTTCACCTCATCGAGCCGGTCTCGGACAAATGCAGGATCGAGCATGCTGAGATACTATCGAAGGTCCGCACTATGGCGAGCAATGTGATTCGAAAAGCCGTCTTCCCCGCCGCTGGTCTCGGCACCCGGTTCCTGCCCGCCACCAAAGCCCAGCCGAAGGAAATGCTGCCGCTCGTCGACAAGCCGATCGTGCAGTACGGCGTCGAAGAAGCGGTCGCCTCGGGCATCGACAACATCATCATCGTCACTGGCCGCGGCAAGAACGCCATCGAAGACCACTTCGACGTGTCGGTGGAGCTCGAAACGTTTCTCGAGGCCAAGGGAAAGACCGAGCAGCTCGACGAGATCCGGAAAATCTCGAGCCTGTTCAACATCGCCTACGTGCGGCAGGGGGAGCCGCTCGGCCTTGGCCACGCGGTCCTGGTGGCCGAGCCGCTGGTGGGCGACGAGCCGTTCGCCGTCGTGCTGGCCGACGATGTGATCGACGCGCAGCCGCCAGCACTCAAGCAGATGATCGACGTCTTCAACGCCCAGAAGGGGCCCGTGCTGTGCGTCGAACAGGTCCCGATGGAGAGCATCTCGAGCTACGGCGTAATCGCGGGTGACGAGATCGCTCCGGGCGTCTACCGCGTGACGGATCTCGTCGAGAAACCGGCGCGAGAAGACGCTCCGTCTGATCTGGCAATCATCGGACGCTACATCCTGACACCCGATATTTTTCCTGAGCTTGCGGCGATCGGCAACGATCGCACCGGCGAAATTCAGCTCACGAACGGGTTGAAAGGGCTGCTCGAGCGGCGTCCGATCTACGCCTGCAAGGTCGACGGCGTGCGCCACGACACGGGCAACAAGCTGGGCTACCTGAAAGCGATGGTCTATTTCGCGCTGCAGCGTCCGGACCTGGCGGGCCCGTTCAAGGAGTACCTGACGTCACTCCGCCTTCGTTGAGCTCTTCGACTCCGGCCTGGACTCGGCTTTCGACTCGGATTTCGACTCGCCCTTCGGTTCACTCTTCGATTCGCCCTTCGACTCACCCTTCGAGTCGGAGGACGCCCCCTTGGATTCGCCCTTCGACTCCCCCTCGGGCACGCCGCTTTTCTTCGTGTAGTCCGTGATGTAGAAGCCGCTGCCCTTGAACTGGATCGCGGGCGACGAGATCAGCTTGCGGACCGCGCCGCTGCACTTGGGGCAGGTCGAGACCTGCGGATCCGAGAACTTCTGGATCCGCTCGAAACGGTGGCTGCAGGACTCGCAGAGGTATTCGTAAAGAGGCATAGGAAACTCTCTCGCTACGCGATGAGCGCCGACGGGGACGCCGCGTCCGCTCCAAGCATCGCCTGGCGGTGGAAGCCGACCGGGAGCACGCCGCCCGCCAGCAACTGATCGTGGAATCCCTTCAGGGTGAACCCGCGGGCCGCTGTCTTCGCATCCTCGCGCAGCTTGAGGATCATCAGTTTGCCGAGGGCATAGACGACGTATCCCGGATCGAACGTGCCGCGCTCCGCCTCACGCCGCGCGGCCCCTTCCTCGAGAAACGCGCGCTCGCGGAACATCCGCACCCCCTGCTCCACCGACATGTCTTCGACGTGCAGACGGATGCCGACGATCAGCCGGCAGAGGCGGACGAGCGACTCGGCGAGCTGTCCGAGCTTGATGGCCGGATTGTCACGCGCGAAACCCTGCTCGATCATCAGGTGCTCGGCGTAATGCGCCCAGCCTTCCACGAGCGACGTGCTCGCGAACATCAGGCTCTTGCGCGCCGGCGAGACGATCTTCCTGAGATGCAGGAAATGCAGGAAGTGGCCAGGAAACGCCTCGTGCGTGGAAATCGCCGAGACGAGCGCGCGGCTGAAATCGCGCATGTGCTCGCGCTGCCGATCGGGCGGGGAGGACGGATCGGCGTCGGTGATGTAGTAATGCGCGAGCGTCGCGCGCGTTTCGAACGGGCCCGGCGCCCACAGGCTCGCGAAGGTCCAGCGGTAGAAGTCCGGCGTCGCGCCGACCGCAAGGCGATCGCCATCGGGCACGGTCACGAGATCGTTGTCCTCGATGAACGCCCGAAGCTCCGCGAGCTGGCCCGCGACTTCTGCGACGAGTTTTCCCGGCTCCGCGTGGTCGTCCTTGATCTTCTGCCAGACCGCCATCGGGTCGCCGCCAAGGCGCGACGCCGTGCGCCTGAACTCCTCGGAAGTCGCCTCGAGTTCGCGCTCGGCGATCGCCAGGAGCTTCTCGACCGGCAGCGAGAGTCCCTCCTCGAGGCGCAGCTTCTCTTCGAACTTCGCCCGGCCCAGACGGAAGGATCCTTTGGCCTGAGGCGCCACGTCGTCCTGCAGGTACTGCACGTACTGCCGCAGCGAGTCCCCCGCGTCCGTCGTCGCATCGGCGAGGTCCGAGAGCACGTGAAGATCGTCGACGTTGCGGAAGGCGCGAGGCAGGTCGACGTCGATGAACCGGATCGTGCCCTTCAGCGTCTCGAGCGCGGTCTTCACGAAGATCCCGGCCGGATCCTTGACGTTGGTGCGCGCGGCCTGCAGCAGCTTCGGCACCTGCCGCAGACGCGAGACCACGCGACGCGCACGATCGGTGGGCGCTGCGTGGTCGAACAGCGTCTGCGATGCGAGGCTCGCGGCGATCAGGTCCGCATAGTGGTGCGGATTGCGCTCCCACGTGCGAATCGTGTCGAGCTCGTGGACTCGCGCCTTGATCGACAGCTCGAGCCATGGGCGATCGAGCTTTTCGTCGGCCGTGAGGCTGTCAGGGTTGATGGCCGCCAGCCGGCGGCCGAAATCGTTGAGGCGGCGGACCTGATCTTCAATGGACGCGCGCGACAGATCATCGAGATGATCGTCGTACGTATGCACGCCGTCGAACGTGGCGAGCGTCGGGTGCGTCTCGTGAAGCCAGGCAAGATAGTGGCTGACGAAATGTGGAAGGGGCTCTGCGGAGAACATGCTCATTGGGCGTGCGGACGCGCGGGCCTGATAGAATCCGCGCGGATCAGGCCTTGCCCGGTACGCTTTACATAGTTGGGACGCCCATCGGCAACCTCGAGGACGTCACGATGCGCGCACTCCGCGTGCTGCGCGAGGTCGATCTCATTGCCGCCGAAGACACACGGCGGACAGCCAGACTCCTTCAACATTACTCGATCGTAACGCCGACGACGAGCCTTCACGAACATAACGAGCACGGCAAGGCGCCCCATCTCGTGGCTCGGCTTCAGTCCGGGACGTCCATCGCCCTTGTCTCGGACGCAGGGATGCCCTTGATTTCCGACCCGGGGGCGCTCCTCGTGCGCGAAGCCCGCAGCGCCGGGATTCGTGTCGAGGTGGTGCCCGGCCCCAGCGCCGTCACGGCGGCTCTCGCCGGAATCGGACATGCCGGCTCGTTTACGTTCCTCGGCTTTCCCCCTGCCGCAGGCGCCGATCGCCGGCAGTGGATGGCGACGGTGGGGCTCCTGACCGCAGAAACGGCCATCGTGTTTTTCGAGGCGCCCCACAGGATCACCAGAACGCTCACAGAGTTGCTTAGTTTATTGGGCAACAAGCCAATAAATGTCGGTCGAGAACTAACCAAAGTCCACGAATCATTGGTCGAAAAACCTATTAATGCCTGGCTGGAGCATCCCTCTCCCGAGAAGGGCGAGTTCGTGGTGGTGATTCCTCAAGGCCAGACGTCCGCGGACATCGTCGCCAACGCAGTTGGTATACCGGATGACGCCTCTATATGTGCTGAATTTGGCGCTTTGACC
>JALYRV010000372.1 GCA_030855205.1 Acidobacteriota bacterium | reverse complement strand
CTGATGCACACTCCGATGAGACCCCGGGTCAGAGCCCGGATGAGAAAACGATGAATCCTGCGCTCCGGCGGTATGGTCGCCGCGTCCTGCCTCGCGCCATGCGCGTGCATCGCATCCTCGGCGGCCCGCTGAAGGGGGCCCGCATCTCGACCTCGTGGCACGACTACCCGGGCGCGCTGCTCGGACGCACCGAGCGGCCGCTGCTCGCGTGGTTCGCCGCCAACGTCGCGCCGGGCGAAACCTGGCTCGATGTCGGCGCGCAGTATGGCTACACCTCGATCGCGCTCAGTCGCCTGGTCGGGCCTGAGGGGCGCGTGTTCTCGTTCGAGCCCGTGATCGAGACGGCCGGACACCTGCACCGCACGAAGATGGCAAACCGGTTTTCTCAGATGACGGTGGTGCCGCTGGCGCTGGGCGACAGTGCGGTGCTCGACCTGGCACGCGTCGAGATCACGCGCGGGATGGCGTCGCCGGCCCGCGCCGGCGCGGCGATGTCGCTCGATCTCCTGTCGATGGGGTTCGACGCGCTGCGGCCCTCACTGGGTCTGGCCTGCGCGCCGATTCACGGCGTGAAGATCGACGTGCAGGGATTCGAGATCGCGGTGCTGCGCGGCATGCGCGAGATGCTGTCGGATCACCGGCCGAGATTGATCGTCGAGCTCCATAACGGAGTCGGCCGCGAGGAGTTTCTGACGCTCATCGCCGGCATCGGCTACACGCGCGACGTCCGCGAGTTGTCAGGCGAGCCCGCCACCGTCCTGCGCGACGACATCAGCTACGTGTTCACGGCCGACAATGCCTAAGACGCAATGAAACAACTCCTCCAGAATTACCTCAACGGCGAGATGAGCATCCACGACGTCCCGGCCCCCCGCGTGCGCGCCGGGGGATTGCTCGTCGCCACCCGATACTCTCTCATCAGCGCGGGGACCGAGCGCGCGCTCGTCGAGCTCGCGCGCAAGAGCATGATCGACAAGGCGCGATCGCGCCCGGATCTCGTGAAGAAGGTCATCGACAAGGCGCGCACCGAGGGTGTGATGTCCGCCTACCAGAAGTCGATGCAGAAGCTCGACAGCCTCAACGCGCTGGGCTACAGCAGTGCCGGCGTGGTGCTCGACGTCGGCGACGGCGTCGAGGGCTTCGCCATCGGCGCGCCGGTCGCGTGCGCCGGGATCGGCTACGCCTCCCACGCCGAGACCATCTTCGTGCCGAGGAATCTGGCGGCTCCCGTGCCGGCGGGCGTCGACCTCGCGCACGCGTCGTTCACCACGGTGGGCGCGATTGCGCTGCAGGGCGTCCGCATCGCGGATCTCAGGATCGGTGAAACCGCCGTGGTCATCGGCCTTGGCCTCATCGGGCTCATCACAGTCCAGATCCTGAAGGCCGCGGGATGCCATGTCGTCGGCATCGATCTCGGACAGGACCGCTGCGATCTCGCGGTCGCGCTCGGCTGCGATTGCGCGACGACGAGCGTCGACGATCTGCCGCACCTCGCGCGCGCCGTCAATGGCGGCACGCTCGCCGACGCGGCCCTGGTGACCGCGGCGTCCGACTCCGACGCGCTGCTCGAGATGGCCGCCGACGCCGTCCGCGATCGGGGGCGCGTGGTGGTCGTCGGCCAGGTCGGCATGCGCGTGCCGCGCAAGGCGTTCTACGACAAGGAGCTCTCGCTGCTGATGTCGCGGTCGTACGGCCCGGGCCGCTACGATCGATCGTACGAAGAGAACGGCGTCGACTATCCGATCTCCTACGTGCGGTGGACCGAGAACCGCAACATGCAGGCGTTTCTCGATCTCGTCGCGGCGGGCAAAGTGCAGCTGGGGCCCCTGCTCACGCACCACTACGACATCGACGATGCCGTGACGGCGTATGACGTGGTGACGGGCAAGACGCCGCAGCCGCACCTGGGGATTGTGATTGCGTACGCCCCCGGCTCACAGCCCTCCACGGCGGCGCCCCTCGTCGCGCCGACTGCCGCGCCCGCGTCGCCGCCCGAACCGGTCGTCGCTGTCGGCGGCCGTCCCGTGTCGCTCGGCGTCGTCGGCGCTGGCGGTTTCGCGATGGGCATCCTCCTGCCGGCGCTGCGCGAGACCGGCGCCGTCAGGTTCGCGTCGGTCGTCACCCGCGGCGGG
>JALYRV010000371.1 GCA_030855205.1 Acidobacteriota bacterium | reverse complement strand
GCGCCCGCATGGGATCGGCCGAGGCGGCGCGTCGCGCGTTGGATGACGCCAGTCGCCCCATCGTTGCATGCCGAACACGGGCATGATCCTGGTCGACGAGACGGTCGCGCCGCACGTCAGGCCCGCGTGGCTGGCGCTCGACGATGTGCGCGTCGCGGAGGGGAGTCCTTTACTCGAAGCGGCGATGGCTGAGACGGCGGCGAGGATGCGCGGCGCGGCGGACGCCGTGGATCTGACGGCGGCCGTGCGCGCGATGTACCGGCGGTTCGGCGTCGATCCCACGAGGACGCGCCCCTCGTCCGAAGCGCTGCTGCGCCGCGCGCGCAAGGGGGATGCCCTTCCGCGCATCAACAATGTCGTCGACGTCTGCAACTGGTGCTCGCTCGAATTCCAGACGCCGTACGGGCTCTACGACGCAGGCCGGCTGCGCGGGGCGATCACGTTGAGGACCGGGCGCGCGGCGGAGTCGTACGCCGGCATCCGAAAGGACGATGTCCACCTCGAGGGGCGGCTCGTCCTGGCCGATGAGGAGGGCGCGTTCGGCAACCCGACGTCGGATTCGGCCCGGACGATGGTGACGACGGCGTCGGCCGCGATCCTCGCCGTGATCTTCGCGCCGGCATCCACACCGGCCGCCGGACTGCGGCAGATGCTCGACGTGACATCGGCGCGCATGCGCGAATATGCCGGCGGCGCCGAACGCAGCCGCGGAATCGCGGATAATCACACCTAGATGTTCGTCTCAGCCATCATCGTCGCGGGCGGCCGCGGCACGCGCCTCGGCGCCGATCGGCCGAAGCAGCTGCTCGAGATCCATGGCCGCACGATGCTGCAGCGCAGCGTCGATGCCTTCGCGTCGCACGCGGAGATCGGCGAGCTGGTGATCGTGGTGCCGGCGGAGATCGCGTCGCAGGGCCTCGCGGCGATGGGCATCGATGCACGCGGCAAGCCCATCGCCCTCGCGACGGGAGGCGCGCGCCGGCAGGACTCGGTCGCCGCCGGTTTTCAGGCGTCGCGAGCCGCGGCCGATGTGGTGCTCGTGCACGACGCGGCGCGGCCGTTCGTGAGCGCGATGCTGATCAGCCGCGTGATCGATGGTGCGTCGCGTCTCGGGGCGGTCGTGCCGGCGCGTCAGGCGAGCGACACCGTCAAGCGCGCCGCGTCGGCCGGTGCGCGCGTGGACGAAACGATTCCGCGCGAGACGGTCTGGCTCGCGCAGACGCCGCAGGGTTTCACCCGCCGCGTGCTGGCGGACGCCGTCGCCATGGGCGGGAGCGTGGAGGCCACGGACGAAGCGATGCTCGCCGAGCGCGCGGGTCACGCGGTGCACGTGGTCGAGGGGGATGAGACGAACGTGAAGATCACGACGGCTGCGGATCTCGAGCGCGCGCGCAATGCCTGCCCGCGCGTCGGCACGGGCTACGATCTGCACCGCCTGGTCGAGCAGCGCCCGCTCCTCCTCGGCGGCGTCGCGGTGCCGTTCGACAAGGGGCCGCTCGGACATTCCGACGGCGATGTCGTGTCGCACGCACTCTGCGACGCGATCTTCGGCGCGGCCGCGATGGGAGACATCGGCCGGCACTTCTCCGATCGCGATCCGCAGTGGAAAGACGCAGCGGGGCTCGATCTTCTCGCGCGCGCCGTCGCCATCGTCGCTGCCGCGGGCTGGCGCGTGACATCCGCAGACGTCACCGTGGTGCTCGAGAAGCCCAGGCTGGCGCCGTTCCTCGACGCCATTCGCGCGGCGCTTGCCTCGACGCTCGGCGTCGACGTCAGTGCCGTCAGTGTGAAAGCCAAGACCAACGAAGGCGTCGACGCCGTCGGACGCGGCGATGCCATCGCCGCTCACGCGGTGGCCGTGATCACGACATGAGAGTCCGTTTCGCTCCGAGCCCGACCGGGCATCTGCACGTCGGCAACGCGCGCACCGCGCTGTTCAACTGGCTCCTGGCCCGCGGCCACGGCGGCACCTTCATTCTGCGTATCGAAGACACCGATTCCGAGCGCTCCACGCTCGAGTCCGAGCGCGGCATCCTGTCCGATCTCCGCTGGATGGGGCTCGAGTGGGACGAGGGGCCCGATGTCGGTGGCGGCGCCGGCCCATATCGCCAGTCGGAGCGCTTCGCCCTCTAC
>JALYRV010000190.1 GCA_030855205.1 Acidobacteriota bacterium | reverse complement strand
CGATGCGCCCGCGCGGCGAGCATGTCGTCGACGCGGTCGCCAATCATCAGCGCGCGCGCCGGCTGCGCGCCGGCGGCCTCGAGAGCGGCGCCCAGCAGGTCCGCCTTGTCGCAGCCGCGGTCGGTGAGCGCGGGCCCGTGGATGCCGTCGAACAGTCGCGCGAGATCGAAGTGCGCGATCACGCGCGTCGCGGCGGGCGCCGGCTTCGCCGTCACGACCCGCATGCGATGACCGGCGCTCTGCAAAGACGCGAGGGCGTCCACGATGCCCGGATAGACCCTGTTCTCGAAGATCCCAATCTCATCGAAGCGCACGCGGTAGGCGGCGATCGCGCGATCGACGGCCGCATCGTCCGGCCGATCCATCAGGGCGCCGAAAATCCGCGTGAGCGACTGTCCGATCATCCCGCGCAGGCGATCGTCGGGCTCTTCCGGACGTCCGGCCGCCAGCAGCGCGTGATTGATGCAGCGCGTAATGCCTTCGCACGAGTCGGTGAGCGTGCCGTCGAGATCGAAGAAGAGATGCATCAGTGCGGCAGCAGGTGGCGCACACGGCCGTAGAGCCAGGTGCCGCAGAGCGCCGACGCGATGGCCACCGTGAGCACCGTGACGCCGCCACCGACGAGCGCGAACAGCGGACCCGGGCACGCGCCGGTCAACGCCCATCCGAGTCCGAACGTCGTGCCGCCCAGGATGTACCGCGCGCCGGTGCCCATGACCTTGGGCGCCAGGGTGATGGGCACGCCGCCGGAGGCGCGCCACTGCGATCGCTTGAGCGCCTGTACGGTCACGATGGCGACGGGAATCGCCGTCGCGAAAATGCCGAACATGTGGAAGGCGTCGAACCGGAACATCTCCTGGATACGGAACCAGGAGATGACTTCGGCCTTCGTGATGACGATCCCGAAGAGCGTGCCGGCGCCGAAATAGATCAGGAGCGGCATCAGGTCAGAATGAGCGGCAGCAGCACGAACGTGCCGATGATGCCGCCGATGAAGAACCCGACGAGCGCCACGAGCGACGGCAGCTGCAGATCGGCGATGCCGGAGAGGCCGTGACCGGACGTGCAGCCTCCCGCATAGGCGGTGCCGAAGCCAACGAGCAGGCCGCCGCCGGCGATCAGCAGTGCACCCCGCCACGACAGGAGGGCACGCCAGCTGAAAAGATCCGCCGGCGCGAGTCCCGCAAAGTCGCTGACGCCGAGCGCCATGAGCGCCTCGCGCGTATCGGCGGCGATGGCGACGGGCGCCGGGTTGGCGAGGAGTGTGCCCGCGATCGCTCCTCCCGCCAGAATGCCGGCTGCGAACGCGAGATTCCAGCTCCCTTCCGCGCGCCAGTCGTAGTCGAAGTATCCCGTGCGCCCCGGAAGCACGGCCGCGCACATGTGGCGCAGATTGCTCGAGACGCCGAACAGGCGATTGCCGAGCAGCAGCAACAGGGCGGGAAACAGGCCGATCACCGGACCGGCGATATACCAGGGCCACGGGCTGTGCAGCGCATCGTTCATGCGGCGGCCGTCATGGCCGCGCGCGCCAGTTCCGCGATCAGGGCTTCCTGCGCTTCCGGCGCAAGCGGCGACCCGGAGATGAGCACAGCCATCGCTAAATGCCCCTTGCCGTCCGGCAGCGTGATGATGCCGGCGTCATTGGTGTTCGAGCGGCCGGTACCGGTCTTGGCCGCGATGGCGGTGCCCGGCGGGAGCCCGCCTTTCAGCCGCCGGTCGCCCGTGAGCTGGCGCGACATGATCTCGAGCAGGACCTGACGCTGCGGCGCGGCGAGGACCTCCCCCTTGTGCAGACGCGCAAGCAGGCGCACAAGACCGCGGGCCGTGCCCATGTTCGGGTGCGTGGCATCGGGGCGGAAATCGCGGACGGTGCCGGTGATCGAGATGCCGTCGACGCCGAGCGCCCGCAGCCGCTCCGCCACGGCCGCGGCCCCGCCGGCCTTCTCCATCAGTTTGTCGACTGACGTGTTGTCGCTGCGCGTCATGGAGAGATCGATCATCTCGCGCACGGTGCGATCGCTCGGCACGCGCCACAGCGCGCTGTTCGACTCCACGCCGCTCCGCACTTCCTTCGGCTCGACGTGAATCCTCGTCTCGAGCGACAGCCGCCCCTCTTCGATGTTCTTGAGCGTGACGATGGCGACGGGTAGCTTGAAGACACTGAAGAGCGGAAGCGGCGTGCCGGCGGCATCATTCGCGGCGATGCGTCCGCTCTCGATGTGCAGCACTGCCACCCCCACCGTACCGCCCGCGCGCGACGCGATCTCCTCCAGCCGCTGCTGCAGCGCCGCGTCGACCCGAGGCGGCGGCGACGCGGCAGGCAGCTGCGCCTGCGCGGCGGGCGCATCAGTCACGGGCGCGCCCGAGCACGCGGCGAGACACAGGACTGACGCGAAGACGAGCGTTCTCATTGGCGCGCCACGCCGATGTAGTAGAGATCGGTAGCAACCTGCAGCGCGTCCTTCCCCGCCGGCGCCTTCATCGACTGCCAGTCCGTCGTGGGCCGGATGGTCTGCCAGGCGCCAGGCGTGCCGATACGGACCGGCATCGCGAAGGCGCGCTCATCCGCTTTCCACCGGAACGCCACCGTGCCGCGCGCATCATCGAACGCGAGCTCCAGTACGGGGATCGCCGCGCGCCGCAGGTACTGATCGAAGACCGGCGTGAGGT
Organism: Acidobacteriota bacterium; assembly: GCA_030855205.1. Lineage (GTDB taxonomy): Bacteria > Acidobacteriota > Vicinamibacteria > Vicinamibacterales > SCN-69-37 > JALYRV01. Next base: position 3,932 of record JALYRV010000190.1, on the reverse strand, counting down.
CCTGCCCGAGCTCCTTGTTCACGAAGGCCACAATCTCCTCGGTCATGCTGTTGCGGTAGCGGAAGCGGTCGTAGAGGCCCCGAATCAGCCTCCACCACCGGGCGTCGTCATCGACGACGTTGCGGAGCGTGTGCAGAAAGAGCGCCCCCTTGAAGTACATATCCTGGCCTGGCGTGCGATGTATGCCTCGCTGCGTGATGATCGGCTCGCGATTCTGCACCTTGGTCTTGTAACCATTGATGTACTTGAGCGCATCCGCGTAGCCGAAGACGTGCTCGACGTACAGGCCCTCGAGGTACGTGGTCCAGCCTTCCTGAATCCACATGTCGGAGACGTCGGCGGCCGACACCGCATTGCCGAACCACTCGTGGCCGCTCTCGTGGATGATGATGAAGTCGAACTTCAGGCTGACGCCGACGCCCGTCCAGTCGCGCTCGAGATAGCCGTTTGCGAAGCGGTTGCCGTAGGTGACCGCGCTCTGGTGCTCCATGCCCGAGTACGGGACCTCGATCAGCTTGAACCCGTCTTTGGGGAACGGATAGCCGCCGAAGAAGCGCTGGAACGCTCCGAGCATCGGGCCCGCCTGCGCGAACTGCGCTTTCGCTTTCTCGAGGTTGGCCGGCAGCACGTAGTAGTCGAGACTGACGGGGGGCATCGAGCCGGATGACGGCAGCGTGCCGGCGAAGTGCGCGTAGTTGCCGATGTTGACCGACACGTTGTACGAATTGATCGGATAGTGCACGCGCCAGTCCCAGCGCGTGTAGCCGTCACCGAGGTCGGTCTTGCCGAGCAGCCGCCCATTCGAGACGTCCGTGAGATTGGCCGGGATGGCGACGCTGATGTCCATGCTCTCGGGCTCGTCGCGCCACTGGTCCTTGTTCGGCCACCAGATGGCGGCACCCTGTCCTTCACACGCGGTGAAGATCCAGGGATTGCCCGCGGGGTCTTTCGAGAAGACGAAGCCGCCGAAACGGCCAGACTCCCTCGGCGTGCCGGAATAGTGGAACTCGATCGTGTACTCGCGTCCGGACTTCAGCGTGTCGGGGAAATCGATGAAGACCGCGTGAAGCTCGCGCGTGTACTCGAGCGGCCTGCCTGCCAGCAGGATGCGGTCGACGGCAAGATTGTCATAGAGATCGATCTGGATGCGCGTGTCGTCGCGCAGCATCCTGAAGCGGATGGCGTTCTTGCCGCGGATCGTTCTGGCGACGGGGTCGATGCGCACGTCGAGGTGATAGAACCGCACATCGTTGTTGGCGCGGTAGCGGCCGTACTCGCCGCGCAGAATGTCGGCGCGTGTCGGCGGCCGCAGCGGTGCCGGTGCGGCAGGCGCGGCCGCCTGCTGCGACGCAGGGGTGAGCAGCGCAAGCAGGAGGCCGGCGGCGGCTATCATGAGGGCGATTCTAGATCAGGCGGCGGGACCGCGAAGCGAGCGATCGATCTGCCGGATGGCGCCGAGGTGGTAGGCCAGATGCGCGACGCTGCCGATCACGCCGTCGAGCTCGATGGTCTCGAGGCTGCGCGGGCTGGTGAGCGCCTCCTGCCAGCGCCGCACTTCCGTGAGCAGCTGATTGCGGAGCGCAGCCCACTCCGCCTCGGTGACGGCGGTGCGCTTCCAGCTCTCCGTCCAATCGGCGCCGGCCCACGGGTCCGGATCGCCGTCGCTCCAGCGATTCATCAGGCTGATCCCGTAGCGCAGATGGTCGACGTGCGCGGCGATCGACGCGCCGCCCGAGGGGGACGGCGCCGACGCGGCCGCTGCGTCGAGCGATTCGAGCGATCGCAGCAGCCCCGGGTCGCCGCCATTGAGCATGAATGCGCCGTCCTTGGGAGCGCCGTCGACGAGCTCGCGAAACAAGCGGGCCAGTGATTCGTTCAGTGTGCTCATGACGTGAACCGCCCTATCCTCCGCTCACCGCGGGCAGAATGATGATTTCCGCATCTGCGCCGACCGGCGACTCGAGCCCGCGCGCGTAGCGTATGTTCTCGCCGTCGGCGAAGATGTTGATGTGCGTGCGCACCGCGCCGCGTTCGGTGAGCACGCGGTCGCGCGCGCCCGGGCACTCGGCCCACAATAGCGCCAGCGCCTCGCCCACCGTCACCGCATCGCCGTCGATGCGCACCTCGGGCCGGTTGGCCGAGAATTGACGAAGCGCGCCGGGGATCACGAAGACGAACGGCATCAGCCGACGGCCGCGACCTTCACCGAGATCACCGGCGGTAAGCCGTCGGCGATCGCCATCCAGCTCTCTCCCTCGTCTGGCGACGCGAACACCTTGCCGTTGCGGGTGCCGAAATAGACACCGGCGGGATCGCGCGCGTCGACCGCAAGCGCGTCACGGAGGACGGTCTCGAACGCCCCGTCCTGCGGCAGGCCCTTCGACAGCGGCACCCAGCTCGCGCCGGCGTCACGCGTGCGATAGACACGCAGCTTGCCCTCGGGCGTGCACCGGAACTGATCGGACTCGAGCGGCACGATCCACGCCGAGTCGGGATCGCGCGGGTGAATCGCGACAGGGAACCCGAAGTCGGAAGGCACGCCGTTGGCGATGTCGGTCCATGACTCGCCGCGATCGTCGCTGCGATAGAGGCCCCAGTGGTTCTGGAGGAACAAGCGTTCCGGCCGCTGTGTCGACTGCACGACTTTGTGCACGCACTGGCCGAACTCCGGATGCTTGTCAGGAAGAAATTCGGCGCGGACGCCGGCGTTCGACGCGCGCCACGTCTCGCCACCGTCTTCGGTGACGTACATGCCGCCGGTCGAGATCGCGACACGCATGCGCTTCGCGTCGGCGGGATCGAGCAGGATCGTGTGCAGGCACAGCCCTCCGCCCCCCGGCTCCCAGCGCGCGCGGTGCGGATGGTTCCAGAGCCCTTCCTGAAGCGACCATGTGTCACCGCCGTCGCGCGACACGAAGATCGCCGCGGGCTCGACGCCGCAGTAGAGCGTCTCGGGCTCCCCGTCGCGGCCTGGCGCGATCTGCCAGATCTGCTTGAGCGACGTGCCGCTCGCTTCGGGAAACCTGACGTTGGCCTCTTCGGGATTCGTCCATGTGCGGCCGAAGTCGTCGCTGGAGCTGAGAAGGCCGCCCCAGTGCATGCTCGTTGGCCCGCCCACAGCCGCTGCCGCCCGCCACGGCTGTCGCAGGCCATCGCGTACACGGCGTTGCCGGGGAAGTACGGGCCGCCGGCACCCCAGCGATCGCGCGCGGCGCCCGCGCGCAGGATGAAGGCGCCCTTCATGGTGCCGATGAGGAGCAGCGTGTCGCCGCTCTTCGGGGTGACGTGTGTGCTAACGGGCATGGCGTGCGTCCTCAGACTTGAGTGAAGTGCGGCAAATGCTAGCACGCCCGCATGCGACGGATGGTTACGCGGGCCGGCGCAGCAGATCCAGGAACTGCTCGCCGAGATCTTCGGCCTTGCGGGCGCCGACCCCCTTAACCGTTCTCAGGTCCGCCATCGTCTGCGGCTTGTCGCGCGCGAGCTCGCGCAGCACCGTGTCGTGGAAGATGACGTACGGCGGCACGCCGCGGGCGCGCGCGATCTGCAGACGCAGGGCGCGCAGCTCCTCGAAGAGGTCACGGTCGACCCCCTCCCACGCTTCGGCCTCCACGCGCGACGAGCGCCGATCCTCGCGGCCCCGCACCGGACGCCGCTGGCGCGACAGCGCAAGGCCGGGCGCCGCGCCGGCATCCTTCAGCAGGTCGACACCCGCCTGCGTCAGCATCACGACCGGGAACACATCGTCGGTCTGCCGCAGCAGCCCGTGCGCGGCGAGCTGCTCGATGTAGGCGCGCACTTCGCACGTCGACGCGTCCTTCATCAGGCCGAAGGTCGTGACAGCGTCGTGGCCGCGCGAGCGGATCTGCTCGGTGTCGCTCCCGCAGAGCACGCCGGCCACGTGCGCGGCGCCGAAGCGCTGGCCGACGCGC
>JALYRV010000370.1 GCA_030855205.1 Acidobacteriota bacterium | reverse complement strand
AGCGGCGTCGGCCGGCGGGCGCCGCATCGTCATCGCTATCGACAACGATTCGTTCCGCGCCGGAAGCGAAGGACCGCTGCGGCAGGCCGTCAACGGGCTCATCGCCGAGCTGACGCCGCGCGATCAGATGCTGTTGATTACGATGCCCTACGGCGGCATCAAGGTGCCCTTCACGACCGATCACGCGCGCATCCGCACGGCGCTCTCGACGACGTCCGGGCAGCGCGCGCAGAACGAAACAGGTTCAGAGATGGCGTGCCGCACACGCCGGCTGCTCGAGTCGCTCGGCGGATTCCTCAACTCGCTCGTCGTGACCGAGACGCCCGCCACGGTCATCTTTTTCACGGCCGGCATGGCCGCCCCCCGTCTCGACGCAATCCAGGGCCGCGCGCCCGGCATGTGCCAGCTCGAAACGCGGAAGTTCCAGGAAGTCGGGACGGCCGCCGCCGCGGCGCGCGCGAATTTCTACGTCGTGTTCCCCGACGATCTTCCCCGCACCGGCAACAGCCTCGGACAAGGGTCGATCGGCTCCGACAACCCGATCGAAGGCATCGAGCACCTCGCGGGCTCGACGGGCGGACGGCGCATGCCGCTGCTCGCCGTCGGCAGCAACGCGCTCGCGCAGGTCGCGCGCGATTCGTCCGCGTACTACGTCGCGGAGATCGAGCCTGAGCGCGCAGACGTCGACGGCCAACCGCGCCGGCTCGAGGTCCGCGTCTCGCGCCCGGGTGTCACCGTGCAGGCGCGCACGTCGATCACGTTCGCCGCGCCTCCCCCGTCGGGGCCGAAGGGTTCCACGCCGACGGCGCATCAGATGCTGCTCGTGACCGACGAGTTCGGCGAGCTGCCGCTGCGCGTGTCGGGGTTCACGATGCGCGGCGAGGGGGACAAGGTGAAGGTGATCGCGGTCGCCGAGCCCGGCGATCCGTCCACCATCCTCGCGACCGCCGCGATGGCGCTCGTCGACAGCGGCGGCCGTGTAATCGCGCAGGCCACGGCAACCGACGCCGCCGAAGTACCGCTCGCGACGGCCATGCTCGTGCCGCCCGGCACGTATCGCCTCCGTGTCGCGGCCACCGACAAGAGCGGGCGCTATGGCGCGGCCGATGTACAGGTTACCGCCGGGCTCACAGCCGCCGGACCGCTGCAGTTGAGCGGTCTCGTGCTCGGATTGTCGCGCAACGGCACGCTCAGGCCGCGGCTCGAGTTCACCAATGAGCCGCTCGCCATCGTCTCCTTCGAGATCTACGGCGCGAGCGCGGCCATGACGCTCTCCGCGGGGATCGAGGTCGCGCGCACCGCCGACGGTCCGGCCATCGTTGCCAGCCGTCTTGCGATCGAGCGCGGCGAAGGCGATCGCCTCGTCGCCACGGGGTCCGTGCCGATCGGCGCGCTCCCCGCGGGCGACTACCTCGTGCGCGGCATCGTCGGCGTCGATGGCGGCGCGACCGCGACGGTCGTCCGCACGCTGCGCAAGAGATAATCCGAGGCGTTGGCCCTCTCCGTCGATCCGCTTCTCGCGGCCTACCTCACGACGACGCTCGCCCTGGCGATCACGCCGGGAGCGACGACGGCGATCGTCGTCAGGCATACACTGGCGCAGGGACGCCGCGGCGGATTCGCCGCGGCAGCCGGCGCCGCGACCGGCAACACGATCCAGGCGCTCGTCGCGGGCCTTGGCACCGCTCTCCTGTTCGCGCGCTCCCCTGAGGCGGCCGGCGCGCTGCGCGTCGCGGGAGCGGCATTTCTGCTCTGGCTCGGCGCGCGGAGTGTGTGGCGCGGGTGGACGGCGCGCACGGCGCCGGTCGTGGCCGCCGGTCAGGTCCCCTCCGCACCTCGCACGGCATACCGGCAGGGCCTCCTCGTCAATCTGCTCAATCCCGCCATCACCAGCTTCTACATCGCGCTGCTTCCCGCGTTCATCCCGTCAGGCGCGCCAGGCTGGTACTTCGGCGCGCTGGCCGCCGCGCATGTCGTGATCGCGTTCGGCTGCCACAGCGCCTGGACGCTCGCGCTCGGCGGCCTGCGCCGGCACTTCGATCGTCCCGGCGTGACCCGCGTGCTCGACGTGGTGACGGGGCTCGTGCTGATCGCGCTCGCGATCGGCACGCTCGTGCGTAGGACTCCTTAAACAGAAAGGGGG
>JALYRV010000039.1 GCA_030855205.1 Acidobacteriota bacterium | reverse complement strand
CCCCGGCGCCGTCGGCGGCCGCCGATGCGATGCGCGTGGCGCGCATCGCGCGGCTGATGGAGCTCAATCGCCAGCGCGTCGGGCTGGAAGTCGATCGTGTCGGGCTCTCGCAGCGCTACGGAGAGAACCATCCCGACATGGTCCGCATGCGCAATCAGATCGCCGTCGTCGACGCGGCCATCCAGCGTGAGTTCGTGCCTGAGGAACAGGCGGCCGTCGCGCGGTACGCGGATCGCGCGATGGAGCTGCAACTGCGCATGAAGGAGCTGCAGGGCAAGGGCCTCGGCGAGAATCATCCGCAGGTCGTGGCCGTGCGGATGCAGCTCGGCCTCATCAAGGAAATGGCCAGCGACCTGCCGCTGCCAGCAACCGAAGCGTCGCTCGCGGCAAAGACCCGGGCAGATACCGGAGCGCCGGAGCCGCATATAGAGCTCGCGATGTTCTATCTGCGCGAAGGCCGGCGCACCGAAGCGGAGCGAGCGCTCAGGCGCGCCCTCGATCTGCTGCGCAAACAGCGCTAGAGGAACTTTCCTCGGCGCAGAGGGCTCCGGCTCCTATGCCCCGCTTCTTGCTCCGCATCGAATACGCCGGCACGCGCTACCGCGGCTGGCAGATCCAGACCAATGCCCGCACCGTGCAGGGAGAGATCGCGCGGGCGGCCGAGGATGTCCTTCGCTCCGGTAATTTCGAGCTGTACGGATCGGGGCGCACCGACGCGGGCGTGCACGCGCTCGAGCAGGTCGCGCACCTCGACACCGCCGTGAAGATCGCGCCGGCCGCGCTCGCCGACGGTCTCAACGCCCTCCTGCCGGCCGACATCAACATCCTCTCGGCCGAAGTCGTCGATCGCCGCTTCCACGCGCGCCACTCCGCCACCGCGCGCAGCTACGTCTACCAGATCGCACGCCGGCGCACGGCATTCGCGAAGCCGTACGTCTGGTGGGTCCGCGACCCGCTCGACGTCGCACGCATGCGCGACGTCGCCGCCATTTTCACCGGCCTCCACGACTTCAGGGCGTTCTCGGACGATGACCCGGAGGAGAAGTCGACGAAGGTGATGGTCGAGTCGCTCACCGTCGAGGAAGAGGGGGACCTGCTGCTCGTGCGCATCGCCGGCTCCCACTTCATCTGGAAGATGGTGCGTCGCATCGTCGGCATCATGGTCGAAGCGGGAAAGGGCTCGCTCGATCGGCGCCGGATCGAGACGATGCTGCACAGCGACTCCGAGCTGCCGGCGCAGCTGACCGCGCCGGCGTCGGGACTGTTTCTCGAGAAGGTGACCTACCCTGAACTGCGCTCAGGCGCGCGTGCGCCTCAGGCCCAGGCGACGACGATCGGGATGAAGGCGTCTTTCCACTCCGCGCGCTTCACGAGGCGGTAGCCGCTCTTCTTCTCGTCGTGCACGTCGACGCGGGAGAATCCGGCTTCCGTCAGCGCATCGACCAGCTCCGTGATCATCCAGATGCGCCAGTCGTACGAGAAGGCGCGCGTCATCTCCTTGCGCTGCCCCTTCATCTTGAAGTGGATGTAGCGCATGGCGCGTCCGCTGATGGCGTCCATCGGGCGCTGATCCCACGTGTAGGTGAACTTCGCGTAGTTGCGGACTTCGTCGCCCGGGTTGAGGGAATCGGGGCCGCTGTAGCCGTCGAGCATGAACGCGCCCCCCTTCTTGAGCCCGCGCCGGGCGCGCCGGAAATAGTCGACGAGCTCGGGGCGCGTCATGAAGACGCAGTACGAGAAATTGAACGCGATGGTGACGTCGGCCTTCGGCGAGAACACCTCGCGCACGTCCTTCTGCAGCAGCGTCAGGCGGCGCGCTTCGTCACCGAGCGGCTCGACGTTCCACTTGCGTCCCCACGCCAGCGTCGTGGCGTCGAGGTCGAGGCCGATGGCCGTGCGGCGCGGATTGCTCTTGATCCACTCCGCGGAGATGAACGCGGTGCCGCAGAAGTCTTCGCGCAGCACGAGCGGCACGCGCGCGTGCTCGGTCGCGTAGACGCGGGTGATGAAGTCGATGTCGAAATCAGGGCGCTGGACGGAGCGCTCGTAGAGACCGAACTTGTCGAAAGGCTTGCGAACGCGGCGAAAACGCATCCGGTGATTGTATAGGCGGAGCGGGCCGCGGCTCAGGGATAAAGCCGCACGGACGTCCAGCCGGTGCCGGCGCGGTCGAACCGCTCGCGATCGTGCAGGCGTCCCGGCCTCGCGATCCAGAACTCGATGACGCGCGGCACGAGCCGGAATCCGGACCAGAACGGCGGCCTCGGGATCGCGCGGCCGTCGTAGTCGCGCGTGAGCGCGTCGCAACGCTCGGCGAGTACGCCCTCATGTTCGAGCGGCGTGCTCTGGCGCGACGCCCATGCGCCGATCTGGCTCTCGCGCGGGCGCGACGCGAAGTACGCGTCCGCTTCGTCTGGCGGCACGGCGTCGACGCGCCCCTCGATGCGGACCTGACGCTCGATGAGGGGCCAGTGCAGGCACAGCGCGGCGTGCGGATTCGCGGCAAGCTCGCGCGCCTTGCGTGACTCGAGATTGGTGAAGAACGCGAACCCGCGCGCGTCGGCGTACTGCACGAGCACCATGCGCGCCGACGGCCGCCCATCGGCGTCAACCGTGGCGAGGGCCGCCGCCTTGGCGTCGAGCGCGCCGGAGGCGCTTGCGAGAGAGAACCACTCCGCGTAGAGGGCAAAAGGGTCGGTCACTGGAAACTCCAGTTTAGAGTTTCCAGTTCCCAGTGCCAAGTATCCCTATTTGGGCCGGATGATCTGCGCGAAGCCCGTGGTGTTGACGTCGCGGAACATCGGCGTGCGCGGGGGCAGCAGGGCGGGCGTCAGGAAGTCCGTGTCGAAGTTGTAGCCGCGCGACGGCGGACTGTAGACGTCGCTGCAGCACTTGTAGGTGCCGACGCCCTGCCGGCTCGTGAACATGCTCGCGATCGATCCGCGGTAGTTCAGCGTCTGCCCACCCCAGTCTTCGATGTAACGCAGGAAGTTGTGCGCGCCGCCGTCGGTGCCGTAGTCGGCTGGCGCGCCGGCGATCTGCTGGAACGAGAGGCCCTTGCCGGCGAGAATCGCCACGCGGTACCACGTCGTCGTGGCGTCGCGATTGTTCCGGTCGTGCGCGCGCAGGAACGAGTTGCGATCGTTGAACGCTCCCGAGAGCATGGTCACGGAGTCGGCGAGCACGGCGGTCGCCACATGTGGATTGCCGAAGCCGGCGGCGCTCGCGTTCCAGTGCCCCTGGATGTAGACCGGGTTCTCCGAGGCGATGGTGAGGCCGGGTGCGACGAGGTTGCCCTGCGCGCCGTTGACGAGCTTCAGCGCGCGGCGGAAGAAGACCGCGGGATTCCTTCGCAGGATCCATCGATCGACAGGGTCGTTGATGGCGTCGCCGTTGTTGTCGGACGCGTGCCACGGGCGCAGCGCATTGGTGAGCGGCGCCGTCATGCCCGCCTGGATGATCGGCGTCTCCCCGTACGTGTCGAGCGCGCCGCTGCCATTCAGATCCTCGGCCGTTTCCATCGCGCCATTGGGAACACCCGTGTTCCAGGCGCCGCCGCTCGCACGGTTGATGATGTCTTCGTAGCCGAACTCGCCGGTCTCCGCGCCGCCGGCGTTCTTGTTGGTCCGGCGATCCGAGAAGTACACCGTGTAGCCGTTGACGTTGAGCGCGTTGGCGCCGCTCGCTCCAATCCCGCCCTGGAACCAGCGTGAGAGATTGCGCGCGTCGAGCTCGATGTAATGCATCGCGCCCGAGAAGCGCGGCGGCGTCGTGTCGCCGTGCCCGTCGCGCAGCAGTCCCTCGCGCGCATCGTAGAGCACGTTGGGCCAGTAGTTCGTCTGGACGGTCTGCATCGCCGCGTCGGGACACGCGGCAGCCGTGAGATCGCGGAAGCGCTGGAGCCGCACGACCGCGTCGGGGCTCGTCTCGGCGCACGCCGGCTCGCCGCCGGCGGGATTGATCATGGGACCGCCGGCGATGCCGAGGTTCAGGATCTCGAGCGTCACGTCCTGCCAGTTGTTGGCCGCGTTCTGCATCTCGATCTTGAGGAACCCGCCGAGCAATGGCGTGCTGAGCGGCACCCGATCCCCGTTTGCGGCGGAGCCCGCGCTCACCGCGAACGGCGGCCGCGTGGCGGTGATGGCGTACCCGGCAAGGCCAGACACGCTGATGTCATTGAGCTGCACCGGCGCGCCCGCCGAGACGGTCGGCAGGTTCGTGATCTCGGCCGCGGTGTCGGACAGCAGAATCCGCAGGCTCGCCAGCATGAAGAACCGCTGCGAGAGCACATCAGGGTTGGCCGTGTCCTCCGCGACGACGGGGCGCCGGATCAGATCGATCGGCGTGGCCCCGAACGTGGTCAGCGGCAGATCGAGCCGCTTGGCGCCCGTGCGGCCGTTGCGAAGGTAGTAGTTGTAGGAGCTCGTGGAGAGATTCGTCCAGAGCGGCTCGTTCTCTCCGGTGGTGAGGCCGCCGATGCGGCTGCCCTCGGTGCGTGTGAGCGGGCGCGACGATCCGCCTGTCGTGATGTTGACCGCGCCACTGTGACTGGCGGCTGTCGAAAGCAGGTTCGACAACTCCGATCGGATGACTTCACCGAACGCCGTGACACGGTCCGACATCGTCAGCGGCCCGGGGTCGGCGGCGAGAAAGAGATTGCCGTTGGTATGCACGCGCCCGCCGAAATTGAACGCGGGGCCGGCGAAGAAGCTCAGGTCGGTTTCCGAGAACATCCCGAACTGGAACACCGGGATCGCGACCGTCTGCAGCGATCGCTCGAGGCTCGCCTCGGATCCGTCCGTCAGGTGCGCCGTGACCGACATCGTGTACGGCGTCACGAGGCCGAGGAATCCTTCGAACGGCCCCGACTCGACCTGCAGCGTCGAGGCTTGCGGCGTCGTGCCCACGCACGCGAAGTCGATGCGGTAGCCACTGTCGCCGTCCGGCTCCTGCCACTCGACACCGGCCAGCTCCGGCGTGGTGGCCGTCAGGGCGCTGATCGTCGCGCAGGTCGGCGCGAAATTCGCGCTGAAGAGATTACCGAGATCGGCGGTGAGCTGCTCGAGTCCGGCGTGCGCCGCATAGAAGGCCTGCGTGCGCGCGCCGCTGATCGTGCGCATCTTCGTGTCGCTCGTGGCGAGCGCGGTGAACCCGACCATGAGCGACGACATGAGGAGCAGGATCAGCAACGCGCTGACGAGCGCGATGCCCGACTCCTCCCGGAGCGTACGGCGAAAGGTGCTGTCCATCACTGGTCCTCTGCGGAGTACCGGCTCCGGAACGCCAGGCTGCGCAGGCTGACCTGCGTCGCCACCGTGTTGCGGTAGAACTGCCGCGTGCGCGGGTTGACGTCGAGGGAACGGCCGGCCAGAAAGATGTTGGCCTTGCGAATCTGATGCGCGCTGTTGGGGGCCGACGGGTTCTCGATATTCGTCGGGTTCGTCGCGTCGTCGACCAGATCGAACGTGATCTGGATGTTCTCGATGCCGAGCGCAATCGCGAGACGATCGCCGTTGTTCAACTGGCGCACCAGGCGCGGCAGCGCCGGATCGGTGGTCACGTCGATGTAGTACGTGATCATGTTGACGCGGCGCGCCGTCGGCTGCACGCTCGGATCGTCGGCAATCAGGCGGTTGAGCACCGTGCCCTGCGCGGGCGCGCGCTGGTTCAGATTCATGTCGTCGCCGGCCGCGAAGAACACCGTCTGGCCGCCGCTGACGCCCGTGACAATCTGCAGCGCGGTGCCCGACGAGGCGCCGCCCTTGAAGAGGATGAGATCGCCGACGCGCAGGCCGTCCGCGCCGGTGATCGAGACGGCCGGATCGACCGCCATCGAGCTGCCGTCGGGCGCCACCGTCACCGTCATCACAGGCAACGACGGGTCGGCATACATGATCGTGATCAGGTCGGTCTGAATGCCGAGCACCGCCGGGCCGAGACCGCCACCGGGAAACACGGCCGAGAGCACTTCCGTGCCGCCCGGAAAGGTCATCGCGCCGCCCGCGGGCGACGGGCGGTTGATCGCCGTCGCGCCGATGCCGGACGGCACGGAAATCCCGCCGAGGGGAAGGCCCTGCCCTCCCTGAATCAGGTCGCGAATCAGCAGACTCGTCGCGACCTCGAGACTCTGATTCGTGTCGGTCGTCTCGCGGGCCGCGTCGGTCACGCGAAGCGCGTCCGAGAACGTGCCGAGCGCGGCGCCCAGCACCATCAGCGTCACGACGCTCGAGACGAGCAGCTCGGCGAGCGTGAAGCCCGACTCATCGAACAGTTGTTTACGCATAAGCCGACACGAACGTCGTCAGCACGTACTCGCGCTGGGCGCCGTCGCTCCTGTATCGCACGATGACCCTGATGCGCCGCAGGTTCGGACCGATGTCGCGAATCTCGATTTCGCGCGAATAGTTCGAGAGCGGCGTGCGCTCATCGTCGGCCGTGCCCATCAGGCCGTCGACGCCCGGCCTGATCACTTCCTCGATGTCGCCGTCATCGTCCGTATTGATCAGCCCGTCGTCGCCCGGCTCGCGAATGTCGCGAGGCCCGTCGAGGAAGATGCCGTTATCGCTGCCGCTCTCCCCTTCCTCGTTGCGGATCAGGCTCCACGCGATGACGCGCGAGTCACGCGCCTTGAAGACCGCTTCGATCGCTTCCGCGGCGCGCTGGCTCGCGACGATCTGCCCCTGCGAGCCGAGCAGCATGCGCGTGCCGAAGGCGAGGGCGGCGGCGAGCGAGAGCACGCCGACCACGGTGACGCCCATGGCGACCAGCGCCTCGACGAGCGTGAATCCGGACTGTTCGCGTGCGTGGGTGCGCATCGTCAGTGTCCCCATTGCGAGCCGTTCCAGCGGTACGTGCGGATGCGGGCCGTGCTGCCGAAGACCGTCGCGGCGCGCGCGGTGATCTCCTTGCCGGCCTGCCCGACGAAAATCGTGGCGTTCACCGGGTTGCCCGCGTTGTTGGTGAACATGCCGTCGGCCGTAAACAGAAAGCCGAGCGCGTCGTCCGGGTTGAACACGCTGCCGGCGCCGAACGTGTCGGGCGAGTCGGGCACGTTCGCGAAATCGACGAACGTGCTGTTGTTCTCGAGCACGGCACTCGAGAGCAGCGTCGTGCCGTTGGGCACGTCCTGCCGGATGACCCGGATAATGTTGGGCGCGACGAGCAGCACCTGCACTCCGCGGCGCTGCTGGATGGCCGTGTCGCGCGCCAGCTTCAGCTGCCCCTCGATGATGCGGAGGTTCGAATCCCCCTGAATGGTGGTGGCTGCGGCCTGGAACGCGATGATGGTGATGCCGAACAGGATGCCGATGATCGCAACGATGATCAGAATCTCGGGCAGGCTGAAGCCTTCCTCCCGGACGAGCGGACGCGCGCGATGGGCTGGCATCTCTGACTTCCGTTGAGCAAGGGGCATTCCCCCTGCCTATCGGACTCTAACTCCATTTCGGACAGAGGCTTGCGGGGATCCAGCCAAGCCGCTGCGAAATGCGCGTACTTACGTTCCTGTCGGAACGTGACCGTAATTGTAGGCCGTTAAGCAGAACGGGCCGCCCTCGAGGACGGCCCGCCTTGCGATTCGTGCCTGAAACGGTCAGCGCTTCTTCACACCGAGCTCGGCGAGCTTCGCGGCGATGTCGGCGCCGGAGGTCTGCACCTTCACGGACTTGTCGATGAAGAGGATCCGGCCATCGGGTCCGATGTAATACGTCCAGCGCGACGCGAAGTCGCGTCCGGGAGGAATCACGCCGTAGGCCTTTGCGGCAACCCGCTGCGGGTCCGCGAGGATCGGATAGTCCGCCTGATGCTCCTTGGCGAACCGGGTATTGGTGTCGAGGTCGTCGACGCTGACCATGAAATAGGTCACGTCGAACTGGCGAATGGCAGTGCCGCTCTCACGGAGCGACTTGCATTCGATCGTTCAACCTCCGGTGAAAGCCTTCGGGAACCAGGCCAGCACCACTGCCTTCCCCTTCAGATCGCTGAGGCGGTAGGTCTTGCCGTCCGAACCCTGCAGCTCGAAGTTGGGGGCGCGGTCGCCGGCCTTTAGGCCCGCCAGCTCCTGCGCAGCCGGCGGCGGCTGCGTAGCCTGGGTCGCCTGCGCGCCGGCCGCCGATGCGGCACCGAGCACGAGGGCGGTACTGAAAATGACTGATTTCATCATCGCGGTCATTGTATCAGCGGACCGCCTTGTCGGCCTCCGACAGGCCGCCGTCGATGATGGCGAATCCCTCATCGAGCTCTGCCTCGGTGATGGTCAGCGGCGGGTTCGTGAAGAACGTGTTCCAGCGCACGAACGTGTAGAGCCCGTGCTCGCGGAAGTGCGCGCCGAGAGCCTTCATCTCCGGCGACGTCCCATTGAAAGGCGCCATCGGCTCGAGCGTCTTGCGGTCGCGGACCAGCTCGACGATCCCGAACAAGCCAATCGAGCGCACGGCGCCGACCGAGGGATGCCGCGCGGCGAGGCCGTCGAGGCGCGCCTTCATCACTTCGCCCATCTTCGCGGCGCGCTCGATGAGTCCGTCTTCTTCGTAGACCTCGAGAGTTGCGATGGCCGCCGCGCACGCGAGCGTATGGCTGTTGTAGGTGAGGCCGCCCGCAAACACCTTGTCCTGGAAGAAGTCGGCGATCGGCCGGCGCAGGCCGACGGCGCCGAGCGGCACGTAGGCGCTCGTCAGACCCTTGGCCATCGTCAGGATGTCGGGCACGACGTTCCAGTGATCGACCGCGAACCAGCGGCCGGTGCGTCCGAAGCCCGACATCACTTCGTCGGCAATCATGAGGATGCCGTACTTGTCGCAGAGCGCGCGCACGCCGCGAAGGTAGCCGTCGGGCAGTACGAGAATGCCGTTGGTGCCGGTGACCGGCTCGATGATGAAGCCGGCGATGGTGGAGGGCCCTTCGAGCTGGATGTGCTCCTCGAGATTGGCGAGCGCGGTCTCGGCGGTGTCCCAGCCGCGCTGGATGCCGTGATACGGATCCATCACGTGCACGATGCCGGGCATGCCCGGTTCGGCGGCCCATCGCCGCGGGTCGCCCGTCAGCGAGATCGCGCCGGCGGTGCCGCCGTGATACGAGCGATAGCGCGCGAGGATCTTGTGGCGCCCCGTGTACCAGCGCGCGACCTTGATCGCGTTCTCGTTGGCTTCGGCGCCGCCGTTCGTGAAGAAGAACGTGTCGATGTCACCCGGCGCGATGCCCGCGAGCTTCTCGCCGAGCCGCGCGCGCGGCTCGGTGGCCATGAACGGGTTGGCGTAGGCGAGCACGGCCGCCTGATCCTGAATCGCCTTCACGACACGCTCGTCGCCATGCCCGATGTTCACGCACATCAACTGGCTGTTGAAGTCGAGGAAGCGCTTCCCTTCCGGCGTCCAGAAGTACACGCCCTTCGCGCGCGCCACGGGAATCGGATCGACGGCCCCCTGCGCCGACCATTCGAAGATCGTGTGTTTGCGCGACAGCGCCACCATCTCTGCGCCGGTCATCGGTCTCGCCATGCAGTTAACCCCAACGTAAAACGTAAAGCGTAAATAGCAACGGGCATCGATTATCGATGCTCCGGTATCGTGACACGCGCAGCGCCTAGTTCGGCCGCCGCCCGTGAGCCACGGCGCCCACGGCCCAACGGGCGATTGGGACGAGCGGGGCTGGCAGCAACGAGCGGAACCGGCGACGGAGGAGCCACCACCCTGCGTCTTGCGAGCGGGTCGAGACGTAGGGATCCCGGATCGCTGGGCACTCGCGCAGGAAGATACCGAATGTGGACCCCGTCAGTTTGTGGGCCGTGTACGGGATCCCCCGCCGTCTGAGGTCGGACATGATTTCGCGGAGTGCCAGGTAGATGATGGCGTCGTCGTGAAAACAGATCGCCGCGTTCGGAGCGCAGACCCGGAGGCAAAACGCGAAATCGGATAACACGGCGGCGTAGGTGTGCTCGCCATCGATGAAGCAGTAGTCGGGAGCGGCAGGGAGACTGCCGACGTCGAATTCAGATGCATCGGTATCGAAGCAGGCGAGCTTGTCCAGCCGGTACGGCGAGACGCGACGGAGGTGATCCAGCATCTGTGCGGTGGAATTACCTTCGTAGAAGAACGCTTCGCCGCGGTCGTCGGGTTGACTGAGCGGCCGCTTATCGATCGACACGATCGTTCGACATCGAGGGTCCGCCAGGTGCTGCTGGATGCTGCCGCCGAGGTGCGAACCGATCTCCAGGTAAACGTACTCGTCCTGCCGACGCAATGACCGCTGGACTGCGAGCCACGCTCGACGGTCGCCGTCGGAGGACTGCGATGGGGTCGCGTCGAACAAGCTCAGGTCGAGCGCTTCGATGCGAGCGGCGATGTCACCTGCGGCAACGTCCAAGGTTCCCTCTTCGCCGAACAGACAGTAACCCGCCGACGGGGCCAGGATGACCACTCATCGGGCCGACTCGCCCCGCCGGCGCAGGGGACACCGGACCAAGTGCCGAGCATCTTCTCACGAGTGCGCACTCCGCTCGAGAAGCGCGGCCTGATCCTGAATTGCCTTCACGACACGCTCGTCGCCATGCCCGATGTTCACGCACATCAACTGGCTGTTGAAGTCGAGGAAGCGCTTCCCTTCCGGCGTCCAGAAGCACACGCCCTTCGCGCGCGCCACGGGAATCGATCGACGGCCCCCTGCGCCGACCATTCGAAGGATCGCGGCCCAGGCAGACCTGACGTCAGGTGCTGCCAACTGCGACATAACCAATGCGGCCAAGAAAGCTATGAACACCATGCCGAAGGGCCGCTACCTCTTCGTACAGCTGAAGAATCCCGATGATGGAACCATGTAGCAGATAGTCTTGTTCTCGGCGTCCACGATATGTCAGCGGAGCCCGCGCTCGCCGGTCACGTGCAGGGGCTTGGTCCGGTGTTCGCTGGCGACGGCGTTAAAAAGACGTCGGAGAAACCGGCGTCCTGCGCCGGGTTCGACTCGCCCATGATCGCAAGCTCACGGCGCCGAGGAATACCGGACATCGCCCCGAGCATCAGGGCGCGACCGGTCACGACCGCGGGTCGCGTTTGATGAACTCGCCCGCGCCGACGCGGCCCGTGAATTTGTTGTCCTCCACGATGACCTTGCCGCGAGAGATGACAATCTCGCTCACGCCCTGCACCGTGCGCCCTTCATACGGGTTGTAGTCGACCTTCATGTGCAGCGTATCGACCGACAGCAGCTGCGTGCGTTCGGGATTGAAGATCACGATGTCGGCATCGGACCCCGGCGCGATCGTGCCCTTGCGCGGGAACATGCCGAAAATCTTCGCGGGGCTCGTCGACGTCAGCTCGACCCAGCGGTTGAGCGAGATGCGGCCGGTGCGCACGCCGCCGTCGTAGACGAGGCTCATGCGCGTCTCGATGCCGGGCGCGCCGTTGGGAATCTTCGAGAAGTCGCCGTGGCCGAGTACCTTCTGCTCCTTCATGCAGAACGGACAGTGATCAGTCGAGATCGCCTGCAGGTCGTTCGACGCGAGGCCACGCCACAACTGCGCCTGCGTTTCTTTCGAGCGCAGCGGCGGGCTCATGACGTACTTGGCGCCCTCGAAGCCCGGCTCCTCGTAATTGTCGTACGACAGGAACAGGTACTGCGGGCACGTCTCTGCATACGCCGGCAGCCCCCGGTCGCGCGCCTCGGTGACCATGTCGAGCGCCTCGGACGCCGACAGGTGCACGATGTAGACAGGCACGTTGGCCATCTCCGCAAGCGCAATCGCGCGATGCGTGGCTTCCCCCTCGGCGCGCGAGGGGCGCGTCAGCGCGTGATACTTCGGCGCGGTCTTGCCCTCCGCCAGCGCCTTCTGCACGAGCACGTCGATGACGCCGCCGTTCTCGGCGTGCATGCAGATCGTGCCGCCGTTCTTCCCCGTCCGCAGCATCGCCTTGAAGATCGACGCATCGTCGAGCATGAACACGCCGGGATAGGCCATGAACAGCTTGAAGGAGGTCACGCCCTCACGGACCATGGCGTCCATCTCGTCTTCGACCGAGTCCGTGAGCTCGGTGATGATCATGTGGAAGCCGTAGTCGATGACGGCCTTGCCCTGCGCCTTCGTCGACCACGCCTCGAACGCCTCCCGCAGCGTCTGCCCGCGATACTGAATCGCGAAGTCCACGATCGACGTCGTGCCGCCGAACGCCGCGGCAATCGTGCCCGATTCGAAGTCGTCGGCCGACGTGCTTCCGCCGAACGGCATGTCGAGATGCGTATGCACGTCGATGCCGCCCGGCAGCACGTAGCGTCCGGTCGCGTCGATGACGCGATCGGCCGTCATCGTCAGATTCGACCCGATCGTCGTGACCTTGTCGCCGTCGATGAACACGTCCCCGCGGTAGATGTCGCTGGCGTTGAGGATGGTGCCGTTCTTGATGAGAAGGGTCCCGCTCACGGCAGCAGCTCCGCCATCGGACCGTACGTCTCGGGACGCCGGTCGCGATAGAACTGCCACACGCGCCGCACTTCCTCGATCATGTCGAGATCGCACTCGGCCGACACGAGTTCGTCCTTGTCTTCGGAGCCCGTCGCCAGGAAGTTGCCGCGCGGATCGACGATGTAGGACGAGCCGTAGAAGCGGCCGATGTTCCACGGCGCTTCGGTGCCGACGCGGTTGCTGCACGCCATGAAGTAGCCGTTGGCCACGGCATGCGCGGGCTGTTCGAGCTTCCACAGATACTGCGACAGCCCCGCGACCGTCGCCGAGGGGTTGAAGACGATCTCGGCGCCATTGAGCCCGAGCAGCCGGGCCCCTTCGGGAAAGTGGCGGTCGTAACAGATATAGACGCCGACGACGCCATAGCGCGTCTTGAAGACGGGATACCCGAGATTGCCGGGCTTGAAGAAGTACTTCTCCCAGAACCCGCTGGTGTGCGGAATGTGGTTCTTGCGGTACTTGCCCAGATACGAACCGTCGGCGTCGTAGACGGCGGCGGTGTTGTAGTAGACGCCGGCGGCCTCACGCTCGTAGACCGGCACGACGACGGCCATCTGGTGTCTGGCCGCGAGCTTCGCGATGCGATCGGTCGTCGGGCCCGGCACTTCTTCGGCGATGTCGTACCAATGCGCATCCTGCGAAGGGCAGAAGTAGGGCCCGTTGAAGATCTCCTGCAGACCGAGGATCTGCACGCCGCGCTTCCCTGCTTCCTCAATCAGCGGCAGGTGCACGTCGATGGCGGCGTCGCGAATCTTCTGGATCGGCCACGACGGGTCGAACGGCGTCGCGGCCTGAATCACTCCCGTGTGCACCTTGCGCGGCATCAGAACCACCTCGAGATGGTGACCTTCTTGTCGGTGTAGAACTCGAACGCGTCGCGGCCGTGCACCTTCAGGTCGCCGAAGAAGCTGTCACGCGCGCCTCCGAACGGAAAATACGCCATCGGCGACGCGACGCCGATGTTGACGCCCACCATCGACGCGGTCGCGCGATGCGCGAACTCCCGCGCCGCCTTGCCGCTCGAGGTGAAGATCGACGTCGCGTTGGCATTCGGGTGCGCGTACATCAGCTTGAAGGCCTCATCGAGGTCCCTGACCGGCGCGACGGTTGCGACCGGCCCGAAGATCTCCTCGCTGCCAATCGCCATCTCGGGCCGCACGCCGTCGAACACCGTCGGGCCGATGAAGAAGCCGCCGCCCGGCACGCGCGCCTCGCGTCCGTCGACCAGCAGCGTCGCGCCTTCCTTGACGCCCTTGTCGACGTAGCCCTTCACGCGGTCGCGGTGCGACGCGCTGATGACCGGCCCCATGTCGATGTCGTGCTGCATGCCGTCGCCGACCTTGAGCGCCTTCGCGGATGCCACGAGCCGCTCGCGCACCTCGCCGTGCGCGCTGCCGACCGGCAGCAGCACGCTGCCCGCGAGACAGCGCTCACCGGCGCAGCCGTAGAACGACTCGGAGATGATCGGAATCGCCAGATCCAGATCGGCGTCGGGCATGACGACGACGAAGTTCTTCGCGCCGCCGAGCGCCTGTACGCGCTTGCCTGCGCGCGTGCCGCGTTCATAGACGGCTTTCGCCACCGCCGTCGATCCCACGAACGACACGGCGCGGATCCCGGGGTGATCGCAGATCGCCTCGGAGACTTCGCGTCCGCCATGCACCATGTTGACGACGCCGGGCGGCAGGTCGCACTTCTCGAGCAGGCTGAAGATCAACTGCTGCGACAGAGGCACCTGCTCCGACGGCTTCAGCACGAACGTGTTGCCGCACACGACCGCGAACGGCAGGAACCACATCGGCACCATCGCCGGAAAATTGAACGGCGCGATGGCCGCGGTGACGCCGAGCGGCTGGCGCATCACCTGGCAGTCGACCCCTGCCGAGATGTTCTCGAGGCCGTACCCCATGAGCATCGACGGCCCGCCGCACGCGACCTCGACGCACTCGATCGCGCGCAGCACGCTGCCGCGCGCCTCGCTGATCGTCTTGCCGTGCTCGGTGGTGACCTGCCGGGCCAGTTCCTCGGCGTGCTGATCGAGCAGCGCCTTGAACCGGAACATCGCGCGCGCGCGCACCACGGGCGGCGTTTCGCTCCAGCCGGGGAATGCCGCCGCGGCCGCTTTCACGGCCGCATCGACGTCGGACGCGGTGGACATCGGCGTGCGCCCGATGACCGTGCCGTGTGCGGGGTTGTGCACATCCAGAAACGACGTGCCCGACGACGGGGTCCACGCGCCGCCGATGAAATTCTTCAGTGGCTCCATGGGCGAACTATACGCCGAACTGTGCTACCGTCCAGCCTTTCACACAGGGGAGACCCCATGGCGGAGAAGACACTGTCGGTCACCTTCACGGGACTGAAGTTCCCGAACCCGTTTCTGCTGTCGTCGGCCCCACCCACCGAGTCCGACTCCAACATCATGCGCGCCTTCGACGCGGGATGGGGCGGCGTCGTCACCAAGACGATCGGCCTGCACCCGGTCGTCAACGTGAAGGGGCCCAAGACCAAGTTTCTTCGCGCGGACCCGGACTCGGGACGCCTGTCCATGCAGAAGCGGGCGGGCAGCGCGCTCCACTCGTCGTGGAACTGGGAGCTCATCTCCGACAAGCCCCTCGACTGGTGGATCCCGAAAATCAGCGGCATCAAGAAGCAGTATCCCGATCGCATTCTCGTCGCGTCGATCATGGCGGGCTCGGGCAGCGACACGGAGCTCGCGCATTGGCAGACGCTCGCCGTCGCGTGTCAGGACGCCGGCGCCGACGCGCTCGAGCTGAATCTGTCGTGCCCGCACATGGACCGCAAGGACATGGGCTCGAATCTCGGCAAGGACCAGGCGCAGATCTCCATCGTCACGAAAGTCGTGAAGGACGTCGCCACGGTACCGGTCTGGTCGAAGCTCACGCCCTCGACCACCGACATCGGCGTCGAGGCCCGCGCCGCGTTCCTCGGCGGCGCCGACGCGGTCGTGTCGTCGAATACGTTCCCCTCCCTTCCCCTCATCGATCCCGACACGCTCGAGTTCGAGATGAACGTCGACGGGTACGTGTCGAGCGGAGGCCTGGGCGGTCCGGCGATTCTGCCCCAGTCACTCGCGAAGATGGCGCAGCTGACGGCGGCGTTCCCGGACAAGGCGTTCTCGGGCATCGGCGGCGTGTCGGACTTCACGCAGGCGCTTTCGTATTTCATGCTTGGCTGCGGCACGGTGCAGGTGTGCACCTCGGCGATGCTCGATCACGCGATCGGGCCGAACGTGATCAAGGCGCTCAACGACGGCCTCATGGCGTTCATCGAACGTCACGACGGCAAGGGCTGGACGTCGGTCGAGGACTTCCGCGGCAGCCGGCGCGATCGCGTCGTCGCCCACTCGCAGATCAAGAGGCCGGATGAGAAGACCTACCACGGTGGACACGAACAGCCCGCTCTGGAACGCTGATCTCGCCCCGACCGAGCCGTCCCAGCGCACGTGGACGACCTATAACATCGCCGCGCTGTGGATCGGCATGGCGGTGGTCATCACGACCTACACGCTTGCGTCCGGCCTGATGCTGCAGGGCATGACGTGGTGGCAGGCGCTCGGCACCATCCTCCTCGGCAACATCATCGTCCTCATCCCGATGGTGCTCAACGCACACGCCGGCACGAAGTACGGCGTATCGTTTCCCGTGCTCTGCCGCGCGGCGTTCGGCGTGAGGGGCGCGAACGTGCCGGCGATTCTGCGCGCCATCGTCGCGTGCGGGTGGTTCGGGATTCAGACATGGATCGGCGGTCTGGCGCTTCACGCTTTGCTGACGGCGGCCTGGCCCGCATGGAGCGGCATCGCCGGCGGCGTCTGGATCGCGTTCGGGATCTTCTGGCTGATCCAGGTCGCCATCATTCTCAAGGGGCTCGAAGGCATCAAATGGCTCGAGAGCTGGTCGGCGCCGCTGCTGCTCGGCGCCGGCGTCCTGCTGCTCTGGTGGGCCGCCTCGAACGGAGGAGGACTCGGCAACGTGCTGCGCGAGTCGTCACGCCTGCAGCAGGGGACGACGCCATTCTGGACGCTCTTCCCCGCCGCGCTCACGGCCAACGTCGGGTACTGGGCCACCCTCAGCCTCAACATTCCCGACTTCACGCGCTACGCGAAGAGCCAGCGCTCGCAGATGCTCGGTCAGGCGCTGGGCCTGCCGCTGACGATGGCGGCGTTCGCGTTCATCGGCGTCGCGGTGACGAGCGCGACGATCGTGGTGTTCGGCGAGGCCATCTGGGATCCCGTCGTGCTCATCACTCGCATCGGCAGCCCGATCCTGATCATCTTCGGCGCGGTCGTGGTGCTCGCCGCGCAGATCACCACCAACATGGCGGCCAACGTCGTCTCGCCGGCCAATGATTTCTCGAGCCTGGCGCCCAGGCGCGTCAGCTACCTCACGGGCGCGCTGATCACGGCGGTCATCGGCATCGTGATGATGCCGTGGAAGCTCTACGCGGATGCCTCGGCGTACATCTTCACGTGGCTGATTGGGTATTCGAGCCTGATGGGCGCCATTGGCGGGATTCTGATCGCGGATTACTGGGTCGTGCGCCGGCAGGAACTCTCGGTGCCGGACCTGTTTGCGCTCGAAGGGCGCTATACCTACAGACGCGGCGTCAATCCGTGCGCGATGATTGCGCTCGTCGCGGCGATCCTGCCCGTGGCGCCGGGCTTCATCCGCGCCGCGATGACGCCGGGCGGCATCGTCGCCAACCCGACCTTCCTCGACACGCTCTACACGTACGCCTGGTTCGTCACGTTCGCGATCAGCTTCGCCGTGTATCTCGCACTGATGCGGCGCTCCCGCGATTCATGACTTCCGCTCACGTTCGAGAGCCTTCCGTAACGCGGTCTACTTCTTCCTGACCCCGAGCTCCGCGAGCTTCGCCGCCATGTCCGCGCCGGCCGTCTGCGCCTTCACGTCCTTGTCGATGAACAGGATCGTCCCGTCCGGCCCGATGTAGAACGTCCAGCGCGAGGGCCACAACCTGAGGCCGCCGGCGACGCCGTACGCCTTCGCGGCGATCTTCTGCGGGTCCGCAAGGATCGGATAATCCGCGCCGTGCTCCTCGGCGAAGCGCGTGTTGGTGTCGAGGTCGTCCGTGCTGGCCATGAAGTAGGCCGCGTCGAACGCATGCATGGCGTGGCCGCTCTCACGGAGCGACTTGCACTGGGCCGTTCAACCGCCGGTGAAGGCCTTCGGGAACCAGGCCAGCACGACGGTCGTGCCCCGGAGATCGTGAAGCTGGTGCGTGCGGCCGTCCGAGCCCTGCAGCTCGAAGTCGGGTGCCGGATCGCCGGCGCGAAGCTCGTCACTTATGATGGGCACATCCAGTCCGCATGATACCGCGCGCCGGACGGCCGCTTTCGGATGGCATAATCCGAGTGTGGGACTTCGCCTTCGCTCCGCGCTCACCGCAGCCGTGCTCGCATGCGCGGCCGCCTGCGGCGGCAGCAGCCCGGCGGCCCCTTCGCCCGGCCCGAGCACGCAGGTTCCTTCACCCGGCGGCCCCGTCCCCCCGCCGGGCACTCACATTCTCACCGGCGCCATCGTCAACGCCCTCGACGACAGCGGCGCGGGCGCGGCGTCGTTCACCGTGAACGGCACGTTGCTCGGCAGCTCGCAAGCATCTGGCGCGTTCTCGGTCGGCTTTCCCGCGTCGGGCAGCAACCCGCTCACGCTTGCGGCCAATGGCTTCGTGACACGCGAGACCAGCGTGACGGCGCCGGCTGCGAACCTGCGGCTCTCGCTGATTCCGGCGTCGTTCGATCTCCCCTCGTTCGACCAGATGTTCCGCCACTCGTCCGGCAACCGCCTCACGCGCTGGAAACAGCCGCCGGCGATCATGATCGAGCGGCGCACGCTGCAGTTCAACACGACCTCCTCCGACACCGTCACGGCGCTCGACGAAACCATGAGCGGCGCGGAGGTCGACGCGCTCGTGGCCGACCTGCTGCTCGGTTACTCGCTGCTGACCGCCGACCGGCTCGGGCCGATCACGTCCGTCGCATCACGCGAAGCGGCGCCGGGCGCTGCGGTCGGTGTGCGCACGCCCGGCACCATCGTCATCACGCGCCAGCGCGGCCTGACCGCATCGCAGAATTTCTGGGGCTACGCGCGCTGGAGTCTGACGGCCGACGGCGAAGTCACCGGCGGCGTCATCATTCTCGACGCCGACTTCGAGAAATCGAACAGCCCGTTCCGCCGATCGCTCCGAATGCACGAACTCGGACACACGCTCGGCTGCCAGCACGTCTCGCTGCCCGTGCGCTCCGTGATGAATTCCAACGCCGTCACCGAGCCCAACGATTTCGATCGCGCCGCGGCCCGGCTCGCCATGCTGCGGCAGCCCGGCAACCGTTCCCCCGACATCGATCCCGCGTCTCTCTCCGCCACCACCGCCGCGCGCACACCGCGCGCGGTCACCTGGTACGGCGCGCACTGATCTGCATTCCCCCTATCGGAGCTGACGATGACCATCGGCCACCGGAGCATGTTCGACTTCGTCAACGAGTACTTCGACCACGCCGCGACGTTCACCCAGCATCCGCGCGGGCTGCTCGATCAGATCAAGGGCGTCAACACCGTCGTCAAGTTCGAGTTTCCGATTCGCGGCGAAGACGGCAGCATCGAGGTCGTGCGCGCCTGGCGCGCCGAGCACAGCCACCACAAGCTGCCGGTCAAGGGGGGCATCCGGTACGCGGCGCACGTGGACGAGGAGGAAGTGAAGGCGCTCGCGGCGCTCATGACCTACAAGTGCGCGATCGTCGACGTGCCGTTCGGCGGCGCGAAGGGCGCCGTGCAGATCGATCCGAAGAAATACTCCGTGGCGCAGCTCGAGCGGATCACGCGGCGTTACACGCACGAGCTCGTGAAGAAGAATTTCATCGGGCCCGGTATCGACGTGCCCGCCCCCGACTACGGTACGGGCGAGCGCGAGATGGCGTGGATCGTCGACACCTACATGGCGCTGCACCCGGGATCGCTCGACGGACTGGCGTGCGTCACGGGTAAGCCGGTGACGCAGGGAGGCGTGCGCGGTCGGCGCGAGGCGACGGGCCGCGGGCTCTACTTCGCGATCCGCGAGGCCTGTTCGCATGAGGACGACATGAAGGCGCTCGGCCTCTCGAAGGGCCTCGAGGGCAAGCGCGTGGTCGTGCAGGGGCTCGGCAATGTCGGCTATCACGCCGCGCTCTTCTGCCACGAGGGGGGCGCGAAGATCATCGCGATCGCCGAGCACGACGGCGCGATTGTCTCCGAGCAGGGCCTCGATCCCGAGAAGGTCGGCGCGCACCGCACCGAGACCGGCAGCATCCGTAACTTCCCGGGCGTGCAGCTGATCGAGAGCGCGGCCGCACTCGAGCTCGACTGCGACATCCTGATTCCCGCCGCGCTCGAGAACGTGATCACCGAGGAGAACGCGCCGCGCATCAAGGCGAAGATTGTGCTCGAAGGCGCGAACGGGCCCACCACGCCCGGAGCCGAAAAGATCCTCCACGCGCGCGGCGCGATGGTCATTCCGGATATCTACGCGAATGCGGGCGGCGTCACCGTGTCGTACTTCGAGTGGCTCAAGAACCTCTCACATGTGCGCTACGGGCGCATGGAGAAGCGGCTGGAAGAGAAATCGGAGCGCGCGTTCCTGCGCGCGATCGAGAAAGCGACGGGCCATCGCTTCACGCCCGAGGAGTCCGCATCGCTCGCGCACGGCTCCGAAGAGCAGGACATCGTCAACTCGGGCCTCGAGGACACCATGATCCACGCCTACAACGAGATTCGCGGCATCCTCAAACGCGACCCGAAGATGGGCGACCTGCGCACGGCCGCATTCGTCGACGCGATCGACAAAGTCGCCCGCAGCTACATGGAGCTCGGCGTGTTTCCGTAGGCCATTCTGTGTTCCTTTATTTGAGATACCGCCCGAACCAGCCGAGCACGCGTTCCATGAAATCGAGCTGGTGCGCGCGCTCGGTGAGCCCGTGTCCCGCGCGCGGGTAGCTGACGTACTCCACCGGCACGCCCTTCCACTTCAGCGCGGTATACAGCTCGAGCGACTGTCCGGGCGGCACGCGCGGATCCGCCGCGCCGTGCACGATCAGCGAGGGCGTCTTCGCGCGATCGATGTACTTCAGCGGCGAGCGCTCCCAGTACTTCTCGTAGTTCTCATACATCACGAGATCCCAGTGCACCGTCGAGTTCTCGAGGAAGATGTCGGACGTGCCCGTCATGCTGACCCAGTTGGAGATGCCCATCCACGGGATCGCCGCCTTGAATCGCTCGCTCGCATGCGTCGCCGCCCACGCTGACGTATACCCGCCGTAGCTGCCGCCGCCGATGCCCACGCGATCCTTGTCGGCGAGCCCCTGCGCAACGAGATGGTCGATGCCGTCGAGGATGTCCTCGAACTCCCTGCCCATCAGATCCTTGTGATCCGCCATCGCGAAGGCCGCGCCGCGCCCGATCGATCCGCGGTAGTTCGGATAGAACGTGAGATAGCCCGCGCCGGCGAGCATCTGGCCCCAGCGCGAGTACGTGCCGTTCCAGCCATTGGGATCCGCCGCCTCGGGGCCGCCGTGCGGCTGCACGACGAGCGGATACCGCTGGCCCGCGCGGAAGCCGGCCGGCTTAACGATGACGCCTTCGATCATCATCCCGTCGCGCGCCTTCCAGGCAATCGACTCCTGTGCGCCGAGCTCGACCCCTGACAACTGCGGATTGAGCGTCGTGACGCGCGCCGGCGCCGACACGCCGTCACCCACGTACAGCTCATTGGGATGCGCCGGCGTGTTGGCGACGAAGGCGATGCGCTTGCCGTCGGACGAAAACGACGGCGAGCCGGCGATGACGAGCCCATGCGACGCGACGCGCTGCCGGCTCATCGCGCCGGCCGCGACGCGATAGACCGGCGTGTCCTGCTTCTCCGCCGCGACGAAGACCGCCGTCGACGGCGCGCCGCTCTGCCAGCCAAGCCACGTCGCCGTGCCCTGATACGTGGTGGTCATGTTCACGCGATCGGGAGCGCCGGGGGTGCGGTTCTGCACCGGCGCGACGAAGACCGTGCCCGCATAGGGATCGTTGACCGCCGTGGCGCCGAGCCAGGCGATGTAGCGGCCGTCGGGCGACCACCGCGGGAACCCGAGCTTGCCTTCCGTGCGCACGAACGGCTCCGGCACGCCGCCCGCGGCGGGCGCGATGTAGAGGCGGAGACCCATGAAGCTGTCGTCGATCGTCGGCGTGTCGGCGGCAGCCACGACGAGCTGCGCGCTGTCGGGCGACCAGTCGTAGTCGGCAACCGTCTTGTCGGCCTGCGTGACGAGATCCATCTTGCCGCTCGCGACATCGACGCGATACAGCCGCGTGTGCTTGTAGTTGGTGTCGGCCACCGTCCAGTCGCGCCCGTCGGTGTCGGCCTTCTTCTCGTCGGCGGTTTTCGGATCCGCGTAGGTGAACCCAATCGAGCGGCCATCGGGCGACCACTTGAACGACGTGACGGCGGCCGGCGCGGCGGTCACCGCGCGCGCGTCGCCGCCGGCTGGCGCGATCACATGAATCTGCGTCAGCGCTCCCGCGCCGCGGCGGCCAAGGAACGCGATGGTCCGGCCGTCGGGCGACCAGCGCGGCCCGCGGTCCTCATCCT
>JALYRV010000189.1 GCA_030855205.1 Acidobacteriota bacterium | reverse complement strand
GCACAACCCCTCCCACTCGCGCCAGATCTTCCCCGCCGGCACCTGGTGCTCGTTGGCAAGCGTGCGCGCTAAACGGATGGCGTCGAACTGATCGGCGAACTTCGCCTCCTGCGTCGCGCCGCGCCAGACGGGCGTCGTGCTCGCCGCCGGACGCGCCGCGTTCGGTGAAGCTGTGTCGGACAGCTTGAAGGCTGTCCCTACGTAAGTCCGTAAAGCGAAAGGGCCGTACGACATGTCGTACGGCCCTTCGTCTTACCGAATCGCGGAACAGGTGTGGGACAGGCTGAAGCCTGTCCCTACTTCAGGCACAGCCGCTCGTCGTGCCGCAGTTGCTGCACTTGTAGCACGCGCCGCTGCGCACCATGATCGAGCCGCAGGTCGAACACGGCGGCGCGTCTTCCTGATTCTGAATCGCGGCGAACTGTGATTTGGTCGTCGTCGTCTTCTCCGTGGTCACGGTGGTGACCGTGGCGGCGACGGCGAGCGGGAGCTGCTCGGGCGTCGTGACGACGACCGGCGACTCTTCGCGGTTGTTCACCCCCGCACGGAACTGGGCCTCGTTCGAGAGGAACTTCGCGGCCATCCAACGGAAGATGTAATCGACAATCGACTTCGCGAAACGGACGTCGGGGTTCTTGGTCATGCCCGACGGCTCGAAGCGCACGTGGCTGAACTTGTCGACGAGCTCCTGCAACGGCACGCCGTACTGCAGCGCATAGCTGATGGCCTGCGCAAAGGCATCGGCAAAGCCCGAAATCGTCGAGCCCTCCTTCGCCATCACCAGGAACAACTCACCCGGCTGGCCATCTTCGTAGAGGCCGACCGTGATGTAACCCTCGTGCCCCGCGATGTCGAACTTGTGCGTGACAGCCTGACGCTCGTCGGGCAGACGCCGGCGGCGCGGGACATTGGACTCGACCAGGCCCGCAATCGCCGCGGCCGGCGACTTGTCGCGCGAGGTGTTGAGCGGCTGCGTGCGCTTGCTGCCGTCACGGTAAATCGACACGGCCTTGGCGCCGATGCGCCACGAGTCGACGTAGGCCTGCTCGATCTCGGCAACCGTCGCGTCCTTCGGGACGTTGACCGTCTTCGAGATGGCGCCCGAGATGAACGGCTGGACGGCGCCCATCATGCGCACGTGGCCCATGTAGTGAATCGACCGGCTGCCGCGCGACGGCTTGAACGCGCAGTCGAACACCGGCAGATGCGAGTCCTTCAGATGCGGCGCGCCCTCGATCGTCTCGTTCTCATCGATGTACTCGATGACGTCCTTGATCTCGGCCGCGCTGTACCCGAGCTTCGTCAGCGCCGACGGCACCGACTGGTTGACGATCTTCATCAGACCGCCGCCCACGAGCTTCTTGTACTTGACGAGCGCGATGTCAGGCTCGACGCCCGTCGTATCGCAATCCATCATGAAGCCGATGGTGCCGGTCGGTGCGAGCACCGTGACCTGCGCGTTGCGGTAGCCGTGCGCTTCGCCAAGCTCCACCGCCTCGTCGTAGATCTCCTTCGCGCGCAAATAGAGCTCCTTCGGCACGTTGGTCTTGTCGATGTCCTTGAGCGCCGCGCGATGCTTGCGCATGACACGCAGGAACGGCTCGCGGTTCTTCTCGTAACCAGCAAACGGTCCGCCATGGTCGCGCGCGACACGCGCCGACTGCGCATACGCCGCGCCGTGCATGATGGCCGTGAGAATCGCCGCGTAGTCACGCCCGTTGTCGCCGTCGTACGGCAGGCCGCGCGCCATCAGCAGCGCGCCGAGGTTGGCGTAGCCGAGACCGAGCGGACGATAGTCGTGCGAGTTCTTCGAGATCGCCGGCGTCGGATAGCTCGAGTTGTCGACGAGAATCTCCTGCGCCGTGATCATGACCTTGCAGGCGGCCTCGAACGACGCGTAGTCGAACTCGAGATCCTCACGCAGGAACTTCATGAGGTTGAGCGACGACAGGTTGCACGCCGAGTCGTCCAGGAACATGTATTCCGAGCAGGGATTCGACGCATTGATGCGCGACGTCTCGGGACACGTGTGCCAGTCGTTGACGGTCGTGTCGAACTGCATGCCGGGATCGCCGCACACCCACGTGGCCTCGGCAATCTGACGCATCAGGTCGCGCGCCTTGTACGTCTCCATCGGCGCGCCGTCGCGCACCGCCCTCGTCGTCCACTCGCCATCGTCGAGCACCGCGCGCATGAAGTCGTCATTGACGCGCACGGAGTTGTTGGAGTTCTGGAAGAAGACCGACGCATACGCGGGGCCCGTGAAGGAGCCGTCGTAGCCGGCATCGATCAACGCCCAGGCCTTCTTCTCTTCCTCGACCTTGCAGTTGATGAACTCTTCGATGTCGGGATGCTCGGCGTTGAGGATCACCATCTTCGCCGCGCGGCGCGTCTTGCCGCCCGACTTGATGACGCCCGCGAACGCGTCGAAACCCTTCATGAACGAGACGGGGCCCGAGGCCGTGCCGCCGCCGGCGAGCACTTCCTTCGACGAGCGGATCGCCGAGAGGTTCGAGCCCGTGCCGGAGCCGAACTTGAACAGCATGCCCTCGGTCTTGGCCAGCGTGAGGATCGAGTCCATCGTGTCCTGCACGCTGTTGATGAAGCACGCCGAACACTGCGGCGCCTTCTCGAAGCCGCAGTTGAACCACACGGGGCTGTTGAACGCCGCCTTCTGATAGACGAGCAGGTGCTTCAAGTCATCAGAGAAATTCGAGAGGTCGTCTTCGCTCGCGAAGTACTTCTGCTTGCGCGCCCATTCGGTAATGGTGTCGACCACGCGGCCGATCAGCTGCTTGACGGAGCGCTCACGCTCGGGGGTGCCAAGCTGCCCGCGGAAGTACTTGGAGACGACGATGTTGGTGGCGGTTTGCGACCAGGCCTTGGGGATCTCGACGTCGCGCTGCTCGAAGACGTTTTCCCCCTTTTCGTTCCCGATGATGGCCGAGCGGACCTCCCATTCGACTTCGTCGAACGGGTCGATGCCTTCCCGGCTGAAATACCTGTCGAACTCGAGCCCGGGGATGGACGCGCCAATCTGCACGTGACCACCGTTCTGCGGAACCGTCGACTCGACGGGCTGGGCAGCGCCTCTCTGCATTGATCCTCCGACTACATCCGAGTCCCGCCCACACCCCATGAGCGAGACCCGCGAAAAACTGTGAACCCGTACATGCGCGACGCGAAAACGGATACGTCCGTTTGCACTTACTCCTGGCGGAAAGCTGGGAGAAATCCGCGGTGGTTGTCGCGTTACCGGGGGCTAAATATGCGCCTTGTTTACAGGGCTGTCAAGCCTCAAAACCGCAATATATTGTGCCTCGGGGCCGGCGCGAACGCCAGATGCAGGGAACAGGCCCGAAAGTACGAGGGTTCTTTCAAAGGCCCTATTTTTTTTGGCCCACAGCTCATGGCTCACGGCCTAAGCTCAGGCATCAGGTGACCTTCCTCATGACACTGCGTCCGTGACCCACGATATCCGCTATGCCCTCAGGGCGCTCTCAAAGGCCCCGTTCCTCACGGCCGCGCTGGTCGTCAGCCTGGGGATGGGCATCGGCGCCAACGCGGCAGTCTTCAACCTTATTAGTACGCTCATGCTGCGGCCGCCTCCGGGTATCGCCAACCCCGCGCAGCTCGTCAGCATCCACACGAGCCGCAGCAACGGCAGCGCCCTCGGCCTGACCTCTCATCCGGACCTCGAGTCGCTCCGGTCCGAAGCCCCTTCGATAGCCGCCGCCGCGGGCTACGACGACAGCCTGACGGCCAGCGTGCGCTTCGAAGGGGAGCTCCAGCACGCGCGCATCGCGGCGGTCACCTCCGGCTTCTTCGCCACGCTCGGCATGCAGGCCGCGCGCGGACGGCTGCTCGCCGCCGGCGACACGAACGCCGCCGTGATCAGTCACACGCTCTTCGACACGTTCGGCGGAGATCCCGCCATCGCCGGCAAGACAATTGGTGTTGAAGGACGCGCGCTGACGATTGCCGGCGTCGCGCCGCCCCGCTTCCGGGGGCTGTATCTCGGACGCGTCACCGATGTCTGGATGCTGCTGCCGGAGGACGCCTCGCTGGTGGACCGCGGCACACGCAGGCTGTCGGTCGTCGCGCGCGTCGACGATCGCGCACGCGCCACGGCAGACGCCACCACTCTCGCGACGGCGCTGGCCACGCGCTTCCCCGCCACGAACAAAGGCACGGTCACCGATCCGGAAGAGGCGCGGCGATTCACGATCGACCGCTACTCCTATCTCGATCCCGCGCTCGCCGCCGAGACGCGCATGCTCACGGTCGTGCTCATGGGCGCGACCCTGCTCGTGCTCGCCTGCGCGTTCGTCAACGCGGCAAGCCTGCTGCTCTCGCGCGGCAACGCACGCCGCCGCGATTTCGCCGTGAAACTCGCGCTCGGCGCCAGCCGCCGCGCGCTCGCCCTCCAGATCCTCCTCGAAAGCGCCAGCGTCGGCCTTCTGGGAGGATGCGCAGGACTGCTGTTCGCGTACTGGACGTCGACGATCGTGCCGTCGCTCTTCGCGCCCGAACACGCGGCGATGATGGACGCGCGCCTGAGCGCGGCGATCGCGGCGGCGACGCTGGCGGGGGCGGCGCTGGCGGGCATCGCGCTCGGCGTGCTGCCGGCCATTTATGGAAGCGCGCCGGCCACGCTGCTCGATCTGCGAGGCGACGCCGGCAGCATCTCTGAGACAGGACGCGGCGCGCGCGTGCAGCTCCGGCTCGTGGTCGCGCAGATCGCGATATCGACGGTGCTGCTCGTCTCGGCGCTGCTGCTCGAGCGGAGCCTGCGAGAGGCGCTCGAAGGGGATCTCGGCTTCGGCGCGCGCACCGTCGCCGTGGCCACACTCTCGGAGCCTCCGTGGTCATTCGACCCCGCGCGAGGCATGCCGGCCTACCGGCAAGCGGTGGCGCAGGCGCTGACGATTCCGGGCGTGGCGAACGCCGGACTCGTATCCGTCCTCCCTCTCGCCCCCGCGCCGCGCGCCACGTTCGGCTTCGAGACCAAGCCTGGCGTCATCGAGCGCGCGGAGATGGAGGTCAACGTCATCTCGCGTAGCTATCTGTCCGCGATGCAGACGCCGATCATCGGCGGCCGCGCCTTCCGCGATGCCGACTCGGCGCGGGCGCCGCTCGTCGCGCTTGTCAGTGAGATCGCGGTGAGCCACTACTTCGGCGGCTCGGCCGTCGGGCGCCGCCTGATCGACGCCCGCGGCGACGCGATCGAGATCGTGGGCGTCGTGCGATCGGGCCGCTACCGCACGATGCAGGAAGCGCCCGCGCCGATGGTCTATCGCCCGCTGGAGCAGGTCTATCTGCCGCGCATGCACGTCGTGATGCGCACTCGCGAGAATCCCGGCGAGATGCTCGACGCGCTGCGCCCGGCCATGAACGCCGGGCACATGGAGCTGCAGCGGCTGACGTCGCTCGACACGCATCTGGGGGAGACGCTCGTCATGGACCGCTTCGCCCGCACGCTCGTGGCGGCGTGCGGACTTATGGCGCTGTTGCTGGCCCTTGCGGGCGCATACGGCCTGATGCTGGATTCGGTCCAGAGGCGCACGCGCGAGATTGGCCTGCGCCTCGCGCTCGGCGCCAGCGCCCTGGACGTGGGCCGGTCGATTCTCCTGCTCGGACTGCGCCTCACCGCCACAGGCATCGCAGTTGGATTCGCCGCGACGCTGGCCGCCTGGCGTCTCGCGCAGTCTCTGATGTTCGGCCTGCCGCCAGTCGACATCGCCACGCTCGCGGTCACCGCGTGCGTGCTGCTCCTCGTGGTGTCGCTTGCCGCAGTGATCCCAGTCAGGCGCGCCCTGCGCGTGAGCCCGACGGTCGCGCTACGCGCGTAGGAAGTTAGAGGTTGGAGTTCTGTGTTTCGAGCGTGCCGTCTGCGCCGGTCAGGGCGCGCAGTTTGACGGCGAGGCTGATCCAGTAGGTGTGCGAGCCTACGGCGGCGAGGATCATGACGACCGGCATGAGCCCGAGGAGGGCGAGGCCCATGATCATGTAGGGCATGAACGACCGCGTGGCCACCATCGACACCTTCCACACCATGCGCGTCCACCACGACGGCTCCGCGTTGAAGCGGGCCTTGCCGATGGCGTGGAGCTGGTCGGGCTGGCCGGCGGTGATTGTGCTCCTCAGATAGATGAGTAGCGCGAACGTGATGAACGTCCCGATCAGCGTGAGGATGCCCAGCCAGCGGAACACCGGCATGCCGGTCCACCTGGCGACGCCAACGGTCATGCCGATGAAGATCGCGACGTAGTAGGAATAGTCCCCCACCGTCTCAATCCAGCAGCCGAGCGTCGTCTCCTGATATTTGAGGCGCGCGATCTCGCCGTCGCAGCCGTCGAGAATGCTAGCCGCCAGGCCGAGGAACGCCGCGATCACGAACGACCAGTAGGTGCCCAGGCTGAAGAGCCATCCGGAATAGAAGCCCACCGCGACGAGCAGGATTGAAAGCTGATTCGCGGTCAGCGGCGTGGGAATCAGCGCGATGCTGATCGGCAGCGAGATGCGGCGGTTGAAGCGCGCGACCTTGTTGTCGGTTGGCTTGATCACCGAGGCGCGGATGGTCTGCTCCGCCTGCACGAGCTCCGCGCCGTTGCGCGCGCGCAGCGCCAGCCGCGCCCTGCCCCACGACACATCGT
>JALYRV010000188.1 GCA_030855205.1 Acidobacteriota bacterium | reverse complement strand
TCCGAGTATAGCGGTACGTTATTATTCGGGTTCGATTCCACTCCGTGTGGGCCGCTAGCTCAATTGGCAGAGCAGCAGACTCTTAATCTGCGGGTTGAAGGTTCGATTCCTTCGCGGCTCACTTCCTTCCCTGAAACTCCGGTTTTCGATTCGTTACTGATCGTTCTTACCTTCTCCTGCTTCCCTGAGCCGTTCGATCGTTCCGAGCCCATCCAAGACCGAGGTTGCGGTTTGATTGGGTTTGGAGGTGACGACGGGTCGAATCCCGCCCTGTGAATCAACGTAGAAAACCGACAATGCGCCGTATGAGGGGCGAATCACTTGGTCGGGGCACAGCTGGACAATCAGCAAATACTTCTGGCCAGGTCGAAGGGTCAGCTCTGAATCCGCACCTTGCATCGTCAGCCGGATCCCGTCGACATCTGCACTTCCGATACGAAGGGGCATCGCAAGCTGCCCGTCGCTGAGTTTTACGTTCGTCGGCAAGCGGAGAGTTCCGCACCGAGGTCCGGCTGTTCGAGCGCCAGCCACGTGGCCAGCCCCATCGAAAATAAACCACGTCCGAATCTCGTCCGGTGCGACCTCGACCTGCTGCGCAGGCGTCGCTACGGCGGTGAGGAACGAATAATGTTCCAGTGCGTCGGCAAGGCTAGAGCCAAACAGGTTCGGTTCGTCGAAATAACCCATGACCGCACTCGACTCCCCTTTTTGCCGGGCGGCTGCCGCGACGCGGCGCAAGTGGCCGTCGGACAATTGCTCCTGGCGGTCGCAGGACACCGCGGCCACGCATGTCGCCAGCACGCAAAACACTACGAGGGGTAAGCGAGTTGACGGCCGCCAAATGTTCATCGTCATGCCCCCTTAGACCCTGGCAACTCAGATTCGGTGGTCAGGCCGTGGATGGTTCACCTTGCACGGCTCAGCGCGGCCGGAGCGTGCGGAACGTAATCGAATAGCGCAGCTCCGTCGCGGGCGGAATGCTGTGCTCCCACTCGGTGCGCGCGGGACCGTCGAGTACGTAGATCGATCGCGGCGCCAGCACCAGCTCGCGCGTCTCGCGCCCGCCGGCCGGGCCGCGGCGGAATCTGAACCTGCAGGGCGACAGCAGCGACACGCCCACGATCACATCGAACGGCGGCGCGTCGCGGTGCCAGCCAATCGCCGCGCCGGGCGCGTACTCCGTAATCAGCGCTTCGGAGAATGCGGCCGGCTCCGTTCCGGTCAGCGCCCCGACTCGCTCGCGGATCGGCAGCAGGAATGCGGGCATCTCGCGTCCCGGCGTCAGCGCGCGGCGGCTGAATCCGTAGTGCCATCCGAGCTGAATGACGCGGCGCCTGGCGACGATGCCGTGCATCCTGACTTCGCCGAACTCGAGCGGCCTGATCGAGTCCAGCAACGCCTGCTCCTCGGCGAAGGAAAGCGCCTCGGGCTCGTAGACGAGTCCCTCGGGCAAAGGTAGCGATGTCTCGAAGAGCCCGCCCGTCACGCCTCGCGCGCCACACGCGTCACGTGCCCCGTCAGGTTCTCGTCCCCGATCGAGAGATACAAATCGCGCTCGTTGACCGACAGGCTGAACGCGACGCGGCGTGACAGCCGCGCGACCAGCGCGGCAATCAGATCGCGATCGATCGCATGGATCTCCAGATCGCTGCTGCGATGGATGCGCTCCCCCGCCAGCTGCTTGAGGAGCTGCGCCGGATCCTTGTGCGTATACACCACCACACGGTCCGCGGACTTCGACGCCTTGTGCAGACGCGCGGCGTCGGGCGACCCGATGTCGATCCAGGTGCGGATGCGGCCGGTCAGGTCGCGCACGGCAATCGCCGGCTCGTCGGGATCGGAGATGCCGCGCGAGAACGCGATGCCCTCGCCGTACTCGAGCAGATAGGCCAGGAGCCGCGCCGCGAGATGCTCCTCCGACTCGGACGGGTGCCGGGCCACCCGCAGCGCCAGGGTCTCATAGACGTGCCGGTCGCTGTCGGCCAGCTCGACGTCGAAGTTGTAGATCGTCGCGGTGAGGGCCATCCAGCCTATTGTCCTCGACCCGCGGCCATGGCCGTTGCTACGATGACGGCATGTCTCTCGACGAGCGCGCCTTTTTCTCGGAGCGGCCCGAAACCCGCACCGGCAAGTACCAGTGCCCGAAGTGCCACCGCACCAACGACTACAGCGTGCGCTGGGTGCGGCGAGCCAAGAAGGATCGGCTGCCCGCGGGAGCCGACGCGGAAGACCGCGCCAAGTTCGCGAAGCTGCGCGACTACCTGCTGCGGCTCGACGAGGACGTGACCTGCAAGGCGTGCGGGCGGAAGTTCGAGATCCCGTCGCAGCAGTCGGTGCAGTTCCTCGATCAGCTCGAAGGCCTGCCGAACGACGAGGACCTCGAGCGCGAGATCGCGGAAGCCTCGGGCGAAACCGGCCCGGAGCCGGAGCGCAAGCCGGCGCTGCCCGCGCGTTTCACGCGCAAGTCCAGTGGGTGGAAGTAAGACCTCACGTCGCGTCCTCGCGCCTGAGCCACCCGGGCATATGCAGGTTGCGGAAGATGACGATGGCGCGCGTGCCGAAGATGACGGCCATGGCGATCGGTCCCGCGAGTGAGAAGCCGGGCGCGAACTCTCGCAACGCGACGTACAGGCTGCATCCGGCGAGAATCGGCGTCGCGTAGATCTCGCGCGACATCAGCAGCGTCGGCCGTCCGGCGAGTACGTCGCGAAGCAGGCCGCCGCCGATTCCAGTAATGAGTCCCATGATCACCGCGACGGCCGGCGCGAGGCCCAGCGCCAGGACTTTGCTGGCCGCGCCGACCGTGAACAAGGCAACGCCCATGGCATCGAGATACAGCAGCACGCGCTGCCCTTTCGGGCCGGGCCGGCTGAGGAAGAACGCGAGCACCGATGCGGCTGCCGCCGCCCAGACGTAGTTGAAATCGACAATCCAGAAGATGCGCGCGCCGATCACGATGTCGCGAATCGTGCCGCCGCCAATCGCGGTGATGACGCCGAGGAAGAGCGCGCCGATGAGGTCGATGCCGTGGCGGCGCACCGCGAGCACGCCGGACGCCGCGAACACCAGCGCGCCAATCATTTCGACGAGATAGATCCGCAACGCGTGTCAGCCGATCAGGCCGGGAGCGTGTCCGCCGGCGCGCGGCGCGCGAGCCGCGCCGTGTACTGCTGCGACGCGAGCGAGAACAGGCAGTAGGCGGTGAACCAGTAGAAGCCCGGCCCGAACGTCGCGTCGAACTTCAGCAGCGGCGCCGCCGCCGGATCGCCGGGCGCCGCCTGGCTCGCTTCCGCCGCGAGGAAGGTGATGAAGAGACCCACGACGAACACGTCGGCCATCGACCACTTGGCAATGGCCTCGACGAAGCCAAGCGTGCGCTGCCGCAGCGCCGCGTCGCGCACGAACATCGCCCAGGCCACGAGCGCCGCCTTCATCAGCGGCACGATGACGCTGAAGAGGAGAATCAGCGTCGCTGGAATCGGACTGCCCACCCGGTAGAGATTCTGCACGGCGCCGGCAATGCTGCGCGTCTGCGTGTAGACCTCGACCTCGCTGACGCCCTTCTGCAGCGCCTCGGTGAGGCGCGGGCCCAGCCGGTCGATGATCATCTTCCGCAGGTCCCCGCCCGTGGCTTCAAGGAACGTGATCATCGCGGGATTGATCAGCGCCTTGAGCGCGTTGACCGTGCCCTCATCGAGCCCCTTGTCGAGCACCATCGGCGTCATGCGCGCGATGCCTTCCGGCGTGAGCACGCCGCGGATCGTGAGCACGGGCATGAAGATGCCGGGCACGAGCAGGGCCAGCGAGACGGCGAGCATGACAAGGACGGGCGTGCGGCTCGATGTGGACGTCATGGTGACGGCTATCGTAACAGCGTCAGCGTGGGGCTGCCCTGTCGCGCCTGGTCGCGAAATGCGTCGTGCGGTGCGAACGCGCGCGTCATGTTGCCCGCGTCCCAGGACGTATTCTCCAGCACGACCAGGCTCCGTTTGGTCGCCGGATAGTAAAGAAGCGTTGCGATGTAACCAGGCACGTAGCCGCCGTGGCTGTACTCGGTCGTGCACGGGGGGCCTCCGGAGCCCCGTCCCCCACAACCTGAAACCTGAATGCCGAACCCATAGTCCACCTGGCCCCAGCGCTGCGGCCGCGACGCCGACGCGCGCGTCATCTCCGCATAGCTCGCCGGCGTCACGGCGCGCCCTTCATGCAGGCAGGCGTTCCACCGGATGAGATCCGGCGCGGTGGACACGATCCCGCCCGACGGCACGCTGGCAGGTGTGACGGCCTCGTTCACGGGAGCGAGCGACCCGTCCGTCATCTCGTCGTACCCGACGGCCTCGTCCTGCACCGCCCCCGCGCCCGCGGCCGTCGTCTCGTGCATCCCGCAGCGCGTGAACAGCTCGGCGGCCAGCGCCGAGAACCGGCGGCCCGATGCGCGCTCCGCCATCTGGCCGAGCGTGTTGTAGCCGACGTTCGAATAGGCGAACGTGCCGGTCGATGTGTGCGACAGCAGTCCGCGCACATCGCCGGTCAGCGCAAGCCGCCCGGCTTCCACCTCGCGCATGACGATGGCGGCGGTGATCTGCTTACTGAGGGACCCGATGACGAAGCGCGCGCTGGCGGTGAGGGGACGGCCCTCGGCGCGGTCCGCGTAGCCGGAGACGACGATCGACAGCGTGCGATCGCCTTCGGCGAGGATGGCGACGCCGTTGAACGCGCGCGCGGCCGCCGGAGGTCCGGCGGCCGCGAGCAGAATCAACAGGAGCGCGGTACGCAACTTACCTGAGCGTCGCGGCGATGTCCTTGAGCGTCGTCGCCAGCGCGCGCATGCGCGCGGCGTCGGCGCCGGTGGCGGCGGACTCGAGATCGGCGGCGACGGTCCCCAGTTGCGTGGCCGCGGCCGACTTGTCGCGCGACGAGCGCGCCTTCTCGGCGCGGTCGAGCGCCGATTTCACCGCGGACGCGCGGGCACCCTGCAGGCCCTTGCTGCGCGTGAGCTGGTCGAGATACGCGCGCCCGACGGTCGGGTGCGCGGGCCACGCCATCTTCGGCTGGTGCTGCGCGTTGAACGTATCCATGCGCACGAGTCCGGCCGCGTCGATCTCGTTCTGCGAGAGGAACTCGCTGGGCTTCAGGCGGAAGATGTCGACGCCGCGCGCGATCTCCGACCCGTAGATGAACCCGTTGTACCAGTAGGTCGACCAGTAGCCGGCCGTGGTGAGCGTGACCGCATCGATCGGCCCGCGGTCGAAGAACGCGATCTCGACCGGGTGCTTCGGATCGGTGAAGTCGAAAATCGACAGCCCGCCCTGATACCAGGCCTGCACCATGATGTCGCGCCCCGGCACGGGGATCAGCGAGCCGTTGTGCGCGACGCAGTTCTCCTTGTCGGTCTGCGGCGCCGGCATCTTGTAGTAGCTGCCGAACTGCATCTTGCGATCCTTGATGTCGAAGATCGCGTTGGCGCCCCACGTCGGCAGGTCGGTCGCCTGGCAGCGCGGCCGCGTGCCGCCGCCCCATTCGTCCGTGAAGATCACCTTGGTGCCGTCGTTGTTGAACGTCGCCGAGTGCCAGTAGGCGAAGTTCTTGTCCGAGACGTGGTCCAGGCGCTTTGGATTGACCGGGTCCGAGATGTCGAGCAGGATGCCGTTGCCCGAGCACGCGCCGGCCGCGAGGCCGAGCTCCGGGTACGTCGTGATGTCGTGGCACTGGTTCGTCGTGCTCGTGCGCTGCGTGCCCGGCCCGTGATCGCCGCCCGCCCACAGGCCGGAGATCGCGCCCGTCGTCAGGTCCGCGAAGATGCGCGGCCGGCTGACGATCTTTGCCGCCGCCGGCGTCGCGAGCGGCACCTGGATGACGTCGATGCTGAAGAGCGCCGTGTTGGCGTCCTCCTCCGGCTTGCCGCCCGAGCAGCCCGCCAGCTCGTCTCCCGAGCGCACGCCGCCCGTGCCCGAGCCGTACACGTAGATGTTCTGCTTGTCGTCGGGATCGACGACGAGCGTGTGCGTGTGCGAGCCGCGGCAGGTTTGCACCGCCGCAATCTGGGTCGGCTTGTCGATGTCGGTGATGTCGAAGATGCGCACGCCGCGGAAGCGCTCGGCGCTCACGGCCGGCGTCACGCCCTGCAGGCCGCAGTCGAGGCGGCCGCGCGTCTGCTCGACCGACATGAAGAGCAGGTTGCCGTAGATCGACACGTCACCCTGGCCACCGGGACACTGCACCGACGTGCGCAGTTTCGGACGGCGCGGGTCTTCGACGTCATAGAAATTGAACCCGTGGAAGTTGCCGAGGAACATCATGTTCCCCTTGAACGCCAGGTCCGAGTTCGCGTAGTTCAGATCGCCGAGCGCCTTGGGATCGAAGAAACCCTCGGGCCGCGGCAGGTTGGCGACCAGCTCCATGTGGCGCGCCGCGATACCCGCATCGGTGATGCCCGCCTTGAGCCCCACACGCGGATCGTTCGAGACGA
The DNA here is from genome assembly GCA_030855205.1 of Acidobacteriota bacterium. Classification (GTDB taxonomy): domain Bacteria; phylum Acidobacteriota; class Vicinamibacteria; order Vicinamibacterales; family SCN-69-37; genus JALYRV01. The sequence goes on along the minus strand of JALYRV010000188.1, from coordinate 195 downwards.
TGGGCGCCGGCGCCTGCGGAGGCGCAGGCTGCTGGGCGGCGAGCGACACGCCGGCCAGCACCGCGAAGACCGACGCCGAGACGAACCTGAGTGCTTTCACTGTCATTTCTCCATCTCCATGAGCATCCCGCGCATGCGGTCGATCTCCATGCGCTGATCGGCATCGACGTCGGAGGCAAAGGCATTGATCTCCGC
>JALYRV010000187.1 GCA_030855205.1 Acidobacteriota bacterium | reverse complement strand
CTGCCGTCCGGCGCGGCCCGCGCCGGCGTTGGCGCGCGGACGCTGCAGCGCGACCCAGGCCGACGACTCGGCGGGCAGCCGCACGGTGCCAATCTTGTCGAACGTCGTGACCTTGCCGTCGGGCAGTGACATCATGCCCGCGCCCGGTTTCGGCAGGTCTTCGTCACGCGTGTTCGCCTTGCGCGCCTTCTCGACCTCTTCCTTCGGCGCCGGCATCGTGAACACGACGAACTTGCCGTCGGGCGTAAACGACGGCTCGGTGCCGCGCGCCTGCTTGAACTGCTGTTTCGTCTTCAGATTGATGACGATGAGCTCGCTGTCTTCGGCTTCGGACGTGAGGGCGTAGGCGAGCCAGTCGCCGTCGCGCGACAGCTCCGTGCCGGCCACGTTCTTCCAGTAGTCGTAGGTGTCGTACGTGAGCGGGCGCTTGGCGGCCGCGGCGCGCGGCGCCGCCTGCTGGGCAAGGGCCGACAGGGGCGCGGACGCGGCAAATGCGACGGCGAGCAGCATCGCGGTGACGCGTGAAGAACGGCGCTGGTGCATGGGATCCTCCGGGGGCGCAGGCCACAGGGCCGGCCGACGGCCTATTATTCTCAAAACGGCGCGGGGGAGATACAGATGATTCGAATCCTGATTACGACGCTGGCGGCTGGTCTGTTGACCGGGCAGGCCCCGGCAGAGAGGCCGAGAGCACGCGACCTCGGCATTACGGCCGGGTCGCTCGAACCCGGCCCGCTCAACGCTATTACAGATGTGGAGGGCGTGCGCGTGGGGCACGTCACGCTGGTGCAGGGCGAGAACGTGCGCACGGGCGTCACGGCCATCCTGCCGCATGGCGGCAACCTGTTTCGCGACAAGGTCGCGGGCGCCGTCTCCATCGGCAACGCGTTCGGAAAGCTCGCCGGCTCGACACAGGTCGACGAGCTCGGCGCCATCGAAACGCCGATCGTGCTCACCAACACGCTCTCAGTGGGCGCGGGCATCGAAGGGGTCGCGCGCTGGACGCTCGATCAGCCCGGCAACGAACAGGTGCGCTCCGTCAATGCGCTGGTGGGCGAAACGAATGACGCCGCGCTCAACGACATCCGCGGCATGCACGTGCGGCCGCAGCACGTGATCGACGCGATCACCAGGGCCTCGAGCGGTCCCGTCCTGGAGGGCTCGGTAGGCGCGGGCACCGGAACGGTTGCCTTTGGATGGAAAGGCGGCATCGGCACATCGTCGCGCAAGGCGGGCGAATGGACGGTCGGTGTGATCGTGCAGACCAACTATGGCGGCGCGCTGCGGATCGATGGACGGCCGATCCCCGGACCAGGCCGCGGGGCGGCAGGCCCAGCCCCTGCCGAAGACGGATCCTGCATGATCGTCGTCGCAACCGACGCACCGCTCGACGCGCGCGATCTGAAGCGCCTCGCCGCGCGCGCGATTTTCGCGTTGGCGCGCACGGGATCGAGCTACTCGAACGGAAGCGGCGATTTCGCGATCGCGTTCTCGACGCACTCGTCGCTGCGCGTCACGATGGGTGCATCAACGCCGCAGACGCGTACGGTGCTGCCGACCGACGGCGTCTCGCTGCTCTTCACGGCCGTCCTCGATGCGACAGAGGAAGCGATCTACAACTCGCTCCTGAAGGCGACGACGGTGACCGGAAGCGGCAGAACGTTCGAGGCGCTGCCCATCGACCGCGTGAAGGCAGCGCTGAGACGGTAGTCGCTGCCGACTTGCAGAGCGGGCAGCAGGCCGATCGGGCGGCAACTTTCCAATTGACGACCTATTTGGTCGGATATACGATCCTCACTAATTGCGAACGTTCTCAATTAGCGAGGAGTCTGATGTCAGCGAGTGTCGTGGCCTTCGTCGTCGTGTTCGGGTTGGTTCAGCAGGCAGCGTCGCTGGCGACGCCCGCGGCGCAGACGCCGGTCGTCAGCGAATCGGTGATCGTGCAGGGGCGCATCGGCCGCGCGCTGCCGCTCGAGCCCAGGCTGCCCGGCTCATTTGATTTTCTCGGGGGCGACGCCCTCCGCCTGTCCCATCCACCCACTGTCAACGAGGCGCTCCGCCGCATTCCCGGCGTGTCGGTCGTCGATGAAGAAGGCCTGGGCCTGCGGCCGAACATCAGCATTCGCGGGCTGAGTCCGACGCGCTCGTCGAAAGTGCTGCTGCTCGAAGATGGCGTGCCGCTGGCGTTCGCGCCGTATGGCGACAACGCGAGCTACTACCACCCGCCGCTGCAGCGCTTCGAGAGCATCGAAGTGCTCAAAGGCTCCGGCCAGATTGCGTACGGCCCGTCGACGATCGGCGGCGTCATCAACTACATCACGCCGCTTCCGCCCGCCGAGCCAGAAGGCAGTTTCTCACTGAGGGCCGGCACGCATTCGTTCCTCGATGGCGCGGGGTCGTTCGGATCCACGCGAGGCCGCATCGGCTATTTCGTCAACCTGCACGCCCTGACGAGCGATGGCGCGCGCGCGAACATCGACACCGGGGTCTACGATGCCAGCGGCAAGACGACGTTCGCGGCGGGCGCCGGCCAGCTGGTCGTGGCTCGCGGCAACTACTATCGCGAGCGATCGACGACGCCCTATTCAGGTCTGCGTGCGAGTGAGTTCCAGGAAAACCCGCGCCAGAATCCGTTCATCAATGACAAGTTTCTCGCCGATCGCGCGGGCGCGTCCCTCTCCCACCATGCCGTGATGGGCGCGCGGACGTCGGTGGCGACCACGGCGTATCTCTCGCGCTTCGCGCGCGACCACTGGCGCCAATCGAATCACTCGGGCCAGCGGCCCACCGATTCCGGCGATCCCGCATGCGGAGGCATGGCGAACCTGCTGACGTCGTGCGGCAATGAAGGACGGCTGCGCCGCTACGTCACGGGCGGGCTCGGGTCGCGGGCGAGCGTCAGTTTCGGCGTGCGTGGCGAGCTGGACTTCGGCGCCCGCATCCACGCGGAAGCGCAGGACCGGGAGCAGAGGAACGGCGACACACCCGCAGCGCGCGACGGCCGCCTGCTGGAGCAGAACGAGCGTGGCGTGCTGGCAGCGTCAGGATTCGTCCAGCACCGCGTGCCGCTCGGCCGGTTGTCGATCACCCCGGGCGTGCGCGTCGAGAACGTGCATTTCGATCGCCGCAACGGCCTCACCGGCGCCACCGGCCAGACCCGCTTCACGCAGGTGGTTCCTGGCGTCGGCGCGGCCCTGTCGCTCGGCTCGAAGGCGCTGCTTTTCGGCGGCATCCACCGCGGCTTTGCGCCACCGCGCGTCGAAGACTCGATCGGCAACAACGGCGGTGTCGTCGAGCTCGATCCCGAATTGAGCTGGAACACCGAGACCGGAGTTCGGGCTGATCTTGGTGCGAGCGTGCGTTTCGACGCGACGTTCTTCCGGATGGATTACGAGAACCAGATCGTCCCCGCATCGCTCGCGGGAGGCGCGGGCGCGACGCTGACCAACGGCGGCCGGACGCTGCACCAGGGCATTGAGGCCGGCCTGCGCGCCGAGCGCGCGTCACGCGCGGGGCGCGGTGACAGCAGTTATGTGCGCGCCGCCTACACGTTCCTGCCGGTCGCGCGGTTCACGGGCGTGCGCTCGAGCGGCGTCCCTGGATTCTCGACGGTCAGCGTCACGGGCAACCGCCTGCCGTACGCGCCCAGGCATCTCGCAACGGTGACGGCGGGCTACCGCCTGCGCACGCGCGCGGATGTCTTCGGCGAGATGGTCTACGTCGCTTCGCAATTCGGCGACGACCTCAACACCATGCCGGGAACAGCCGACGGCCAACGCGGGCTGATCGATGCCGCGGTGACCTGGAATGCCGGTGGAAACCTGTATCTGCGCAGTGGCCGGATATCGATGTTCGTGGTGATCTACAACGTGGCTGACCGGATCCATCTGGCCGATCGGTCGCGCGGCATGGTAGCCTCGCCGCCGCGACGCGTCAGCGCCGGGCTTCGGGTAACGTTCTGATGCGCGGCGCGTTGAGCACGATCCTGAAGGAGAGATACATGCGACAAGTCATCGCGTTCACCCTGTTGACGCTGGCCGTGCCTGCGATAGCCGCCGCGCACGTCGGCGTCCGCCCGCCTGAGCGCGCCGGGGCTGACGCGCCGCCGCAGACGCATGCGGCCCACGCGGCCGATGCCGCACATCAGACTGCGCCCGGCGAGGCGGCCCGCATCACCGAGTGGCTGAAGGGCTATGACGCGGCATTCAATGCCAAGGACCTCGACAGGCTCGCAACGTACTACCATCCCGACGTCACGATTTACGAGGGCGGCGGCATCAACAACGGGTGGGCCGACTACCGCGATCATCATCTCGGCCCCGAGTTGAAGGCGTTCGAGAACCTGCAGTTCGGGCATACCGAGCAGAAGGTGCACGTGCTCGGCGACGGCCGCACGGCCTATGCCGTGTCGCAGTACTTCCTCAAGGCGAAGATGGGCGAACGCATTATCGACAGCGGCGGGCTCGAGACGCTCGTGCTCGTGAAGGACGAGAGCGGCGCCTGGAAGATTCGCCACACCCACACATCGGCGCGCGCGCGGCGCCCCGCCGGCGGCATATAGGCCATGTATCCGGTCATCGTCCGCATAGGCAGCTTCGAGATCACGAGCTTCGGCGCGCTCGTGGCGCTCGGCTTCCTGTGCGGCCTCTGGGTCTTCCGCCGGGAGCTGCGCGCGCGCGGCCTGCCCGAGCGCATCGAGAATGCCGCGATCATCGGCGCGGCAGGCGGCCTGCTCGGCGCGAAGCTCATATGGGTCGTCGAGTTCTCCGGCGATCAGCCGGTGACGGACCTGCTCTTCAGCCGCGCCGGCCTGAGCTGGTTCGGCGGCTTCATGGGCGGCGTCGGATCGGGGATCGTGGCGATCCGGGTGATGGGCGCACCGCTCGTGCGCACGCTCGCCGCGGCGGCGCCGGCCCTGGCCGTGGGGCACATGCTCGGCCGCATCGGCTGTTTTCTCGTGGGGGATGACTACGGCAGGCCGTCGATGCTGCCGTGGGCCGTCGCCTTCCCGAACGGCCTGCCGCCGACTGACATCCCCGTGCATCCGACGCAGCTGTACGAAGCGGTGTTCCTCGGTGGTCTCGCGTACTGGTTGATCCGCGCGCGACGGCGCGGCGCGTCAGACGGGGCCGTCCTGGGCCAGTATTTTCTGCTCGCGGGCGGATTCCGGTTCCTGCTCGAGTTCATTCGCATCAACGAACAGATACTGTTCGGGCTTACCCTCGCGCAGATGTTCGCGGCGGGATTGGCGCTCGTCGGAGTGTGGTTGCTCATCCGCGCCAGGGCTGGTAAAGCCCGAATCGGGCGGGCCAGCCATCCTCCCGCATGAGTAGGCTTCCGGAGCAAACGCGGCCATAATAGGAGGTTGCGCACGCTGCGCAGAGACCCTTATGGCAACCAAAGACGAAGAAACACCCGGATTCTCCTCACTCGGCCTCACGCCGTCGCTCGTATCGGCCGTCAACGCGCTCGGCTACGAAGAGCCCACGCCCATCCAGCGGGAGGCCATCCCCTTCCTGCTCGAAGGACGCGACGTGCTCGGCCAGGCAGGCACCGGTACCGGCAAGACGGCGGCGTTTGCGCTGCCGATGCTGCACCGCCTCGCGAAGGAACCGGGCAAGAAGGGCACGACCCGCGGCTTCATCCTCGTGCCGACGCGCGAGCTCGCGATGCAGGTCGCCGAAGCCACGCACAAGTACGGCAAGGGCCTGAACCTCAGCGTCGTGCCGGTCTATGGCGGCTCCCCCATGGACCTGCAGATCCGTTCACTGCGCCGTGGCGCCGATATCGTCGTCGCCACCCCCGGCCGCGCGCTCGATCACCTGAAGCGCGGCACGCTCGATCTGTCGAACGTGCTGGTGCTCGTGCTCGACGAAGCGGACGAGATGCTCGACATGGGCTTCGCCGATGACCTCGAGGCCATTCTCGACACGACGCCCGAAGGGCGCCAGACGGCGCTGTTCGCGGCGACGATGGCGAAGCGGATCGAAGGGATCGCGGCGCGCCACCTGAAGACGCCGGCGCGCGTGACGATCAAGACCGAGAAGCGCGCGGCCGGCAAGCTGCCGCAGATTCGCCAGACGGCGTACATCGTCTCGCGCCCGCAGCGCATGCAGGCGCTCGATCGCATCCTCGAATACGAAGACCCGCAGTCGGCGATCGTCTTCTGCCGCACGCGCCTCGAAGTCGAGGAAGTCACCGAAACGCTGCAGGCGCACGGCTATGGCGCGCAGGCCATTCACGGCGGCATGCTGCAGAAGCAGCGCGACCGCGTCATGCAGCTGTTCCGATCGCAGAAGGCCGACATTCTCGTGGCGACCGACGTCGCGGCGCGCGGGCTCGACATCGATCATGTTTCGCACGTGGTCAACTTCGACGTGCCGCTGTCACCTGAGGTCTACGTGCACCGCATCGGCCGTACCGGCCGCGCGGGCCGCGAGGGCGTGGCCCTCACGCTGGTCGATCCGCGCCAGTCGCGGCTGATGCGCAATGTCGAGTCACTCACCAAGCAGAAAGTCGAAATCGCGGCGCTGCCGACCGCAGCGGATCTCCGCGCACGGCGCGCGACGGCCACCGTCGAGGCGTTGCGCGCGACGCTCGCCAAGGGGGAGTTCAAGGAGCTGCGCGGCATGGTCGAGACGCTCGCGCAGGAGTTCGACGTAGTCGACGTC
>JALYRV010000186.1 GCA_030855205.1 Acidobacteriota bacterium | reverse complement strand
TCTGACGCCGCTCAAGCCGGTGATCGTCGGCAGCGTCGAGCAGCCGCTCTGGATCGTGTTCGGCGCGGTCGTGCTCGTGCTGGCGATTGCGCTCACGAGCGTCGTGAGCCTGCTGCTCTCAAGGGCGGCGTCACGCGCCGGTGAGGTGGCTGTACGGATGGCGCTTGGCGCCTCGCGCGCGCGCCTCTCGCGTCTGTGGCTCATCGAGTCGCTGGCGCTCGCGATACCGGGCGGACTTGCGGGCATTGCGCTGGCGTACGGGCTTGCCGCCCTCGTGGGCGCGGCGCTGCCGCCCAATTCCGGACGGCTGAACACCATGACGGTCGACCGTGCGGCGGTCGGCGCGGCGGCGGCGTTGATGGTGCTGTCGGCGGCCGCCTTCAGTCTCGCCCCGCGCCTGCTCGGACTTGGCAGGATGCGCCAGGTCGGCATCCGGGACGCGGCGCGCTCGGTGGCAGGATTGCGCCGCGCGCGCTGGCAGTCCGGGCTCATCGCAGGTCAGGTGGCGCTGAGCCTCGTGCTCGTCTGCTGTGCCGTGTGGCTGTCGGCGAGCCTGTCCCGTCTGCAATCGACGCCGCTCGGCTTCGACCCCGACGGCGTGCTCACGGCGCAATTCAGTGTCACGACAAAGATGCGCATGACGCCGGGCGCGACCAACGCGTTCGCGCAACGCGTGCTCGAGCAGGCGCGCGCCCACGGCGCCGTGTCCGAGGCGGCTGTCTCGTCGGCGCTGCCCGGGGGACGCACGTCGCGCTTCGGCCTCTCGCGAATCCGCCCTGGCGGGGCCGCGTTCGGGCCGGCCGACGATGCGTCGGTCGTGCCGTTCGTCGTCTCACCGTCGTTCTTCGGTCTGCTGCGCATTCGCGCGATTGAGGGCCGCCTCTTCAACGACAGCGACCTGGGCGCACCCGACCGCGTCGTGATCGTCAGCCGGTCGTTTGCGCGGCGGTATCTCACTGACGGCGCGGTCGGCACGCAGGTCGCGCTTTTCGGCGCCGCCCCTCAGGAAGTGATCGGCATCGTGGACGACATCCACGCCGACGCGCTCGGCACGAATCCCGATCCGCAGATCTATTTTGCGCAGGGCGCGCAGGCGCCGGGCACGCTCGCCGTGCTCGGCGTGCGCCTGAAGGCGGGCGCGTCGGTCGACGAGCAGAGTCTCAAGGCGATGTTCCGGCAACTCAACCCCGATGTGCTCGTCAGGGTGCGGCCCATGCACGAAACGATTGCGACGGCGCTCGAGTCTCGACTGCTGTCCACGCGGGCCGCCTACGCGTTTGCGGCCGTCGCGCTTCTGCTCGCGGCGATCAACGTCTACGGACTCGCGGCGCTGACCGTCGTGCAGCGCAGGCGGGAGATCGGCATCCGCATGGCCCTTGGCGCCGTCTCGCGTGACGCGGTCGCGCTGGTCGTCGGCCGCGGCGCGAAGTGGATTGGCGCGGGCGCGGCCGCCGGGCTCGCCGCCGCGTTCTTCGGCGCGGCGCCGGCGATCCGCAGCCAGTTGTTTCACACCGACACCGCGGAGCCGCTGCTGATTGCTGCCGCTGTGGCGGCCGTTCTTGCCACGGCGCTCGTGGCCCTGTATCTGCCCGCGCGCCGTGCAGCCTCCATCGATCCCGCCATCACCCTGAGAGCTGAATGATGATCAGGAAGCGTCCACCCGTCGACTCGCTGCTGCCACTGAGCGCGCCCGTCTTTCACATTCTCATCGCGCTGGGCGGCGATGCAATGCACGGGTATGCCGTCATGCAGGCCATCGATGAGCGATCGAACGGTCAGGTGCGCCTGCTGCCGGGCACGCTCTACAGCACGATCAAGAAAATGCTGGCCCTGCAGTTGCTCGAGGAATGCGATGCCCCGACCGGCGCGGATTCCGAGGATTCGCGGCGGCGCTACTACCGCGCGACGGCCTTCGGCAGGGAAGTCTGCACCGCCGAGACCGAGCGGCTCTCGCTGCTCGTGCGCCTCGCGCAGGGGCGCGCACTTGCCGGAGGACGCGGGCGCCGCTGATCGGCCGCTCCGAGCCTAACGATTCCCCGTAACTCCGTGCTATCGTGCGGAGTTACGGTCCCATGCCTCCGACACGCAGACTCGACATCGTGCTCGACTCGGTCCGGCGGCTCCAGCGAATGGGGGCGACCGGCAACCTGGTCAATCTGCTCCAGAAGCAGTATCCCGCGGACCTCGCGCAGGTCTTCAGCGAGCTGCAGGATCGCGAGCGCCGGGCCACGTTCTCGTTGCTCCTCGAGCGCAACTCCCGCCTCGCGGCCGAAACGATCGCCGAGCTGGGCCCCGACATCGCCGCCGAGCTGCTCGCGGGACGCCCCGCCGAGGAGATCGCGCGCCTCGTGCAGGAGCTGCCGTCCGACGACGCGGCAGCGATCATCGACAACCTCCCCGAAGCGCTGTCGAACGCCGTCGTCGACCTGATCAAACCCAAGCCTGGCGGTGGCGTCGAAGAGCTGCTCGAGTATCCCGAGCAGACGGCCGGCCGCATCATGAACCCGAACGTCTTCGCGCTGTCGGAAGACCTGACGGCGGGGGAGTCGATCACCGAGCTGCAGACGTCGCGCGAAGTCGAGATGGTGTTCTATCTCTACGTCGTCGACGCGCGCCGCCATCTGGTGGGGGTGGTGTCGCTGCGCCGCCTGCTGCTGGTCACGCCAGATACGCCGCTGAAGCGGATCATGACGACCGACCTCATCGCCGTGCGCGACGATGTCGACCAGGAAGAAGTGGCGCGGCTCGTCGCGTCGTACAACCTGCTCGCGGTGCCCGTCACCGACGCGGAAAACAAGCTCGTTGGCGTGATCACGGTCGACGACGTCATCGACGTCATCAAGGACGAAGCAACCGAAGACGTCTTCCGTCTGGCCGGCATTTCGATTGAGGACGGCGCGCTCACGCCCCCGCTCGAGTCCCTCAAGCGCCGCCTGCCGTGGCTCGGCGTCAACCTCGTCACCGCGTTCGCGGCCTCGTTCGTCGTCAGCAAGTTCGAGGGCACGATCGGCATCGTGCCGGCGCTCGCGATGTTCATGCCCATCGTCGCCGGCATGGGCGGCAACGCGGCGACGCAGACGCTGACGGTCATCGTGCGCGGCATCGCGCTCGGTGAAGTCTCGTTCAGCAACGCGCGCAAGGCGCTGATGAAAGAGGGCCTCGTCGGACTCGGCAACGGCGTCGCGCTCGGCATCATCGCCGGGTTCGTGGCGTATCTGATTCGCCCCGACACGGCCATCGGCTGGTGGATCGGCCCCGTGCTCGGCGTCTCGATGATCATCAACATGTTCATCGCCGCCACCGCGGGCACGCTGATTCCCCTCGGTCTGCGCGCGCTGAAGATCGATCCCGCGCTCGCCTCGTCCGTGTTCATCACGACGCTCACCGACGTGTTCGGCTTCCTCGTCTTCCTCGGCCTCGCGGCCCTGTCGCTGCAGCAGCTCGGATAGCCGACCGGCCGAAGGACGTGCGCATGCAACTCACAGGCATCCATCACCTCACGGCCGTCTCGGCGAAGATTCGCGAAAATCATCGCTTCTACACAGAGACGATGGGGATGCGGCTCGTCAAGCGATCGGTGAATCAGGACGACGTCAGCGCGTATCACCTGTTCTATGCCGACGCGAAGGGGAGCCCCGGAACCGACCTGACGTTCTTCGACTGGCCCGCAGCGCGCGAGCGGCGAGGGACGCACAGCATCGTGCTCACCGGCCTTCGCGTACATGGCGCGGACGCGCTCGACTACTGGAAGGATCGTCTCGGCGCGCTCGGCGTGACGCACGGCGACGTCGCCGAGGCCGGCGGGCGGCTCACACTGACGTTCGAGGATCCCGAAGGGCAGCGGCTTGCACTGATCGACGATGGGGGCACAGGGGATCCGCCGGCGGTGTGGGAGCGCAGCCCCGTGCCCGCTGCGCACCAGATCCGCGGACTCGGGCCGATCGCGATCAGCGTGCCGACGCTGACGCCCACGGCGTCGCTGCTGACGCGCGTGCTCAACATGCGGCAGGTGCGCGACTTCCCGCATGGGGAGAGTCCGCAGTCGCACGTCCATGTCTTCGAGATGGGCGACGGAGACGGGCCCCACGCCGAGCTCCATGTGTATGTGCAGCCGGACCTGCCTCCCGCACAGCAGGGCGCCGGGGGCGTGCATCATGTGGCGTTCCGTACGCCCGATGCCGGCTGCGAGGGGTGGGCGGCGCGGCTCAACGAGATGCGGGTCCCCAACAGCGGTCCCGTGGACCGGTTCTGGTTCCGCAGCCTGTATCTGCGCGAACCGAACGGCGTGCTGTTCGAGATTGCGACCGACGGTCCGGGCTTCGCGGTCGATGAGGATCCCGCCACGCTGGGGCAAAAGGTCGTGCTGCCCCCCTTCCTGGAGGCCAGGCGCCCGGAGATCGTTGCCGGGCTCGAGCCAATCGACTGAAGTATGATCAATGACCGGGCATGCCCGCGTATTCCGCCGAAGCGCTGATACTTCGCACCTATCGCTACGGCGAGGCCGACCTGATTGTGGTCTTCCTGACGCGGGACCGCGGCAAGCGCCGCGGCGTTGCGAAGAATGCCGTGAAATCGCGCCGCCGGTTCGGCGCCGCGCTCGAACCGCTGACGCGGGGCCGCGTCGCGTATTTCGAGAAGGAGCAGCGCGAGCTCGTGCGTCTCGATCAGATCGAAACGCTGGCATCGCCCCTGGCAAGTGCGATGAGCGGCAACGCCGGCAGCGCGGCGCTGGGCCACGCGGGCTACTTCGCCGAGCTGCTCGACGAGTGGTCGCCAGAGGCGCAGGCCAACGAAAAGCTGTTCCGGCTGGGCGCGGCCGTGGGTGACGCGCTGGCCGACGGCGCCCCCGTGGCGCCGCTCGCGCGGTATTTCGAGTACTGGCTGCTCAGGCTCGAAGGGGTCTACCCCGACATCGCGGGCTGCCCGCGTTGCGGGGACGCCGCACTGCACGAAGGCGCGGCGCTGGCGGTCGAGGAGCTCCTGTACGTGTGCCGCCGGTGCGCGCCGCACGGGGCGGGCGTGTCGGCCGAAGCGCTCGCGTTTCTGCGCGAGGCCGGGGCGACGTCGCCGTCGCGTGTGGGGACGCTGCGGCTACAGGAAGGCGCGGCGCGCGAGCTCGAGGCCGCGCACCGTCGATTGATCGCGATGCACCTCGAAAAGGATTTGCGCTCGGCGCGCGTGTTGAGAGAGATCGGACCCGACCTGCTGTGACCCTTCAGGACCTCATCTTCAAGCTCTCCGACTTCTGGAGCGCGCGCGGCTGCATCATCCAGCAGCCTCTCGACATCGAGATGGGCGCGGGCACCATGCACCCCGAGACGTTCCTGCGGGTGCTCGGCCCTTCGCACTGGAACGTGGCCTACGTGCAGCCCGCGCGGCGGCCTGCCGACGGCCGTTTCGGCGAGAACCCCAACCGCCTCTTCAAGCACCATCAGTTCCAGGTCATCCTCAAGCCGGCGCCCGACGACGTGCAGCACCTGTACCTGCAGAGTCTCGAGGCGTGCGGGATCGATCTTGCCGCGCACGACGTGCGGTTCGAGGAAGACAACTGGGAGTCGCCGACGCTGGGCGCCTGGGGCATCGGCTGGCAGGTGCTGTACGACGGCCTCGAGATCAGCCAGTTCACGTATTTCCAGCAGGCCGGCGGTCAGGAGTTGTCGCCCATCTCCGTCGAGATGACGTACGGGCTGGAGCGGCTCGCCATGTCGCTGCAGGGCGTCGACAACGTGTTCGATCTGCAGTGGTCGCCCGGCGTCACATACCGTCAGGTGCGGTTCGATGACGAAGTGCAGCAGTCGACGTATGCGTTCGGCCGCGTCGAGGGCATGCCGGCCGAGGAGTTCGCCGGATTCCACAAGGACCTGTTCGAGAAGCATCACGCGTTCGGCAGGAAGCTCGTCGAGGCGGGCCTCGTGCTGCCGGCGCTGGAGCAGTGCCTCAAGTCGTCGCACCTCTTCAACGTGCTCGACGCGAGCGGCGGCATCGGCGTGACCGAGCGCACCAACTACATCCTGCGCGTGCGTCAGCTTGCCGTGGCCATCGCGTCGGCGCACGCCGGGCGTGTGTCGCCGCATCTGGGTGTCTCCCTCGAGAGCAACAAGCCCGCACCGCCGGCCAAGCCCCAGCCGCAGACGGGGGGCGCATGACGGTCATGGACCGCGAGCTCCTGCTCGAGATCGGCTGCGAAGAGCTGCCTGCTTCGTGGCTGCCCGCGCTCACGAAACAGCTCGGCGACGTGCTCACCGCGCGCCTCGCGGCCATCCGCGTCGTGCCGCACGCGCCGGTCGAAACCTACAGCACGCCGCGCCGGCTCACGGCGCGGATCGCGAAGCTCGCCGACAGGCAGGATGATCTCGACGAGACCGTCACGGGCCCGCCCGTGTCCGCCTCGCGCGGATCCGACGGCCAGCCGACGCAGGCGGCGATGGGGTTTGCAAAAAAGCAGGGCGTCGCGTTCGAGGAGCTCGAGGAGCTCGACACGCCGAAGGGGCGCTACCTCGCGCACCGGCGCAAGGTGCGCGGGCGCGCCACCGCCGACGTGCTCGCGGAGGTGCTCGCCGGCGTGCTGCGCGACCTGAGCTTCCCCAAGCAGATGCACTGGGACGCGATGCTCGCCGACGGCCGTGGCGATCTGCTGTTCGGTCGCCCGATCCGCTGGCTGCTCTATCTCTACGG
>JALYRV010000185.1 GCA_030855205.1 Acidobacteriota bacterium | reverse complement strand
GCCATGAGCAGCTCCTGCGTGCGCCGGCCCGGCGCGAGCGCGTCGAGCCGCTGCCGCAACGCGAGCTGCTGGCGATCGCGGCGCTGCACCGTCACGCGCGCGGACCGCGCGAGCAGATGCGTGAGCTCCGACGCGCGGCGCGATTTCATCGCCACGCGCGCCTGAAAGTTCGCCAGACCGCGCGCCGTGATCAGGCGGTGCACGCCCGCGCGTCGCCGCTCGACGCCGTTGCGCACGACGTGGCGCAGACGATCCGACTGCCGGTCGATCATCGAACAGAGCTCTTCCCGCCGCGCGACGACGACCTCCGCCGCCGCGGAGGGCGTGGGCGCGCGAACGTCGGCGACGAAGTCCGCGATCGTGAAATCGACTTCGTGTCCGACTGCGGAAATCACCGGCACCGGACACGCGGCAATCGCGCGCGCGAGGTGCTCGTCGTTGAACGCCCAGAGATCCTCGATCGATCCGCCGCCGCGTCCGACGATCACGACGTCGACGCCCGGCACTTTTCCGATCATCTGCACCGCGCGCACGAGATCCGCCGCGGCGTCTTCCCCCTGCACGCGCGACGGCCGGATCACGATGTGCGCGTTGGGATACCGCCGGCTGAGCACCTTGAGGATGTCGCGCACCGCCGCCCCGTCGAGTGACGTGACGACGCCAATCTTGCGGGGCAGCGCCGGCAGCGGCCGCTTGCGCGCCGCGTCGAAGAGCCCTTCGGCCTGCAGGCGTTTCTTGAGCTGCTCGAAGGCCAGCTGCAGGGCGCCGAGCCCGCGCGGCTCCATCTGATCGCAGACCAGCTGATACTCCCCCTTGACCTCGTACACCGAGACGCGGCCGCGGGCGACGATGTGCAGGCCGTCTTCCGGCTTGAACTTCAGCGTGCGCGCCGCCGAGCGGAACATTACCGCGCGAATCTGTGCGCCGTCGTCCTTGAGGGTGAAGTACAGATGGCCGGTGTTCCAGAGCCGGCAGTTCGAGATCTCCCCTTCGACGAAGCGCTCGCCGATCTCCGACTCGAGCACGCCCCGAATCTCCGCGCTCAGCTCCGAAACGCTGATGGCGCGGCGGACGGCAGGTGGAGGCTTGCGCTCTCGCACGACCGCGGCAGGCGCCGCAGCGGCAGACGCGGACGCCGGCGCCGGCCCGGGCGCCGCGGCCTCCGTCCTTGCAGGGGGCGCCGGGTCTTCGAAGAAGCTGAAGAGATCGCTCACGGCGTGATCAGGGTCGCGGTGCACTCGCGCCCGCGGCGAGCGTTTCGAGATCCGCCATCGACAGGTTGACGCGCTCGATCGCGCTCGCGCGTCCCGTCGACGGGTCGCAGGTCACGACGACGCCGTTGAGACGCGGGTTGTCGGTCGCGGTCTCGAACCGTTGTGGCATCGCCGTCACGAAGCGCGACAGCGCCGCGTTGCGATCGACGCCAATCACCGAGTCGTGCGGGCCGGTGAAGCCGACGTCCGTGATGTAGGCAGTACCGCGTGGCAGCACGCGCTCATCCGCAGTCTGCACGTGCGTGTGCGTGCCGACGATGGCGGTGACGCGGCCGTCGAGATGCCAGCCCATCGCCACCTTTTCGGACGTCGCTTCGGCGTGGAAGTCGACGAAGACGACCGCCGCCTCGCGCTTCACCGCCTCGATCTCGCGAAGCACGATGGCGAACGGATCGTCGAGTGCCGTCATGAACACGCGGCCCATGACGTTGACGACGCCGACGGCGTCGCCCGCCGCCGTGCGCGCGACCACGGATCCGCCGCCGGGGGCGCCGGCGGGAAAATTCGCCGGGCGCAGCAGGCGCGGGTTGACGCGGATGTAGGGATAGATCTCTTTCTTGTCCCACACGTGATTGCCGGTCGTCATCACGGCAATGCCGTAGCCCGACAGATCATCGGCGAGGTCGGGCGTGATGCCGAAGCCGGCGGCGGCGTTTTCGACGTTGGCGATCACGAGATCGATCTGATGGTGCGACACGAGCGCGGCGAGGCCGCGCCGCACGAGCTCACGTCCCGGCTTGCCGCAGATGTCACCGATGAACAGCAGCTTCATGAGACGCGCGTGACGGTGACCGGGATGTCGCGGCCGCGCCGGTCCTCGATGCGCGGCACGATCACGCGCAGGCGCCCTCCCTGCAGTTCGGCGCGGGCTCTGGCGGCGTCGACCGGCGTCAGCAGCCGCACCGCGCGGGCGAACCGTCCAAAGGTCCGCTCGGCGAGATGGAATCGCGCTTCCTTCGCCGCGCACGGCGACGCCGCTTTCTCGCCGACGATGATCACGGCGTTCTCGCGCACGACGACGCGCACGTCGTCTGGCGAGAGACCGGGGAGATCGAGGGCGACTTCGATGTCGTCGCCGGTTTCATAGACGTCGAGGGGCGGACGGCACTCCCCGAGACTGGCGCCCGGGCCATGCGTGCGATCGAGATCCCGAAGCAGCCGGCGCACGGCATCGGCGAGGTCGGTGCTGTCGGCGCGGGTGAAGATTTCCGTCACGGCCCTATTTTACAGGCTCGGCGGCGCCGCGCGGCGCGCCGGCGCGCAGGGGCGAGCGCAACGCCGGCGCAAGTGAAGTACAGTCTGGGGATGGCCGACCACGATCCCGCCGTCCCCGAGACCACCGAAGGCGCGCCGCTCCAACGCTCCGAAGCGATCGAAAGCCGTTTTCTCTTCGTCGATGTCGCCGCCCAGCGCGCGAAGCAGCTGCGCCGCGGCGCGCGGCCGCGCCTCGGCACGCCCGACGTCGAGACCAGCGCGGGCTGGCGTCCCGACCAGCCGCACAAGCTCGAGCGCATCGCGATGGAAGAGGTCAAACAGCGGCTGGTGTTGTACACACTGCCCGACGCGCCGAGCACACGCGCGCAGAACGCGGGCTAACTCCGGCGCATGTTCCGCCTCGCGCTCGCGGTGCACCTGGCCTGCGCATTCGGGGCCACCGCGGTCTTCTGGATCCCGATTCTTGCCGACAAGGGCGGCCCGCTCCACATCAAGGCGGGCCGTTTCTACGCCCGCCTGATCTATCTGACCGCGATTACCGGCACGCCGCTCGCCGTGCTGCTCTATCGCGGAGCCACGGACCTGGCCGGCGTCCGCACCGCGTACTTCCTCGGCTACCTCCTGCTGATTCTCGTGATGCCTGTCTACCACGGCGTGCGTGTCGTGCGCGCGCGTGCAGGACGCATGACGGTCGCATCGCCGTTCCACACCGCGCTCGCGCTCAGCGCGATTGCAGCAGGTGCCGCGCTGGGCGTGGCGGCCGCGAGCTGGCGCGAGTGGCCGTACGTGCTGCTCAGCCCCATCGGTCCGATCCTCGGCGTGCGCGCGTTGCTGTATGCCCGGCGGGCGCGGACCGGGGAACCCCTGCGCTGGCGCGAGGAGCATATCGTCGCGATGGTGATGTCGGGGATCGCGGTGCACACGGCGCTGCTGGTGTTCGGCGCTACGCGCACGCTCGCGATGACGATGACCGGCGCGGGACTGTATGCGCTCTGGCTGCTGCCGGCGCTCGTCGGTTTGCCGCTGCTCGTCAGGCTCGTGCTGCGCGAGCGCGCGGCGCTCACGCGCTAGCCAGGCGGCGGACGCCGTTCCCACCAGCTGGTACGCTGCTCGTACGCTTCAGCGGCCGTCAGCACTGCGGCTTCGTCCCACGGTCTGCCAATGAGCTGCAATCCGATTGGGAGCTCCGGCGCCGCGCTGAATCCGCATGGGACGCTGATCGCCGGAAGCCCGGCGAGGCTGGCGCCGACGGTGAAAATGTCGGCGAGGTACATCTGCAGCGGATCGGCGACGCGCGCGCCGAGCGGGAACGCCGGCGCGGGGGCAGTAGGCATCGCAATCAAATCGGCCGACGCGAACGCCTGTGCGAACTCCTGACGAATGAGCGCGCGCACCTTCAGCGCCTTCACGTAGTACGCCTCGTAGTAGCCCGCGCTCAGCGCGTAGGTGCCGAGCAGGATCCGGCGCTTGACCTCCTGCCCGAAACCCTCGGTGCGTGTGCGCGCGTACATGGCGTCGAGCGTGCCCGGCTCGACACGCCGGCCGTAGCGCACGCCGTCGAAGCGCGCCAGATTGCTGCTGGCCTCCGCCGTCGCCAGCACGTAGTAGGTGGCGATGGCCACAGCAGACGAGGGCAGGGCGATGTCGACGATCACGGCGCCGGCGTCTTCGAGTACGCCCAGCGCCTGCTCGAACGCGGTGCGCACGGACTCATCGACGCCGCCGATTTCCGCGCGCGGCACGCCGATGCGGGTACCGCGAGGCAGGGTGCCACCGGGCGCCCACCCGATCGGGGCGCGGTCGGCCGACGTCGCGTCGCGTGTGTCGCGCCCGGCGACGGCCTCGAGCAGCGCGGCCGCGTCGCGGACCCGCCGCGCCAACGGTCCGATCTGATCGAGTGACGAGGCGAACGCGACGAGGCCGTACCGTGACACGCGCCCGTAGGTGGGCTTGATGCCGACAATGCCCGTGAGCGCGGCCGGCTGGCGGATCGATCCGCCCGTATCGGACCCGAGCGCGAGCGGCGTGAATCCCGCGGCGACCGCTGCGGCCGATCCGCCGCTCGAGCCTCCAGGCGTGCGATCGAGCGCCCACGGATTGCGCGCCGGACCGAACGCCGAGTGATCGGTCGACGAGCCCATCGCGAACTCATCCAGTGTGGTCTTGCCGACGATGACCGCGCCGGCCGCTTCGAGCCGCGTCACGACGTGCGCGTCGTACGGCGGCGCGAACGTCTCGAGCATGCGCGAGCCGGCGGTTGTCACGTGATCGCGCGTCGCGATGTTGTCCTTGAGCGCGACAGGCACGCCGGTGAGCGGGCGATCCGCGAACGCGCGCGGGTCGCGATCGATCGCCTCGGCGCGTGCGAGCGCGCGCGACGCGGTGAGCGACTGGAACGCGTGCACCTCGGTGTCGTGGGCGGCGATGCGCGCGAACGCCGCGCGGCACGTGTCGGCGGCCGAGACGCGCCCGGCGACGATGTCGTCGCGAAGGTCGAGCGCGGACGCGGACACGCTCATGCGCCGATCACGCGCGGCACGCGGAACAGCCCGGCGTCGCGATCCGCGTCGGGGGCGTTGGCGAAGACGTCGACAGCCGCGAGTGAGACGCCGGGCGCGTCGTCGCGTAACGCGGACTGGCTGGACATGGCGCCGAACGGCTCGACCGCGCTCGTGTCGACGGCCGCGATCTGATCGAAATACCCCAGGATGGCCGGCAGCTCGATCGCGAGGTGATCGAGCTCCGCCTCGGACAGCTCGAGCTTCGCGAGCGCGGCCATGCGCGCGGCGGTGTCGCGCAACGATTCTGGCGGCATGCCCGATGCTAACATCCGCTCGAGATGGTGAGGAAGCCCGCGTTCACCGGCACGTGGTACCCGGGACGCGCCGACGCGCTGGCCTTCGAGGTCGATGCGCATGTTGCCGCCGCCGACCCGCCGCCGCTGGCCGGCCTCGGCGCGATCATCACGCCGCACGCCGGTCTGATGTTCTCGGGCGCGGCGGCCGCCTGGTCCTGGAAAGCCGCCGCCCGCGCCTGTCCTGATCTGATCGTGCTCGTCGGGCCCTCGCATTACGTCGGCTTTGACGGCGTCAGCGTGTGGCCGGCTGGCGCGTTCGACACGCCGCTCGGGCCGATTGGGGTTGACGCCGACGCCGCCGCGCAACTGCTCGCCGGCATGGGTACGGGTCTCCGCGACAGGGAGACGGGTCCCCCGGAGACCTGTCCCCCTGCGCATGTACGGGAGCATTCGCTCGAGATGCAATTGCCGTTCATCCGTCGACTCATGCCTTCGGCGCGCCTGCTGCCGATCGTCATGGGCTGGCAGCGTCCCGAGACGATCGCCGCGCTCGCCGAGGCCCTGGCCGCGACGTGCGACGGACGCCGCGCGCTGCTCGCGGCCAGCACCGACCTGTCGCACTTCTTCCCTGTGGCCGAGGCCGCGCGCCTCGACGGCGAGACAATCGCGAATGTCGAGCGGCTCGACACCGGCGGCTTGCTCGCGCAGCTCGCACGCTACCCCGACGGCGAAGCGGGACGGTTCGTGGCGTGCGGCGCCGGGCCGATGATCAGCGTGCTCATGGCGGCGCGCGCGATGGGCGGCGCCCGCGCGCACACGCTCAGTTACGCGCACTCGGGGCAGATCTCGGGCGATCATGCGTCCGTGGTGGGCTATCTGTCCGCCGCAGTCACTGGAGCACACACCTGACAGCTCGCCAGCGTGCGGATATCGACGTGAGGGCGGCATGCTGACTGCCTCCGCGCGCGCCACCCTCGCCACGATCCCGCGGCGTGCCATCGCAGCCGCTCTCGACGAGGGGCGCAGCGTTGCAGCGCCGCCCCTGGATCCCGGAGATCCCGGCGCCGCGTTCGTCTCGATCCATGTCGACGGGGCGCTGCGAGGATGCATCGGCACCCTCGAGCGCTCGCGCGGGCTCGCGGAGACCGTCGCGTCCTGCGCCGTCTCGGCCGCGCTGCGCGATCCGCGTTTCCCGCCAATGACGCGAGCGGAGCTCGATCGAGCCGCCATCGAGATTTCCGTGCTGGGGGAATTCCAGGAGATCACGCCCGCGGACCCGGAAGCCATCGAGATCGGCCGCCACGGCCTCTACGTCGAACATGACGGCCACGGCGGACTGCTGTTGCCGCAGGTCGCGACGGAGTGGAAGTGGGACGCCGCGGCGTTTCTGTCGCAGGTGTGCGG
>JALYRV010000038.1 GCA_030855205.1 Acidobacteriota bacterium | reverse complement strand
GGCCACGAGCGCGCGCGCGGCCCTCGGACCGGCGTCGACGGACCGGCGCCTGCTCGAGGAGCTCGCGGCGCTCTTCAGTGGCGCGCTTGGATTCCACTGCCGCACGCAGCCGCCGTTCAGCGTCGCGCTCTCGCCCGGCGGACGCACGATCCTGCTGGCAGGGTTCCCGTGGCAGCGCAGCCCGGCGCTCACGTCCGCGACAGCCGCGCGCGCCGCTGCGTCGGCCGGCGCGGACTGGGCGGCGGGATTCAATGGCGACAGCCTCGCGTTCGCCGACCTCCGGCCCGATGCCCCACGCCGCACGGCGACGCTGGATCTCGAGTCCCTCGCCGCGCGCGCGGGGCCGGCGAGGCTTGCGGCCGCGCTCCTCGCCGCGCCCGAGTTCGATCGCGATGCACCCGCCCTGGCCGTCAGCGCCTCTGACGCGTCATCGCGCGAATTGCGGCGCGGCCTTCAGGAGGGTGTGCGCGAGTCGCTCGACGCGCTGACCCGCGCGCTGCCATTCGACGCGGCGCTGCCGGTCCTGTTCCGGATGCTGTTCGTGCTCTTCGCCGAGGCGCGGTCGCTCGTGCCGGTCTGGCACGCGATCTATCGCGACCACTATTCCCTCGACAGCCTCGCTCCGCCGCGTGTCGCGCGCGAGCCGCGAGGCACGTGGGCCGCGCTCGAAGCAGGACGCCGCCTGCTGCGCGAGGGGTGCCGCGCGGGCACGCTGACCGTGAATGCCTTCAACGGGCGGCTGTTCGAGCCGGGGCCCGTACGCCGGTGGGCGCGGTCCGCTACGCTCGACTCCCGGCTCGACGCGCCGGCGTTCGCGGCGCTCAGGTCGCTGACCGAGTACCGCCCCGCGCGCGGGGGGGCGCGGCGCGTCAGCTACGAGGAGCTCGACGTCGAGGAGCTGGGATCGATCTACGAGCGGGTGCTCGATCTCGATCCGGCCGGCACGGGACGCGCGCGCAAGGAATCGGGCTCCTTCTACACGCCGCGCGCGCTCACCACGTTTCTCGTGCGACGCACACTCGCGCCGCTCACGCGCGGCGCCTCCTCCTCCCGCATCCTCGACCTGCGGGTCGTCGATCCCGCCATGGGAAGCGGCGCATTCCTCGTGGCGGCGCTGCACGAGCTCTCGAGTGCCCTCGAGACTGCGCTCATGCGCGAAGGCACGCTGCCCGAGGGGGACGTGACACCGGAAGACAGGCGCGATCTGCGGCGGCTCGTGGCGCAGCGCTGCCTGTACGGCGTCGATGCGAATCCAACAGCGGTGATGCTGGCGAGGCTGTCGCTGTGGCTCGCGACCCTCGCGGCGGACAAGCCGCTTGGATTTCTCGATCACCGTCTGCGGTGCGGCAACAGTCTCGCGGGGATCGACCCCGCCATCGCCACACGCGCGCCCGGATCGAAACAGCGGGCGGGGTCGCTGCCGCTGTTCAACGCGGCCGCACACATGTCCGCGCTCCGCTCCGGCGCGAACGCGCAGCGATCGCTCGAAGCGATGCGCGAAGACACGCCGGCCGACGTGCGGCGCAAGGAGAAGGCCTTCGACGCCCTCCGCGCCGACCAGCGCTGGCGGCCGCTCTGCGATGCCTGGTGCGCGTGGTGGTTCTCGCTGCCACACGCGAGGCCCGACGCCCGCGAGTTCCGTGCGCTCGCCGACGCGCTCGTGCGCGGCGGGCGCATGATGCCGCGCCGCGCGCTCGACGCGCGGCTGCGCGGCGTCTCCGCGATCGCAGCGCGCGAGCGGTTCTTTCACTGGCCGCTCGAGTTCCCCGAGATCTTCGAGCGCAAGCGGCCGGGATTCGACGCCGTGCTCGGCAACCCTCCGTGGGAGATGCTGCGCAACGACTCCGCCTCCGCCGACGCCGGCACCGGACGCCGCGGCGCGCTCCTCGCCTTCGTGCGCGGCGCCGGCCAATACCCGCTGGCGCGAGAGGGCCACGTCAACCTGTATCAGCTCTTCACCGAGCGGGCGCTGCACCTCGTGCGCGACGAAGGGCGTCTGGGTTTGATTGCGCCGTGGGGGCTGCTGGCCGACGAGGGATCCGCGGCGCTGCGCCGGCGCCTGTTCGAGGCCACGTCAATCGACACGCTGGCGCGCTTCGACAACAGCACCGGTGTCTTTCAGGCGCATCGCGGCCTGCGGTTCGCCGCGATCGCGGCTACCAGCGGCCCGCCGACAGCCGAGGTCGAGATCACGAGAGTCGACACCATCTCGACGCTGGACGGCATTCCCGACACGGGTCGGCCGGACCGCGGCCCCCTCCTCACGCGCGCGGCGCTCGAAGAGATTGGAGGCGCGCGGCTGCGCGTCCCCGATGTCGCCACGGCCCCGCTCCTCGCCACGCTGCTCGCGGTCGTGCGGCGCCATCGCGCCCTGGGCGATCCGTGCGGATGGGGTGCCTCGTTTGGCCGTGAGCTTAACCTCACCGACGACCGCGGCTCGTTCAGCCGCGCGGGCATGCCGGTGCTCGAAGGCAAGCATGTGTTTCCCAACCGCGTCGACGCCGCCTCCGCGCGCCATCACATCACCCGCGCGGCGGCCACGAAACTGCTGCCGCACCGGCCGTTCGACCGCGCGCGCCTCGCGTACCGCGACGTGACCTCCCCCACCAACCGCCACGCGCTGATCGCCGCCATCGTGCCGGTCGGCGCCGTC
This sequence comes from Acidobacteriota bacterium, assembly GCA_030855205.1. Taxonomy (GTDB): domain Bacteria; phylum Acidobacteriota; class Vicinamibacteria; order Vicinamibacterales; family SCN-69-37; genus JALYRV01. The sequence continues at coordinate 19,657 of JALYRV010000038.1, read as the reverse complement.
ACGGGCCACAGCCTCTTCTGCCTCAGGAACGAGTTCGACGCGGCCACGCAGCGCGCGCTTTGCGTGATCCTCAACAGCACGGTCGCCGATTTCCTGATCCGCATCTTCGTCTCGTCGCATGTCACGACGTCGCTGATCGAATGGCTGCCGGTGCCGGATCGCGCGCGAGCGGTCTCGGCGCTGGGCGGGGCCGAGCCCGGTGGCGGCGCGGCGCTCGAGGCGCTCGTGTTCGATCTCTATGGGATCACCGGCGAGGAGCGCGCGCGCATGGGCCGTTTCGCGGGCGCGCCCGCTCGCGCAGTTACGGTATAGTCCCTCTCGGTACCGACCTTTGCCCAATTACGGCTTCGCCATCGACCTCCGCAAGTGCATCGGCTGTCACGCGTGCACGATTGCCTGCAAGTCGGAGCACGAGATTCCCGTCGGCGTGAATCGATGCTGGGTGAAGACGGTCGAGAAGGGCAGCTTTCCCGACACGAAGCGCTTCTTCCTCCCCGTGCTCTGCAACCAGTGCGACGACGCGCCGTGCGTCTCCATCTGTCCGACCAACACGCTCTTCAAGCGCCGCGACGGCATCGTCGACTTCAACAGCGACTCGTGCATCGGGTGCCGCGCGTGCATGGCGGCGTGCCCCTACGATCAGATCTTCATCGACCCGAATACGCACACGGCTGAGAAGTGCAACTTCTGCGCGAACCGCGTCGAGAACAAGCTGCAGCCCGCGTGCGTGAGTGTGTGCCCGACCGAATGCCGGATCTTCGGTGACCTCGACGATCCAACGACCGAGGTCGCGCAGATCCTGCAGCGCGAGTCGGCCATCGTGCGCCGACCCGAGAAGGGCACGAAGCCGAAAATTTTCTACATCGGCGCCGAAGAGACCGCGATTCAGCCTGAAGTCGCGACACGTCCGTTCATGTTCAAGGAAGGCCAGGTCCACCTGCGCCCGCTCGGATCACCGGTGGAAGACCGTGAAGAGCCCGGGGCGGCGCGCGTCGACTACGACGTGCCGCACAAGCAGGCGTGGGGCCTCGACATGGCGCTCTATCTGCTCACGAAGGGGATTGCGACCGGCGCGATGCTCGTCGCCGCCGGCCTCTGGTTCCTCGGTGAGCGCGGGACGGTGACGCAGATCGCAGCGCCCGTGGTCTCGCTCCTGTTCTCGCTCGTCACGGCGGTCGTGCTGATCATCGACCTCGAGCGCCCTGAGCGGTTCTACTACATTCTCGTGCGGCCGAACTGGCGCTCGTGGATGGTCTGGGGCGCGTATTTCCTCACCGCGCACGGCGCGGTCTCGTCGCTGTGGCTGCTTGCGGCGCTCACGGGATACACGGGCGCGATTGCTTGGCTCGCGGGCCCGGCATTCCTGATTGCCCTGGCGGCCACGTCGTACACGGGATTCCTGTTTGCGCAGGGCCTCGCGCGCGATCTGTGGCAGGGACCTCACGCCGCGATCGATCTCATCGCGCAGGCGCTCGTCGAGTCGTCCGCGGTCCTGCTGCTCGCCAGTCTTTTCATCGACGGCTCAGGCCCCGCGGCGCGGCTGCTGACCCTCGTGCTCTTCGGATCGCTCGCCGCGCACATCGTGTTCTTGCTGTTCGAGAATCTGCTGACGACCAGCCCGACGCGCCATCACGATCTCGCGCTCCAGGCGATCCGGCGCGGGCCGTACGCGCGTCTGTTCTGGGGCGTCGCGCTCGGGGCCGGCGGCGTGCTGCCGCTCGGACTGCTGGCCTTCGGCCTCGCCGGCGCCTCGTCCGCGCCCGTGGTCGCCCTCGCGTCGCTCCTCGCGCTGGCCGGCGCGTTCGCATGGGAGTACGTCTGGGTCGACGCGGGTCAGTGCGTTCCAATCTCATGAGACCAGACAAAGGTTTCCGTACCCACCCCGATCCGTCCGAATGGGACGACTACGTCGACTACGAGTCGACGTCGTGGCCGAAGAAGGATCGACGGCGGTACTGGATCGTTCCTTCGATCTGCTTCAACTGCGAGTCGGCGTGCGGCATCCTGGCCTATGTCGACAAGGAGACGTACGACGTCCGCAAGATCGAGGGGAACCCCGTCCATCCCGGCAGCCGCGGGCGCACATGCGCGAAAGGCGTGGTCACGCCCAACCAGCTCCAGGATCCCGATCGCGTGCTCCACCCGCTCAAGCGCGTCGGCGCGCGCGGCGAAGGCAGGTGGGAGCGCGTCAGCTGGGACTCGGCGCTCGACGACATCGCGGGGCGCATCCGCCGCGCGATTCAGGAGGGGCGCAAGAACGAGCTGATGTATCACGTGGGACGGCCCGGCGAAGACGGGTTCGCCAATCGCGTGATGCAGACGTGGGGCGTCGACGGGCACAACAGCCACACCAACGTCTGCTCCTCGTCCGCGCGTCTCGGGCACTTCCTCTGGTGCGGCGCCGATCGGCCGTCCCCCGATTACGCGAACGCGAAGACGATTCTGCTGCTGTCGTCGCACCTCGAGTCGGGCCACTATTTCAATCCGCACGCGCAGCGCATCATCGAGGGCCAGGCCAAGGGGGCCAACCTGATCGTGATCGATCCGCGCCTGTCGAACACGTCCGCCAAATCGAATCTCTGGCTCCCGGCGTACTCGGGCACCGAGGGCGCGATCCTGCTCGCGATCGCGCGCTACCTGCTGGTCGAGAACCGCTTCAACCGCGCGTTCGTCGAGCAGTGGGTCAACTGGGAGGAGTATCTCGCGGCCGAGCGGCCGGGAACGCCCGCGACGTTCGAGGCGTTCATCGACGCGCTCAAGGAAGAGTACGCGCCGTTCACCTTCGCGTACGCCGAGGCGGAAACGGGTGTCGCGGCGGATCGCATCGAGCAGGCCGCGCGCGCGATCGCCGGCGCGGGCACCGCCTTCTCGACACACAGCTGGCGTGCTGCCGCGGCGGGAAACCTGTGGGGCTGGCAGATCACGCGCTGCCTGTATCTGCTCGTGGTGCTCACCGGCGCGATCGGCGCCGAGGGGGGGGTCAACCTCAACTCGACGAACAAGTTCGTGCCGAAGCATCCGAATCCGCCGCCCGCGCCGGGCTACTGGAACGAGCTGCTGTTTCCGCGCGAGTTTCCGCTCTCGTTTCACGAGATGAGTTTCCTGCTCCCGCATTTCCTCAAAGAGGGCCGCGGCAAGCTCGACGTGTATTTCACGCGCGTGTACAACCCGCTCTGGACCAATCCGGACGGTTTCTCGTGGATGGAAGTGCTGCAGGACGAATCGAAGATCGGCATGCACATCGCGCTCACCCCCACGTGGAGCGAGACGGCATGGTTTGCCGACTACGTGCTGCCGATGGGGCTCGGCACCGAGCGGCACGACACGATGAGCCAGGAGACGCACGCGGGCAAGTGGCTCGGGTTCCGGCAGCCGGTGCAGCGCGTCGCGAGAGAGAAAGCCGGCGAGACGATTGGCTCGACGCGCGACTCGAATCCGGGCGAGGTCTGGGAAGAGAGCGAGTTCTGGGCGGAGCTCACATGGCGCATCGATCATGACGATTCGCTGGGGATCCGCAAGTTCTGGGAATCGCCGTATCGTCCGGGCGAGCGCATCACGATGGACGAGTACTACGGGTGGATCTTCGAGAACTCCGTGCCCGGCCTTCCCGCAGCTGCGGCGGCCGAGCACCTCAAGCCGCTCGAGTACATGCGGAAGTACGGCGTCTTCAAAGTGGAAGACACGGCGTACAGCCGCACGCACGAACAGGACGGCTTCAATACGCCGTCGAAGAAGCTCGAGTTCTACTCGAAGACGCTCGTCGACTGGGGCTGGGGCGAGCACGCGATTCCGCGCTACGTGCCCGGGCACGTGCACTGGAAGGATCTGAAGCGCAGCGAGAACGAGTTCGACCTGCTTCCCAACTTCCGCCTGCCCACGCTGATTCACACGCGCGGCGCCGTGAAGTGGGCGTACGAGATCTCGCACTCCAACCCCCTCTGGCTCGCCACGCCGGACGCGCGCAGTCTCGGCGTCGACAGCGGCGACCTCGTCAAGGTCAAGACCGCGATCGGCTACTTCGTGACCCGCGCGTGGGTCACCGAAGGGCTTCGTCCAGGCGTCGTGGCCATGTCGCATCATCTCGGGCGCTGGCGGCTGCACGAGGATGAAGGCGGCTCGCGCAACGCCTCCGCGCTCGTGAAGATCGAGCGCTCGGGCAAGGGACGTTACTCGATGAAGCAGGTGCACGGCGCCGTGCCGTTCGAAAGCGCGGATCCCGACAGTGGGCGCATCTGGTGGAGCGAGGTGGGCGTGCATCAGAACGTCACGTTCCCGGTGCAGCCCGACCCGGTCAGCGGCATGCACTGCTGGCACCAGCGCGTGACCGTCGAGAAGGCCGCCGAGGGGGACTCTTACGGCGACATCGAGGTCGACACGGAGAAATCGCACGAAATTTACCTCGAGTGGCTGCAGAAGACCCGGCCCGCCCCTGGCCCGTCAGGTCTGCGCCGGCCCCTCTGGTTCGATCGGCCGCTACGGCCGGTGCGCGACGCGTATACGATTACCGAGCCATGAGCTCCCCGGCTCGCCCGTCCCCCGGCGCCCGCTTCGGCCGCGGTGCCGATGGCTCGATCTCGCGCACCGCGATCGCCGTGATCATCATCACGGGCGCCCTGCTGCAGGCGGCCCTGTGGCTCGCGTTCGAGCGCGGCACCATTTCCGCCTCGCTCTTCGCGCCGGCCCTCGTGCTGGTCTCGTGGGCCGTCCTCATCGTCCCGTGCCTGGCCGTCTCGCGCCACCTCACGCAGCTCCGCCGCGACATCACGCACCGCGACGATCAGCACCGCGCGACGCTCGATCAGGTCGAGCAGCTCGAAGCGCACAACGAGATGCTGCAGACGCTCGCGCGCTCGACCGACGTCACGCTGGCGTTTCAGGCCCTCGCGCGCCGCGTCGCGCGCATTGTGCCGTGCGACCGTGTCGGGCTGGCGCTGCTCAAGGAAGGCGGTCAGGAGTTCCACACGTTCACCGCGCGCGTGACGGAGCCGGAGCGGCGCACGCGCCCGCGCATCGACCTCGAGTTCAACCTCGATCGCACGCACATCGGACAGGTCGTCCGCAGCTGCGAAGCGCTCATCGTCGACTCGTTCGCCGATCAGGCCGCCGACTTCCTCGACGCCAACGTGCTGCACCAGACCGGCTTCCAGTCGGGCATGGTGCTGCCGCTGCTCTCGAAGAATCGCGCCGTCGGCACGCTCAATGTCGTCTCGCGCGCGCCAGCGGCATTCACGGCCGCGCACCGCGACGCGCTGGAGCCGATCGCCGAAATTCTCGCCGTGGCCTATGTCGCGCAGCAGCTCCAGCAGTCGCTCGCGCGATTCCGGACGATGGAGGCGATGGCGGAACTGACGCTGTCGATCGCGAGTGAGATTCAGAGCGCGCTGCAGACGATCATCGGCCACTGCGATCTGCTCGAGCGCGGGTATCCGGACACAGCGCTGCAGCGAGACGTCGCGGTGATCACGCGCCAGGCGCAACGGATTCAGGATCTGCTGGAGCGGATGCGGACGGCCGCGCAGGACCGCCTGCGCGAGATCGCCGAGCAGGTGCAGACGGGCGTGCCGTCGAGCCCCGAGGCGTTCAGCGAGGATGCGACACGGCGAAGTTGATCAGCGGGAAGAACAGGCACGCCAGCACGATCGCCGTCAGCACCACGAACTTCCAGTCACGCGCTTCGACATAGTCCGTCAGCGCCATCAGCACGCGCACGATGGGCGTCGCGATCAGCAGCCAGAGGCCGGCGTGCAGGACCTGCGTGGCCGGCGGACTGCCGGCCAGCCACAGCCCCAGGCCGATGAGCAGCAGCGCCGCCGCCAGCCACGTAGTGATGCGAAGCGCGCGTTCCATCAGATCCCCGCCTTCAGCAGCGATGCGGCGGCCACGCACAGGAGCATCGCAATCATGAGGATCTTCAGTCCGCGCGCTTTCGTGCGCGGCGCCAGCCAGATGCCCAGCCGTCCGCCGGCGAGCACGCCCAGCACCGTGGCGGCGGCAAAGTGCGGCACGACGTCACCGCGGAGGTAATACGGGATGGCGCTTGCGACCACCGTCACGCCAATCATGAACGCGCTCGTGGCGGCGGCCGCGCGCAGCGGCACTCCGCACCACGCGTTGAGCACCGGCACTTTCACGATGCCGCCGCCGACACCGATCAGGCCCGACAGCACGCCCGCGAGAACCGACGTGCCGCACGCCAGCGGAAGACGCTTCACTCCGTACGACACGACGGCGTTGCTCTCGGCTTCGTGGAAGCGCCCGCCGAGCGCCCCCGTGTCGAAGGCCGGGTCGAGCACGACGTTCCGTTTGTTCAATCGCGTCAGCATGACCATCGCGATGCCGATGGCGGAGACGGCGAAGATCCGGCGCAGTGACGGCTCGGAGATCGCTTCAGCCCAGTAGGCCGCGGCGAGCGCGGCCGGGGCGCTGAAGGCTTCGAGCAGCATCCCCAGCCGGAGATTCGTCAACTGGCGCTGTGCGGGGTTGGTGGCCGTCACACTCGACGTCGCGATCACCGTCACAAGACTTACGCCGACCGCCGAGTGCATCGGGAGCCCGACGACGAGGTTGAGGAAGGGCACGATGAAGATGCCACCGCCGAGACCCAGCATCGCGCCGATGCACCCGGCGCCCGCGGCGACCCCCATTGTCGCCAGCAGGATCAGCGTCATTTCGGCGCGGCCCAGGGTTTCAGCACGGAGTAGAGCGTCTGCATGATCGGAACGTCGACGCCCGCGGCGGCGGCGCGCCTGACGACCGAGCCCTGGAGGCTCTCGACTTCGATGCGCTTGCCGCTCCGGAGATCGATCAGCAGTGACGAGCGCGTCGATGGGGGCAGCGCGTCCATGTAGACGCGAAGGCGCCCGGGAAGATCGGCCGGGAGCGTGACGCCTTCGGCGCGCGCAACGGAGGCCACTTCGGCACACGCGCGCAGCGCGAGGTCGAAAAATCCCGGGAGATCGCGCAACGGCCCTATCGGCTGCCGGGCCGCGCCGGTCAGTCCGGCGAACGGCGCGAGATAGACGAACTTCTCCCAGAGAGAGGGGCGCGCATCGGCGACAGGCTCCGCGTGGATGTCGGCAGCCGCCATGGCTTCGGCAATCGCACGCACGCGGGCGCTCGGCTCCGCCGTGGCGCCGAATACTTCACCGAACACGATGCGCCGATGCGTACCCGTCTGCTCGATGACGCCGGGCGCGGCGATGGCGGTGGCCACGTAGGTCGCGCCTCCGAGCACGCGATCCCGGCCGACGATCGCGGCGACATCGTCGACGCTGTCGACGCCGTTCTGCAGCGTCAGCACGACCGTGGACGGCCCGCACAGCGCGCGCAACATCGGCAGGGCGGTGTGGTTGTCGTACGTTTTGATCGCGACCAGGACGAGATCCGCGTGGCCGAGGGCCGCGGCGTCTGAATCGGCGCGTCCTCTGGCGGCGAAGTCGCCGACGGCCCCGCGCACGCGGAGACCGTGGGCGCGGATGGCGTCGAGGTGTGCGCCGCGCGCGATGAACGCGACGTCGTGACCCTGCCGCGCAAGCAGCGCGCCGTAGAAGCCGCCGACGGCGCCCGAGCCGAGAATCGCGACGCGTATCAACGCGGACCCTTCACCTGGCGTGCGCCGCCCGGGGCGTCTTCCACGCGCCAGGTCGCGGGGAAGATGCGCTCGACACGATAGCGGGAGTCCGCGATGGGCCGCAGCAGCATGAGCGCCGCGGGCGATCCGGTCTGCAGCGGCGCGGGAAATTCAACCGGCAGGGATATGTCGGCGCCGGCGGCGGCCGTCTCGAGCGCGGGGGCGATGACGAGGCCGGTCGCGTCGACGCTGAAGAGCGCGCCGGTGTTGCGAAGGTCGCCGACATCGTCGATGTTCGTGGTGATGGCGAGCTCGCGGCGTCCATCGGCAGTGCGAACGCGGCGCTGCGCCGTGATGCCGACGTCGGCCCGGAAGGCGGGCTGGCCGTCCCCGCGGAGGACGTGCCCGCCGCGCAGCACCCAGTACGAGAGGCCCGAGTCATTGACCGGCAGCGAATCGTAGCGTGCCGGATCGGCGCGGTGCACCCGGCCGCTCGCGAGCGCATCGAGCGCCGAGAGGATCGCGATGAAATTGAGGCGCACGAGAGCGGGATCGGGATTCTCGTCGGGCCACGGCCCCGTCTCGATGAGCAGGACCGGCGTGCCCCACAGCGTGATGTTGTCGCCGAACGCGCGCACTTCGAAGCTGTCGTCGTACTTGCCGATGCGTCCGGGGGCGAGCGGTTCGATTGCGCCGCGCACCGTCGCGGCGAGCTTCTTCGTGAGCAGACGGCCCGCGTTGACGGTGCGGGCCTCGTCGTAGGCGACCGAGAGCAGCGAGATCGACGCGGGGACCGGCGGCGCGCCGGCCGTGTGCAGCGCCGTGCGCCAGCTCTGGTTGTGGAGGTTGAAGCCGATCACGGGCTTCAGATCGTCGCGGAGCTGCTTGAGCAGACGGCCTTCGGGCGTCGCGAGATGCAGCGCGTCCCGGTTGATGTCGATTCCCTGCGCGTTGCGGCGCGTGAATCGCTCGGCGCCGTCGGGGTTCAGCATCGGCACCACGTGCAGCGTGAGCGTCGAGAGGATGCGCGCCGCGACGGGTTCGGCGCGGTGGCGCCGGAGATACTCGAAGACGTCGAAGAGCGCGGAGGTCGCCGTGGGCTCGTCGCCGTGCATCTGCGACCACAGCAGCACCGGCGCCGGGCCGCTGCCGGCCTTCACGTGATAGATGGCGCGGCCTTCGACCGAACGGCCCGCCTCACGCGCGGTGAACAGGTCCGGCGGGAGCGCGCGAATGCGGCGTTCGACCTCGGCATGATCGACGAGCGGCGACACCGGCGACGAGACGTGCTCGGCGTCCCAGACCGCCGCCATCGACGCCGTCGACGGAGCGGGAGGACCCGAGGGACCGGACGTGCGCGCCGCGCATCCGGCGACGAGGAGCACGCATCCGATCGCTCCGCGCAGACTCGACAGCTTCATGATCGCGTGACATTGTACTTGCCGTGGGGATGTTCGATCCGCTGTCGGCCGTGCCGGCCATCATCGCCGTCGCCGTTGGCCTGCTCGTCTGGCTGCGCCATCGCCTCGACCGCCGCGCGCGGCTCTTTCTCGCGCTCGCGCTTGCGGAGCTCGCCTTCAGCGCACCGGCCGTCCTCTTCGAGCTGGGGTTCGAGCCGATCAACCCCGTCACGTCGGCGCTGGTCAACGGGATGATGATGACCATCGGGATCGTGTCGGCCGCGCTCTTCCTGCATTTCGGGCTGGCGTTCCCGCACGCGCGGCCGTGGCTCCGGCAGGGGCGCATGCGCGGCGTCTACCTCGCCGCAATCTTCGTCGGGCTCGTGCCGCTGGCGCTGATTCTCTCGGGATCGGAGTCCCCCCGCACCAACGACATGCTGATAGGCGGGGTCGTCATTCTCGTGGGTCCGCTCGCGATCCTGGCGGCGGTCGCCGGCTGCGTGTCGATCTACAGAAGCTTCAGGGAAATGACCGCGGCTGAGCGCGCGGCGTACCGCGTGCCCGTGATGGGAGTACTCGCCGGCATGGCGGCCAGCGTGCTCATCGACGTGTTCCTCGGGCTCGTGATGTCGCTCGACGACCGGCTGATGGTGCTCACGGGCAACGCGCTGGCAACCGCCACGGCGCTGCTCTTTCCGCTCTTCTTCTTCATGGCCGCGCGGAAGTACCGCCTTCTCGAGCGCCACGCGCAGGACTACGTGTCGCTATCAGATACAGCACCGCGCCGATCGCCAGCGCCGCGCCGCCAATCCTGAACTGTGCCGCGGTCGCGCCCGCGACGAGCGCGATACAAATCCCGAGCGCCGCGAGCGGCACGATCGGTCCCCCGGGAATCGTGAACGGCGCGGGCCCCTGACGCCGCAGCGCGAGCACGGCCGCGGCCGTGCCGGCGTAGACGAGCAGCCGGCTCACGGCGCTCGCGAGCGCCAGCGTCGAGAAGGATCCGGTCAGCGCCAGGGTCAGCGCGACCGCAGAGGTCACGACAATCGCCACGACCGGCGTGCGCCACGACGGATGGACCCAGGCCAGCGGCGACGGCAGGTCCCCCTGCTCCGCCAGCGCGAAAAGGCTGCGCGACCCTGACAGCGACTGCCCCATGTTGTTGCCCGTGGTCGAGATCGCCGCCCCTATCGTCAGCAGCAGCGCGCCGCCGCCGCCCAGAAACAGCAGCGCGGCATCCGCGAGCGGCGCCTTCGACGCCGCGACATCCGCCAGCGTACCCTGCGCAACGATCTGCACGAGAATCGTGAGGACCGTCACGATCGAGATCGTCATGATCATCGCAAACGGCACGTCGCGCGTGGGCTTGCGCGCTTCACCAGCGGGCACCGGCACAACCTCGTACCCGCCGAACGCAAAGATCAGATAGAGGAGCGCGGCGGGCATCTCGGCCATCGGCATGGGCGCCAGCGGCGTCACGCGCGACCACTCGACATAAGCGAGGCCGCCAGCGACGAAGATCACCAGCGGCAGCAGTTTGCCGACCGTCAGCGTGTTGACCACCCACGCGCTCTGCCTGATGCCGCGAATGTTGATGGCGGTCAGGATGCTGAACACGATCGTGAGAAAGATGCCGCGCCCCACGCCGTCCAGCAGTACCGGCCAGTACCGCGCCAGGTACGTCGTCAGGCCATACGCCACGCCGGCCCAGCTCGCGACGCGCGTGAACCACATCATCCAGCCGACTTCGAAGCCGATGAAGCGGCCGAACGCGGCACGCGTGTAGATGTAGGAGCCGCCAGTCGCGTCGACGCGGCTCGACGCCTCCGCGAAGCACAGCGCAATGAGCATCGACAGGCCGCCGACCGCGAGCACGGCCACCGTGCTCCAGCTCCCGACCTGCGCGGCGACGAGCGCCGGCATCAGGAAGACGGCCGCGCCGATCACCTGATTGACACCGATCGCGGTGAGATCCCAGGGCCCGAGGGCGCGCTTCAGCGCGGGCGTGACAGGCGCAACGGTCGCGTGGTCAGTCATTCATGAACCGGTGGCGTGGTTGTATCATGCCGGGCGTGAGCGAGTCAGCCTCCGACGTTCCGGCGTCGCACATCAAGCCGCGCGCCGCCATGCCGGAAGGCGCGACGACGCTGCCCGCGCGCTTCTATACGAGCCCGCGCCTGTTCGAGCGCGAGTTCGACCTGCTCTTTCGCTCCAACTGGGTCAACATCGGACGCGCCGAAGAGATTCCCCGCACAGGGGACTTCATGCTCCGCGACCTGGCCGGTGACAGCATCATCGTGACGCGCTCGGGTGACGCCGACGAGTCGGTGCATGCCTTCTACAACACGTGCCGCCATCGCGGCACGCGAATCTGCACCGAGCCGCACGGGCACTTTGCCGGCGCGATCCAGTGCCCGTACCACTCGTGGACGTACGACCTCACGGGCCGCCTGACCGGCGCGCCGCACATGGAGGGCACGGCCGGCTTCGACAAGCGCGACTTTCCGCTCCACACGATCACCACTGACGTGTGGGCCGGCTTCATCTTCGTGAATCTCGCGGGCGATTGCGATCCGCTGTCCGATCACCTGTCGACGCTGCCCGCGAAGTTCGCGCCATGGCAGATGGAGCGGCTGCGCCGCGGCGGCCGCCACGTCTACGAGATCGCGACGAACTGGAAGCTGCTGATCCAGAACTTCAACGAGTGCCTGCACTGTCCGAACGTGCATCCCGCGCTCAACAAACTCTCGCACTACATGAGCGGCGAGAACGAGCCGCTGCGCCGGACCTACATGGGCGGCCGCATGGATCTGCGGCCGGGCATCCAGACGATGTCGATGGATGGCAGCTGTCCGCGCGCGCTCCTGCCGGGCCTGTCGGAGGTCGAGCGGCGCTGCGTGTACTACTACGCGATCTTTCCGAATCTCTTCCTGAGCCTGCACCCCGACTACGTCATGGTGCACCGTACCGAACCGCTGGCCCCCGACCGCACGCGCCTGACCTGCGAATGGCTCTTTGCACCCGAAGAGATCGCCAGGCCGGACTTCGATCCGAAGGACGTGCTCGACTTCTGGGACATGACGAACCGCCAGGACTGGCACGTCTGCGAACTCTCGCAGCAGGGCATCTCCTCGAGCGCGTACGTGCCTGGACCCTACTCCAACCGCGAGGATCTGCTCTACGCGTTCGACCAGTTCATCACGGTCGTGCTCGGAGAAGATCCGAAGCAACGTTAGATCTTCAGTCTCAGTATTTCGCGCACGGAAGCCTCGAGGATCGCGTCGCGGCCTGCCGCGAACATACCGGCGCGCTCCACGGTTACGTGGGGCTCGACGGGTTTGAATTCGAGTTTGTCGGTGTAGCCGGGCAGCCGGAACGTCGGGAACATCAGCACGCTGTCGTGGCCAACGTCAGCGAACATCGCGGGAATCACGGCTCCCGCTGACGCCTCGCCGACCAGACGCACACCGATGGCCTTGAACTCGTACGCCAGGATGTCCTTGCCGCTGCGCGACTGGCGGTCGACGAGCGCGACCACGGGCTTCTTCGTGGTCTCGAGGTAGCTCTTCACGAGCGCGACGATGCGCGTGACTTCCGGGGCGCTGCCCCCGCGGCCGCGCAGATCGAGAATCAGGCCGTCCGCATCCTTGAACTCGCCGTCGATCTTCTCGCGCAGCAGCTCCGGCACGCCGGCCATGTGCACGAACCAGAAGTGCAGGTAGCCGAACGTCCTGCCGCCCTCGCGTATCGTGCGGGCGCTCGCGCGGGCAGCGTCGAACGCCGAGTACTCCTCCGCCGCAATCTGGACGGTCACGAACTCGCCCAGCCGGCGCTCGACGCCGAGCGATATGCGCTCGCCCGCCGCCGCCAGCACCTGATGGATCGCGGGATCGCGGACGTCCGTCAGATACGCGTCGTCCGATCGCCAGTCGAGGCGCGGCGACTGCGCCACGGGCACGCCGTCGATTGTGACGATGCGGTCGCCGGTCAGCAGGCCGCTCCTCAGCGCCGGCCCCCCTTCGAGCACGAATCCGGCGTAGTAGTCCTGCCCGGCGCCCACCAGCTGAAACCCGAAGTTCGGGTACGCCACACGCAGCAGATCGGCCATCAGCGCGCGATGCGTCGCCTTCGAGAGCAGGCCGAGGTGCGAGGCGGGGATGTTGCTGAGGAGGTCGTGAACGACCTGCCGCTGCTCGCGCAGCGTGCGCGATTCCTTCGCGCGTTCGGCATAGCGCGCGACGATCTTCGGCAACTCCTGCTTGCGGAACGTCTCGTCGACATAACGCTGCTGCAGTATCGCGACGACATTCTCGAACAACGTGCCGCTCGTCTCGCGGAACGCGGGCGTCGCGGCGCGGTCGAGCGTGAGCACGGGCGGCGCCGCGGCCGGAGGACGAGAGGTTTGTGCGAGAGCGGCGGCAGGCAGCGCGGCCCACACGCAGAGCGCGAGGGCGGCCCATCTGGTGGTCATGACGAAATCCTACGGCGAAACGGCGCCGCGCGGATCAGACTGGGACGGAGGCGGCCCGCGCGGTGATGGGGCCCGTCTTCTGCGGCGGATTGTAGAACGGGGTCGCGGCGACCCTCGCAGCCACACGGTGGCGCACCGCGTCGACGGTGTGCTCCACTTCGAGCTCCGTGCCCGGCGCGGAGAACTGCGCATCCACCGTGGCCAGCGCGATCATCCGCTTGAGCACCGGCGACCACGTCGTCGATGTCGCGCGGCCCGCCTGCCGTCCGCCGCTGTACACGGGCACCGCCACGCGCGACGCCGTCGCGGCGGTCATCGGCGGCAGCCCCACTCGCTCGTAGATGCGCTCGACGGCGGGCCAGTCGAAGTCGAGCCCGACGATCCTGCGCGCGGGGCCGCGCGCCTTCTCGCGGGCGAGGGCGTCACGGCCGACGAAGCGGCCCTTCGAGAGATCGACGAGGCGATCGAGGCCCATCTCGAACGGCGTGTAGAGCTGCGAGGCGATCTGTGCGCGCCGCGCGCTGAAGAAGTCGACGTCGATGAGCAGCAGCCCCGCCTCGACGCGCGACACGTCGAGGGCGAGCATGCCGGCAGGCTTGATGCCGAAGGCGCGCCCGGTCTTCATCAGCACGTCCCACACGGCGACGGCCTTGTCGGCCGCCACCCAGATCTCGAAGCCCATGTCGCCGGTGTAGCCCGTGCGCGAAATCTCGACCGGGATCCCCTGAATCGTGCCCCGAATCATGCGGAAGTACTTCAATGATGCGATGTCGGCATCCGCAGCCTGCAACAGCAGCTCGCCGGACGTCGGCCCCTGCAGCGCCAGTGCCGCGATGCGCTCCGACGCGTCCTCGATCTCGACGCTGAGCCCGCGCGCGTTGTCGTGCAGCCAGCGGTAGTTGGGCTCCGCAGCGGTCCACCGGTACGCGTCCTCCTCGATCCGCGTCACCGTCCCATCGTCGATCACGTGGCCACGCTCATCGCACCACGGCGTGTAGTAGACCTGCCCGGCCTTCATCTTCTCCGCGCTGCGCGTGATGACGCGGTCGACGAGCGCCGTCGCGCCGGCGCCACGAAGGATGTATTTGAAGAGGGGCGAGATGTCGATGAGCGCCGCGCCGTTGCGGATCGCGTTGTACTCGTGCTCGTGGTGCGTCTCGTACGCCGACACCGCGTAGTACCCGGCCCAGTCGCGATAGTTCAGGCTGGTGCACAGCGGGAAGGTACGGTCGTGCAGGGGCGTCGGGACGGGCATGACGGGGATAGAATACAGAATTCCGTGTCCTGCATTCTGTATTCTGTGTTCTGACGAATGGTGACCAAATACGACGCGATCATCATCGGCGCGGGCCACAACGGCCTGACGACTGCGGCGTACCTGGCGCGGGCCGGCCGGAAGGTGCTCGTGCTCGAGCGCCGGCATGTGCTCGGCGGCGCGGCCGTCACCGAAGAGGTCTTCCCCGGATTCAAGTTCTCCGTCTGCTCCTACGTCGTTTCTCTGCTGCGGCCAGAGATCATCCGCGAGCTCGATCTCGCGCGGCACGGGCTCGAGATCCTGCCGCTCGACGGCACGTTCACGCCGATGGAGAACGGCGATTATCTCTGGCGCACCAACGATCACGGGCAGACGCGCCGCGAGATCGCGCGGCACTCGAAGCTCGACGCCGAGGCCTACGACGAATACTCGCAGGCGATGATCGAAATGGGCCGCTTCGTGAAGCCCATCATGGGGATGACGCCGCCCGATCCGACGCGCCCGGGCCTCAACGGCATGCGGGATCTGCTCGGCCTCGCCAACCGCTTCCGCCGCCTGCCGCTGCGCGACCAGTACAACCAGCTGCAGCTGATGACGATGAGCGCGGTCGACTTTCTCGACCAGTGGTTCGAAACCGACGTGCTCAAGGCCACGATGTCGGCGTCGGGCATCATCGGCACCTTTCTCGGCGTGCGGTCCCCCGGCACGGCATACGTGCTGCTCCATCACTACATGGGGGAGATCGACGGCGCGTTCCGCTCCTGGGGTCTCGCGCGCGGCGGCACCGGAATGGTCTCGAATGCCATCGCGGCGGCGGCGCGCGAAGCCGGCGTGGAGATCCGCACTAAGGCACCCGTCGCCAAGATCATCGTCTCGGGCGGCGCGGCAACCGGCGTCGTGCTCGAGAACGGCGACTACCTGCTGGCCGACGTCGTGGCGTCGAGTGTCGACCCCCGCCTGACGTTCATGAAGATGACCGGCGTGGAGCACCTGCCGGACGAGTTCGTCGAGGACATCACGCGCTACAAGTTTCGCGGCTCGTCGGGCAAGGTCAACCTCGCGCTCGACGCGCTCCCCGACTTCACGGCGCTTCCCGGCCACGGCGCGCACCTGCGCGGCGCGATGTCGATCTCTCCCAGCATCGATTACATGGAGCGCGCGTACGACGATGCGAAGTACGGGCGGTTCTCGAAGCGCCCCTACATGGACATCGTCATTCCGAGCCTGACCGATCCGAGCGTCGCGCCGCCCGGCAAGCACGTGATGTCCTGCTTCGTGCAGTACGCCCCCTACCATCTGGCCGAGGGGAACTGGGACGATCAGAAAGAGGCGTTCGGCGATGCCGTCATCGACGCCATCGCGCAGCACGCGCCGAACATCAGAAACATCATCCGGCACCGCCAGGTCGTCACGCCGCTCGATCTCGAGCGCGAGTGGGGCCTCTCGGAGGGCAACATTTTCCAGGGAGAGCTGACGCTCGAGCAGTTGTTCTTCCTGCGCCCCGCGCCGGGCTGGGCCGCCTATCGCACACCGGTGCGCAACCTCTTCATGTGTGGATCGGCCACGCATCCCGGCGGCGGCATCATGGCGGCGCCCGGGCGCAACGCCGCGATGGCCATCCTGAACGGCACGCGCGCCGGCAGCGCGGCGTCGCCGAAGCGCACGCGTGACAGGTGGAGCCTGCCGGTATGACGCGCGCCGCACGTGTCGACGTCATCGTGATTGGTGCGGGCCACAACGGGCTGGTCGCGGCCGAGCGCCTCGCGCGCGCCGGGTTCTCGACGCTCGTGCTCGAGCAGCGGCCCACCGTCGGCGGCGCGGCATCGAACGCACTCGCGCACTCCATGCCACCGGTACATCCGGCCCTGGCCAGCGCGATTCCCCTGCGCGGGCTGGAATGGGTGCAGCCCGACATCCCGCTCACCGCGCTCGACGCGTCGGGCAAGGCGATTCCCTTCTACCGCGATCACCGCATGACGGCCGAAGCGCTTGCCGTAATTTCGCCGAAGGACGCCGCGCGCTACGGGCAGTTCGTGACGACGCTCGAGGCGGTCTCGCGCGTCACCGGCGCCATTCTCGAGAAGCGTCCGCCGTCCATCGACGATCCGTCGCTCGGCGATCTGATCGGTCTCGCGAACGCCGGCCGGAAGTTCAAGGCGCTCGATCGCCGCACGGCGTACGGACTGCTGCGCTGGGGACCGATGCCGATCGCCGACTTCGTCGACGAATGGTTCAGCAACAGCCTGCTGAAGGCAGCCATCGCGGCGCGCGGTCTGCTGGGCGCCATGCTGGGGCCCCGATCGGCCGGCAGCACGCTGACCTACCTCTATCAGCTCGCACTCGATCCGCATCCAACGGGCAGCGGGCTCACAGTGGCCGGCGGCATCAGCGCATTCTCGGACGCGCTCGCGACCGCCGCCGCGGCGGCCGGCGCGACCATCCGCGTCTCGTCGCCGGTTCGGCAGATCCTCGTCGATCAGAATCGCGTCACGGGCGTGTCGCTCGAGTCGGGCGAAACGATTGAATGTCGCGCCGTCGTCTCGGCCGCGGGCCCGAAGCGCACGTTGCTCGACCTGATCGAGCCAGGCATCATCACGCCCGATGTCGTCGCGCGCACGCGAAACATCCGCGCGCGGGGCGTGACGGCGAAAGTGAACCTCTCGCTCGATGCCCTGCCTGTCTTCCCGGCGCTCGCGGCGCATCCGTCTGCCCTGCGCGGCCGCGTGCACGTGGGCCCGGATGTCGACTATCTCGAACGCGCGTTCGACGCCACGAAGTACGGCGAGTCGTCCTCACAGCCGTGGCTGGAGATTGCGGTGCCCTCCACCCACGACACATCGCTCGCGCCTGCGGGCAAGCACGTGATGTCGATCTACGCGCAGTACGCGCCGCGGCACCTGCGCGGACGCACGTGGACGGAAGAGCGCCCGAATCTGCTGCGCGCGGTGATGGGCGTGCTCGAGACCGTCGCGCCGGGCATCGAGCGGATCGTCGTCAACGCCGACGTGATCACGCCCGAAGATCTCGAGGTCGTCTACGGCATGGACGGCGGCAACATCAACCACGCCGAGCACGCGCTGGACCAGATGATCGTCGCGCGCCCGCTGCTCGGCCTGAACGGCTACGCGGCGCCGCTCGAAGGCCTCTATCTCTCGTCTGGCGGGTCGCACCCCGGCGGCGGCATCACGGGCCTGCCCGGACTGCTTGCGGCGCACGACGTGGCGCAGCACCTGAAAAAACGTCCTAGAACGCGTCCCCCTTCATAAAGAAGAGATCGTCAGCGTTGAGCGCGGGCGCAGCCGCCCCGATGCCGCGGATCATCGCGACGTCGCGCGCGGGCTCCGCGCTGACCCGCTCGATCTGCACGGGATGAAAATCGACCGGCAGCCACGCGCGCAGCGGCTGCATCGGCTCGGCGGGCGTGCGCGCGGCCAGCACCTGCAGCATGGCGCCGACCCGGGCGCCCGTGGGATCGCGGTCGCCGAAGTCCTCGAGCACCGGGCCGTCAGGGCCGCGGCTGATCACGACGTACGCCGCCGCCGTGGCCCCCTCCTCGATGATGAAGAACTCGACCTCGCGCGCCCCGGGCGCGCCGAACGCCGCAAGCAGACGGCGCCTGGCGAGCGCGTAGCGGACGTAGTCCTTCGAGCGTTCCAGCGACATACGATACCGGCCGCGCCGCGCGTCGTGCATCGCCGAGATCGCCGCGATGTCGCGCTCATCGCCGCCGCGCACGAGCACGGCCGGAGACCCCTCGCGCGGCTGGACCTTCAATTCGATCATCGTCTCGTCGATCGGGAGGGGTGTGAAGCCGAGGCGCGCATAGAACTCGGAGCCGATCTCGGAGAACAGAAGTGCGTAGCGGCTCCCCTGGTCGGCGGCCTCGGCCACGAGCGCTTCGATCAGTGCGGCCGCATGGCCGCGCCCGCGATGGGCGGCCGGAGTGAACACCGCTCCGATGCCGAGCGCCCGCACGTCCTGTCCGTCGACGCTCATGCTCAGCCGGTAGCGCTTGGCACTCGCCAGCAGGTCGTCCCCGTCAGTCCAGGCCACGCGGTCGAGGTGGGTCTTGCCCCATTCGGTCAGCATCTGCGCGCGGTTGTAGCGCTCGTAGTTTGCGCGGCTGAGCCGATCCCCCCATATTGGCCAGGTTTCGTCATAGATTTGCTGCAGAATGCTGGGGTTTGTAACCGCACCGAGGACGGGCATGTCTAATTCTCACGTATGAGGTCTTCCATGCGGCACACATTCACCCACCGGATTCTGGCCGCGGCGCTCGTGCTTCCGCTGGCCGCGGCATCCACCATCGATCTCGGAGCCAGGCAGGACGATGAGCGGGCGCTTCATGTGCTGAACCGCATCGGGTTCGGCCCGCGTCCCGGAGACGCGGCCAGGGTCCAGGCGATGGGCATCGAGAAGTACATCGAAGCGCAGCTCGAGCCGTCGAAGATCGACGACCGCGCCGTCGAGGCGATGCTGACGAAGTTCGACACGCTGGGCCTGTCGACCAGCGAGATGGTCAGCCGCTTCTACAGCCCGCCGCAGCAGAAGGCCCGCCAGGCTCAGGCAGCGCGGGGAACCCAGGGCACCGAATCGATGACGCCGCCCGGACAGCCCGAAACCGCGAGCATGTCGCCGGAGGACGCGCGCCAACGGCGCGAAGGCAACACGCCGCTGCTCGAGCTCTCGCAGCAGAAGATACTGCGCGCCGTCTACAGCGAGCGGCAGCTCGAGGAAGTGCTCGTCGATTTCTGGTTCAACCATTTCAACGTCTTCAGCGGCAAGGGACAGTTCGCGCGCTTCTATCTGACCGAGTACGAGCGCGAGGCGATTCGCCCGCATGTGCTCGGCAGCTTCCGCGAGATGCTCGGCGCGACGGCGAAGAGTCCCGCGATGCTCTGGTATCTCGACAACTGGATGAGCGCGGCTCCCCAGGAGGAGAAGCCCGCGAACGCACGCGG
>JALYRV010000037.1 GCA_030855205.1 Acidobacteriota bacterium | reverse complement strand
GATCCATGCGCGACGCCTGCCGCGCCGGAATGAGACTCGCGGCAAGCGCGAGCACGACGAGAGCGGAGGCCACCGCCGCGAACGTCGCCGGGTCGGAGACGCTGACGCCGAACAACAGGCTCGCGAGATAGCGTGTCAGCCAGAGCGCGGCGAGCAGGCCGGCGACGAGCCCCGCCGTGATCATGCGCATGCCTTCGCCGACGACCATTCGCACGATTGTGGCCGGCCGCGCCCCGAGCGCAAGCCGCACGGCGATCTCGCGGCGTCGCTCGCCGATCGCGAACGCGAGCATCGCGTAGACGCCGGTCGCCGCGAGCGTCGCGGCGATCGCCGCGAATGCGCCGAGCAGCCACGCGTTGAAGCGAGGTCCCGCGAACGCGCGCGCGCGGTTGTCGTCGACGAGCGCCATCGCCGGCGGCGGCAGCGCGGGATCGATGCGACGCATCTCCGCCTGAATCTGCGGACCGAGCAGCTCCGGCCGTGCCGCGCGCACGAGCACGGTCATCGAGGCCATCGGGAGCTGCGCGTGCGGCAGGAACAGCATCGGCATCACGTCGGCGTCGAGCGTGAAATCCCGAATGTCGCCGGCGACGCCGATGACCGTGCGCGGACGCCCTGTCAGGCCGCCCCAGAGAATGCGCCGGCCGACCGCGCTGCCGTCGGGCCAGAGCCGCGCCGCCAGGCTTTCGGACACCATCACGACGCGGTCGCCGCCGTCACGATCGCCGGCGGCGAAGGCGCGCCCCGCGATCACCGGCACGCCGGCAGCGTCGAAGTAGCCTGGCGTGACCGCGCGCCATCCCGCCTGCACCAGGCCGCTCGCCGGCGCGAACGCCACCGCCTCTTCCGGCGTGACGCTGTTCGCGAACCCGAACTGCCGGAACGGATTCGTCGTCGTCGCGCCCACGCCAGCGACGCCCGGCAGAGCGGCGATGCGCTCCATGAACGTGTCGTAGAACGCACCTGCCGTTTCCTCGTACTCGGCTTCCGGCAGCTCCACCGGTACCGCGAGCAGGTTCGCGGTTTCGAAGCCGGGATGCACCTCAGCGAGGCGCGAGAAGCTCACGGCGAGCAGGCCCGCGCCCGTCAGCAAGACGACAGCGAGCGCGACTTCGACGGCGACGATGAAGCCGCGCGCGCGGCGCCCGCTGCTGGTGACCCGATGCGCGGAGTCGAGCGAGGCGCGAAGATCGGTACGAGATGCGTGCAGCGCCGGCGCGATGCCGAAGACGAGGCAGCTGACGACGGTGGCCGCCAGTGCGAACGCCATCACCGGCGGATGGAGCGCGACTTCATCGAGGCGCGGAATGCGCCCTCCGCCGGCGAGGCGAAGCGCCGCGATCGTCCACATCGCCAGCATCAGCCCGAGCGCGCTCGCGGCCGTGGCGAGCAGCGCGCTCTCGACGAACATCAGCCGTACGAGCTGCGCGCGCCTGGCGCCGAGCGCGACGCGCATGCGCATCTCGCCGTGCCGGCGCGAGGCCTGCGCCATCAGGAGGTTCGCGACGTTCGCGCACGCGAGCAGCAGCAGGCAACCGACCGCGCCCAACAGCACGAGCACCGCCTCGCGGAAGCGCGGCGTCACCAGCCAGTCGCGCAACGGCACGAGGTCGGCGCTCCAGCCGGCGTTCCCGGGATCGCGCTGGACGATCCGGCCCGCGGCCGCCTGCACGTCGGCTCGTGCGCGCTCGATCGTCACGCCGCTGCGCAGCCTGCCGATGATCTCGAGCCCTTTGCCCTCGGCCATCGCGTCAGACGCTGGCACAGCCGGCACCCAGGCCTCCGCATCGAACGGAAATCCGAAGCCCTCGGGCATGACGCCGACGATGCGGTACGGGTGGCGGTCGAGCGTGATCACCGTGTCTATCGCGGCGGTGTTCTCGCCGAAGCGATCGCGCCAGAGCCTGTGGCTCAACACGATCCGCTGCGACTCAGCACCGGGCCGATCCTCCGACGCGAGGAAACCGCGGCCGAACGCAGGCTCGATGCCGAGCACCGCGAAGAACGACGCGGTCACCGGCACCGCTTCGATGCGCGCGGGATCGCCCGCGCCGGTCAGTGTCAGCGAACGGCGCATGTCGTTGAATGCCGCCAGCGAGTCGAAGGTCGTGGTGCCCTCGACGAAATCAGCGTAATCAGGCCCTGAGGCGGAGAAGCGCTCGCGTTCGGGCGTCAACTCCCAGATGCGTACGAGGCGGTCGCCGCCCGGAAACTCGAGCGGCTTCACGAGAAGCGTGTAGACGATGCTGAAGATGGCGGTGGCGCTGCCGATGCCGACCGCGAGGGTGAGCGCGGCAAGCGCGGTCACGGCGGGGCGGCGGAGCAGACTGCGGAAGGCGCTCTTCAGGTCGCTGGCCATGTTCATCCCTGCATCAACTCGCGTACCGCGGCGTCAGAAACCGCCAAAGGCCTGAGCAACAATAACTTACCGTCATCGACTCCGGCTGCGACCGATCGATTCGTCCCAGAATCGGCTGGAACTGTCGCGGATCTGGCACACTCCGCGGCATGCGCCCCTGCACCCTTGCCGCCATCGTCATCCTCCCTCTCGGGCCGGCTCTCGCGCAGACGGCCCAGGTGGCCGCTCCCGTGTTCCTCAACATCAATCCGTCCTGGTCGCCTGACGGGAAGCAGCTCGTCTTCGAAGGGCTGCGAGACGGACAGTCCGACCTGCTCATCATCGGTGTGGATGGAGGAGACGAGCGGCGCCTCACGTCGAACCCGTCCAACGAGACGCACGCGGGCTGGTCGCCGGACGGCCGCGCCATTGTCTTCGACTCCAATCGGGGAGGCGAGTGGGGCATCTATGGCATCGCGCCGGATGGCACCGCCGAGCGCCGGATCGCCGCCCGCGGGCGGCATCCGTCATGGTCACCTGACAGCGCGCGCATCGCGTTCGATTCCGATCGCGACGGCGACGGCGAGATCTACGTCATGGATGCCGATGGCCGCAACGTCACGCGGATCACCACGACTCCGGGCAGCGACAGCCACCCCTCGTGGACGCCTGACGGCCGCATCCTGTTCTCGGGCTCGAGGGACGGCAACACCGACGTCTGGATGATGGATGCCGATGGGAGGAACGTGAAGCGGCTGACCGACCATCCCGCGGCCGACTACGCGGCGAAGATGTCGCCTGACGGCACGCGCATCGCCTTCTATTCCGGGCGCGGCGCCAACGATCTTTATCTGATGAACGCCGACGGCTCCGCGGTTCGCAACCTCACGAACGATCCAGGCATCGCGTACGAGCTCGCGTGGGCCCCGGATGGCACGCGCATCGCGTTCTACACCGACGTCGACGGTCGTTTCGAGCTGTTCGTCATGGACGCGGACGGCTCGAACCGCCGCCAGGTGACGAAGCGTCCTGTACGGAACGGGGCGGACTGACTTAAACTCGTCGCTGATGGCCCGCCGTAGACCGAAATCCGATTCGCTGTTCGATCACATGGAGGACTCGGGCGCCGCCGCCCCGGGTGGTGGCAAGCGCGGGGGAGACGGCACCGGCGGCAGTGGCGCCGGCATCGTTGACGCGGTTTCGCTCCACGAGGCCGCGCAGGAGCGGTACCTCAACTACGCGCTCTCGGTCATCACGTCGCGCGCCCTGCCCGACGTGCGCGACGGCCTCAAGCCTGTGCAGCGCCGCATCCTCTATTCGATGTGGCAGCAAAACCTGACGTTCGACGCGAAGCATCGCAAGTCGGCGACGGTCGTCGGCGCCGTGCTCGGCAACTATCATCCGCACGGCGACACGTCGGTGTACGACGCGATGGTGCGCATGTCGCAGTCGTTCTCGCTGCGCTATCCGCTCGTCGATGGGTCGGGCAACTTCGGATCGCTCGACGGCGACAACGCCGCGGCGTACCGCTATACCGAAGCGCGGCTGGCGCGCATCGCCGACGAGCTGCTGACCGAGCTCGAGCAGGACACGGTCGCGATGCGGCCCAACTTCGACGGCACGAAGAACGAGCCCGTCGTGCTGCCCGCGCGCATTCCGAACCTGCTGATCAACGGCGCGACCGGCATCGCGGTCGGCATGGCGACCAGCATTCCGCCGCACAACCTGCACGAGGTCTGCACGGCGCTCATCAAGTTCATCGAGAACCCCGAGCTCTCGAGCGTGCAGCTGTGCAAGTGGATCAAGGGGCCTGACTTCCCGACCGGCGGGCAGATTCTCAACACGCAGGAAGAGCTCAAGCAGATCTACAAGACGGGGCAGGGGGCCATCCGCCTGCGCGGCACGTGGGAGGAAGGGCCGGCCACGAAGTCCGGCAAGACGATCTACATCACCAGCATTCCCTACGCGATGACCAAGTCGGCGCTGGTCGAGCGCATCGCGGAAGTCGTGCTGTCGCGCAAGCTGCCGCCGCTCGTGGACGTGAGAGACGTCTCGACCGACGATGTGCGCATCGCGCTCGAGCTGAAGAAAGACGCCGACGAGCGGATGGTGATGGCGTATCTCTACAAGAACACGCCGCTGCAGACCGCGTTCCCCGTCAACCTGACGTGTCTCGAACCCACCGAGAACGAGCTCGTGGGCGCGCCCAAGCGCCTCTCGCTGCACGAGATTCTCTGGCACTTCCTCCACTTCAGGCTCGCGGTCGTCACGCGGCGCCTCGAGCACGAGATCGCCGCGCTCAGGAAGCGCATGCACATCCTCGAGGGCTTCGAGAAGGTCTTCGACGCGCTCGACGAGATTCTCGCCATCGTCCGCAAGTCGGAAGGCAAGGCGGACGCCGCAGCGAAGATCATCGCGCGGTTCGCCCTCGACGAGGAACAGACCGACGCGATCCTCGAGCTGAAAATTTACCGCCTGGCGCGCCTCGAGATTCTCATCATCCAGAAGGAGCTCGCGGAACGGCGGCGGCGCGCGCGCGAGATTGCCGCGCTGCTCAAGGACGAAGGCAGCCGCTGGGACATCGTCAAGATCGAGATCGAGGAAGTGCGCAGGAAGTACGGCGATCCGAAGCAGGATCCGCGGCGCACCACGATCGAGAGCGACGAAGGCGAGCCCGAGTACTCCGCCGACGACTTCATCGTCGAGGAAGACAACGTGGTGATCGTCACGCGCGACGGCTGGGTGAAGCGCCAGAAGGAAGTGAAGGACCTGTCGACGACGAGACTGCGCGAGGGGGATTCGGTGCTGGCCGCGCTCGCGGGCAGCACGCGATCGAGCGTGGTGTTCTTCACGAACTTCGGCACCGCCTACACGGCCCGCATCGTCGACGTGCCGGCATCGACGGGGCACGGCGAGCCGATTCAGCGTCTCTTCAAGTTCAAGGATGGAGAGCGCGTGGTGGCGGCGCAGAGTCTCGATCCCCGCGTGTCGGGCAACATCCGCGCAAAGAAGGAAGGGGACGTGCCGCCGGTCCACATGATCGCGGCCACGAGCGACGGCTACGCGCTCCGCTTCTCGCTCGAGCCGTTCGTCGAGCCGAGCACGCGCGCCGGCCGCCGCTACGCGCGCGCCGCGGCAGGGCACGAGGTCGTCAACCTCGACAAGATCACGGGAGACGAGATCGCCATCGTCGCCACGCGGCAGGCGCGCGGGCTGCTCACGAAGGTCGAAGAGATCAACTTCCTCTCGGGCCCGGGCCGCGGCGTGATCCTGATCAAGCTCGCGAAAGACGACGACCGCGTGCTGGGCTTCATGGCGTCCAAGGGAGACCGGGACCTGATGACCGTCGAGACGTCGCGCGGCGCCGAACAGACCATCAGCACAGGCAAGTACGAAGTGACCGGGCGCGGCGGACGCGGCCGCGAGCTGCTGCAGCGCGGGCAGTTCGTGCGTGTCGTGCCGCAGGCGCCCGAAGCGCCGCCTACGTTCGAGGCGTGATCACCCGCTGATGATCGATCTCGACGGACCAGACGATCTCGTGGTCCTCGCCGACAACGCCGACGTACTGCCCTTGCTCCCGGACGCGGCGTTTCAGTTGATCTACATCGACCCGCCGTTCAACACCGGCAGGACGCAGACGCGGACGACGCTGACGACCTCGCGCGACGAAGCAGGCGACCGCGTGGGCTTCAAGGGGCAGAGTTACGCGACGACCGTCACGGGGTCGAAAGGTTACGGCGACAGCTTTGACGACTACCTCGCGTTTCTCGAACCGAAGCTCCACGAAGCGCGGCGGCTGCTGACGGAGTCGGGCACGTTCTATCTGCACCTCGACTACCGCGAGGTCCATTACGCGAAGGTCATGCTCGACGGCATTTTCGGCCGCGAGTGTTTTCTCAACGAGATCATCTGGGCGTACGACTACGGCGCGCGCGCGACGAAGAAGTGGCCGGCCAAGCACGACACCATCCTGGTGTACGTGAAGAACGCAAAGGACTACTGGTTCGATTCAGCAGAGGTCGACCGTGAACCGTACATGGCGCCCGGGCTCGTGACGGCGGAGAAGGCGGCGCGCGGGAAGCTGCCGACCGACGTGTGGTGGCACACGATCGTCTCGCCGACGGGCAAGGAGAAAACCGGCTATCCGACGCAGAAGCCGGCGGGTCTCGTGCGCCGCATGATTGCCGCGTCGACGCGACCTGGTGACCGCGTGCTCGACTTCTTCGCGGGCAGCGGCACGACCGGCGCGGTTGCCCGCGCGGCCGGCCGCCGTTTCGTGCTCGTCGATCAGAATCCCGAGGCGATTGCGGTCATCCGCGCGCGCCTTGGTGATGCAGGCGTGTCGTACCTCTAGCCGTCCGACTTCGAGAGATCGAAGTGCGGGTTCTCGATCAGGCCGATGTTGTTGCCGAAGGGATCGGCGACGGTTGCCACCTTGATGCCTTCGCCGACATCTTTCGCCTCACTGACGATCGCGGCGCCCGCACCGGTGAAGCGCGCGACTGCGGGGTCGATCGCATCCACGCGCCAGTAGGCCACGCCGCCGTCAGGTCCCGGCCGCCCCTCGTCGGGCACCAGCCCGAGCTCGTAGCCGGCGATGTTGAACCCGACATAGAACGGCTGATCGAAATACGGCTGCTGGTCGAAGACCCTGGCGTACCAGGCCTTCGCGCGGTCGAGATCGCTGACGGGATAGATGACAGTTGCAAGTCCGAGTATGGGCATCACGCACACCTTTACTGTGTTCGCCTGGATGCCTACATCCACGGCCGCGGCGAGGTTGCGGGGTGGGTAGGGGCCCTGTTCGTGCACAGGCCCCGCTAGGAACGGCGAGAGGATAGCACGCCCGCGCCGGTATCGCAGCGCACGCGCGATCGCCCGCCCGCGCTTATACTGGCGCCTCAATGCCACTGCATCTTCTCCTCACCCTGGCACTCGCCTTCACGTCCCTCGCGGCCGCCCCCGATGAGTGGTCACGCTTCCGCGGTCCCAACGGCTCCGGCATCTCCGCGGCGAAGGATCTGCCGACGGAGTTCGGACCCGCGAAAAACCTGGTCTGGAAGCTCGATCTTCCACAGGGCCACTCGTCGCCCATCCTGTTCCGCGATCGCATCTACCTCACCGGCTTCCGTGACAAGGATCTGCTGACGATGGCGGTCAGCACGAGCGGCAAGCTGCTGTGGGAGACGAAGCTCTCCGGCCTCGCGACGCCGCCGGCCGACAAGCGCAACAACGCGGCCTCGCCGAGCGCCGCCGTCGACGACACCGGCGTGTACGTCTTCTTCCACGACTTCGGCCTCGTCTCATACGGCCTCGACGGCAAGGAGCGGTGGCGGATGCCGCTCGGCCCGTTCATCAACGTCTACGGGATGGGCGCGTCCCCGATCCTCGTCGGTGACATGGTCGTGCTCGCGGCCGATCAGAGTCTCGAGTCGTACATCATCGGCGTCGACAAGAAGACCGGCAAGCAGCGCTGGAAGACGCCGCGGCCAGAGGCCAAGAGCGGCCACTCGACCCCGATCGTCTGGAAAGGCCGCGACGGACGCGACGAGATCCTGCTGCCCGGATCGTTCCGGCTGACGTCGTACGATCCCGCGAGCGGCGAGCGGAAGTGGTGGGTCAGCGGTCTGTCGTTCGAAATGAAGTCGGTGCCCGTCATCGCGAGGATCGGCATCCGCGGCGAAGAGACGCTGTTCATCAACGGCTACGGGTCGGGCGAGAACGATCCCGGCAAGGAAGTGCAGGCCGAAGAGACCGAGAAGGTCTTCGCGACCAGCGACGCCAACAAGAACGGCAAGCTGGAAAAAGCCGAGATGCCGACCGAGCACGCAAAAGGCTGGCTCGACTTCATGGATCTCAACAAGGACGGCGCGCTCTCACGCGACGAGTGGGACTACTACCGCGCGGCGCTCGCCACGAAGAACGGCATGCTGGCGATCCGCCTTGGCGGCTCGGGCGACATGACCGCGAAGAACGTCGTCTGGCAGTATCACCGCTCGGTGCCGCAGCTGCCGTCCCCCATCGTCTACGGCGGCGCGCTGTACATGATCAACGACCGCGGCATCATGACGACGCTGAATCCGGAGACGGGAGAGGTGCTCAAGCAGGGGCGCATTCCCGGCGTGCAGGACACGGTCTATGCGTCGCCGGTCGCGGGCGACAACAAGATCTACATGACGAGCGAGAAAGGCAAGGTCGCCGTGCTTCGCCCCGACGGCAACCTCGAGCCGATCGTCGTCAACGACATCGGCGAAGACGTCTATGCGACGCCGGCGCTGGCCGACGGCCGCATCTACATCCGTTCACGCAATACGCTCTTCGCGTTCGGGAGGTAGGCCGCTGACGGCTGCGCCCCTCGGATGACGGTAAGGACGATTACGATGGAGATCATGTTTCGATGAGTGTCATGCGCAAAGCGCTGCTGGCAGGATCGCAGAGCATCTGGCTCCGCGAGAAAGCCATGCGGTGGAGTTTCGTCCGGCGATCGGTCTCGACGTTCATGCCGGGCGAGCGCGTGGAAGACGCGCTCGAGGCTGCGCAGGCGCTCAAGGGGAAGCAGATCACGACAATTCTCACGCGCCTCGGCGAGTCGCTTGCCGGCGCCGAGGATTCGCAGGCCGTGGCCGATCATTACGTGCGCGTGATGGACATGGTTGCCGAGCGGGGGCTCGACGCGCAGATCTCGGTCAAGCCGACGCAGCTCGCGTACGACCAGGACAAGGAGATGTGCTTCCGCCACCTCACGCGCCTGCTCGATCACGCGAAGCTGCGCGGCAACATGATCTGGATCGACATGGAGAGCTCGGAGTACGTCGACGGCACCATCGCGCTCTTCAAGCGCGGGCGCGAATACTCGGACCGCATCGGGATCGCGCTGCAGGCCTACCTGTACCGCACGGAGAAAGACGTCGAAGACCTGCTGCCCCGCGGCTGCGCGATCCGGCTGGTCAAGGGCGCGTACCTCGAGCCGCCGGCCGTCGCGTATCCCGACAAGAAGGACGTCGACGAGAACTTCCACAGGCTCGCGGTGCGTCTGCTGCAGCCTGATGCGATGGCGGCAGGCACGCTGCTCCACATGGCGACACACGACATGACGCTGGTCGACCGCCTGCGCAAGACTCTCGCGGGTTTGCAGGCGCCGAAGGGACGCTACGAGTTCGCGATGCTCTTCGGCATCCAGCGCGGCGCGCAGCAGCAGCTCGTGAGCGAAGGGCAGCCGATGCGCGTGCTCATCAGCTACGGCGAGTACTGGTTCCCGTGGTACATGCGCCGGCTGGCAGAACGCCCGGCCAACGTGTGGTTCGTGGTCAAGAACATGTTCAGCTGAGCGGGACCACTCTACGATTGACGATCAGTCGTCGATCGTTTTCCGCGAGAACAGGGACGCGAGGATTTTCTTCCAGCGTCCCTGTTCTTTTGGCTCCGGCGGGGGCGGGGGCGTGGGTTCGGGCGCAGGCAGGATCAGCGGCTCGCCCAGTGCGAGCGCGGCCGCCTCGTCGAGCGCGAGGACGGCGGCGGCGTAATCCTCGGTGAGCTGCGCGGCCATCGCTTCGATCGCCTTGCCGTGCAGCGCGACCATCTCTTCATACGGCCGCTGCTTGTCGGTGCTGTCGTAGAAGACGGCGGCGTCCATCCACGCGCGGAACATCTCTCCGCGCGGCACCTTGCGGCCGCCGAGCCCGACCGTCGAATCGAGCTCCGACTGCACCTGATCGATCGTCACGCGCGCCGCCGCGAGCGCCGTCTCCGCGGCCGGCTCGCGTCCGATCTCGAGCGCCGCCAGCGTGCGCCCGAGACTCGCCCGGTCGCTCTCCATCGCCGCGCGCCTGATCGGCGTCGACAGCCGGCGATACCGCGTGATCCATCCGTCTTCCTGGATGTAGCCGTCGACGACGCGGATGCCCTGCTTTTCCTCGTCCTGGATCACGCGCAGCGCGGCGCGCACGTGCACCGCGTTGCGGCGGAACGCGCGTACGACTTCCGTTTCCGAAGGGCCGAGAGGCATGCGCTGTCCTGATTCTATCTGCACGGCGCGGACAACCTTTTATCATCGACAACGTCTAAGATATGGTGGACATGCCTGAGTCACCCATTGGAGAGTTCGAACAGCTCGTCATGCTGGCCCTGCTGAGGGTCGGCGACGAGGCCTACGGCGTGCCCATTCACGCAGAGCTGTCGACGCGCGCGCGCAGGGCCGTGAACCTCGCGGCTGTCTACAAGACGCTCGAGCGGCTGGAAGCGAAGGGGTACGTGTCGAGCCGGGTTGGCGAGCCGACGCCGGAGCGCGGCGGACGCCGGCGCAAGTACTTCACGCTCGAGGCGCCCGGGCGGCAGGCGCTGCGCGAGTCGCTTGCGGCGCTGCGGCGCATGACGGCCGGGCTCGAGCTTCCGGGCGGAGGCCTCTGAGTAGGCCGGCCGCCCGACTGGGAGTTCCTGATCGGCGACCTTCAGGAAACGCGCGCGGCGCGCCGCCGGGCGGGCGCCGGTCTCGCCGCCGATGTCTGGTACGCGCGCCAGCTCGCCCGCGCCGCGCTGTCGCACTGTATTGCTCGTCTCGTTCCGTCTCCCACAAAGGATCGTCCGCTCATGCGAAACCTCATGCAGGATGTCCGCTTCGCCTGGCGCCTCTTCGCCGCGCAGCCGGTCTTCGCCGCGATCGCGGTGCTGTCGCTTGCCGTCGCGATCGGCGCCAACGCGCTCGTCTACGGCGTCGTCGACACACTTGTCTTCAACCCGTTTCCATTTCACGAGCCCGATCGGCTCGTGTCGGTCGGGTCCAGCTTTCCGCGCATCGACGGCGACGAGGGCTTCATCGAGCAGCATTCGCCCGCCGAGATCGACGACTTCCGCGGCGCGCGCACGCTGCAGCGGGTCGCGGCGTTCGACCTCGGCAACCGCAGCGTCTCGAACGGGCAGGGGCAGGCCGCGCTACTTCACCGCATTCGTGCTCGACGATCTATTTCCGGTCCTCGACCAGGTGCCCGCATTGGGACGAGGGTTCACGGCGGAGGAGCTCGCGCCCACCGGCCCGGATGTCGTCAATTTTCATTCCGGCCGGCAACGCCGGCGGCACGAATCAACTCTTCGTGCTCGCGCGCACGAGCGGCGACCCGATGGCGATTCTGCCATCGATCCGAGGCGTCCTTCGCGAGCTCGATCCCGATCAGCCGCTCTATGCGATTCAGACGCTGGACGAGGCGATGCGCGCCTCGGTGTTCGAGCAGCGTCTCGTGCTGATCCTGCTCGCGGCGTTCGCGTCCGTCGCGCTCTCGCTCGCCTGCGTGGGGGTCTACGGTGTTGTGTCGTACTCCGTCTCGTCGCGTACGCGCGAGATCGGGATCCGCATGGCGCTCGGCGCCGACCGCCGCGGCGTCGTCCGGCTCGTCGTCCGCCAGTCGCTCGTGCTCGTGGCCATCGGTACCGTCATCGGCATGGGCGCCGCCTTGGCGCTCGGCCGCTTTGCGCGCACGCTCCTGTATGAAACGACCACGGCGAATCCCGTGGCGATCGGCGCGGTGATCGCGCTGCTTGCGGCCGTTGGCCTCGTGGCCGGCTACCTCCCGGCGCGCCGGGCCGGCCGCCTCGATCCCGCGAGGGCACTGCGCATGGACTGAAGGGACAGCGCACCCGGCACGGAGCGCCGAGCACTGACCATGTAGAATTAAAGGGATATGGCTGGGTGGCAGGACTTTGCCGGGTTGAACCGTGGGTACGTGCTCGAGCTGCACGAGCGTTTTCGCAAGGATCCCGCGTCGGTCGACCCGTCTACGCGCTCGATTTTCGAGACGTGGAACCCGCAGGACGCGCCTGTGGATGCGGATCAGGATGGGGCGCTACCGGGCCGATCCCCGGCGCGGGACGCCGGGCTGACTGGCAGTCCCCAGCTCTACGTCGGTCTCGTGAGCCTGGCCGACTCGATCCGCCGCTACGGTCACCTTGCCTCGACGCTCGACCCGCTCGGATCTCCGCGCCGCGGCGACCCCTCGCTGGAGCTGGCGACGCACGGCCTCGGCGAAGCCGACCTGACGGCGCTACCGGCGTCGCTGGTTGGCGGGCCTGCCGCGGAAGGCGCGGCGAATGCGCTCGAGGCGATCGAGCGCCTTCGCGCGATCTATTGCGGCAACACGGGCTACGACTTCGCGCACATCTTCGTGCCCGCGGAGCGCGAGTGGTTGCGCAACGCCGTGGAGAGCGGCTCGTTCCGTCCGCCCGCTGATCCCGTTGACGAGAAGGCCCTTCTCGATCGCCTCACCGTCGTCGAGGCGTTCGAGCGCTTCCTGCATCGCACGTATCCCGGCAAGACGCGCTTCTCGATCGAGGGGCTCGACATGCTCGTGCCCGTGCTCGACGAGGTGATCGGCGACATCGCCGACGCCGGCACGCGCAGCGTGTTCATTGGGATGGCGCATCGCGGCCGTCTGAATGTGCTGGCGCACATCCTCAACAAGCCCTACGCGCAGATTCTGGCGGAGTTCAAGGATCCGATTCGATCGTCAGCCCATTCCGGCGACCGCTCGTGGACCGGCGACGTGAAGTACCACATGGGCGCGAGCCGCGCGCTCAAGGGCGGCGAGCAGATCGACATGCACGTGGCGATGCCGCCGAACCCGAGCCACCTCGAGGCGATCGACCCGGTGCTCGTGGGCATGGCGCGCGCGGCGGCAACTGACGCCGGCTCTCCCGGCGCGCCCCGGTTCGATCCACAGCAGGCGCTGCCCATTCTCATTCACGGCGACGCCGCGTTCGCCGGCCAGGGTGTCGTCGCCGAAACGCTGAATCTCTGCCGCCTCGCGGGCTATTACACGGGCGGCACCATTCACATCATCGCGAACAACCAGGTGGGGTTCACCACCGATCCCGAAGATCTGTTCAGCACGCTCTATTCGAGCGGGCTGGCGCGCGGTTTCAAGATTCCGATCGTGCACGTCAACGCCGACGATCCCGAAGCCTGTCTGGAGGCGGCGCGGATTGCGGTCGCGTATCGCGCGGCGTTCGCGCGCGACGTGCTTATTGATTTGGTGGGCTATCGCCGCTTCGGTCACAACGAGGGGGACGAGCCCGCGTTCACGCAACCGACGCTCTACAAGAAGATCACCGAGCAGCAGACGGTGCGCGCCCTCTTCGCGCGCACGCTCGAATCCCGCGGCACCATCGAGGCCGGCGAAGCCGATCGCCTGCTCGATGCCAGGATGCGCGCGCTGCAGGACACGCTCGATGCGCTCGATCCGGAGCGCGATCTGGTCGAGCCGCACGCCGAGCTCGCGCCTCCGGGGGCGGCGGCCCGCGTGAAGACGGCCGTGCCGCTCGATCGCCTGAAGGCGCTCAATGGCGCGCTGCTGGCCGTGCCTGAGGGATTCCAGGCGCATCGCAAGCTCGAGAAGACGCGCGAGCGCCGCCGGCAGATGCTCGACGATCCAGATGCGCGATCGATCGACTGGTCGTCGGCCGAGGAGCTCGCGTTCGCGAGCATTCTCGAGGACGGCACGCCGATTCGGCTGACGGGCGAAGACGTCGAGCGCGGCACGTTCAGCCAGCGCCACGCGGTGCTTCACGATCCCGAGACGGGCCGCACGCTCGTGCCGCTGCAGTCGATTCCGCAGGCCAAGGCGTCGTTCGAGATCCACAACAGCCCGCTGTCCGAGAACGCCGCGGTGGGCTTCGAGTTCGGCTACAACGTCCAGGCGCCCGAGCGGCTCGTGCTGTGGGAAGCGCAGTACGGCGACTTCATCAACGGCGCCCAGGTCGTGATCGACGAGTTCCTCGTGTCGTCGCGCTCGAAGTGGGGCCAGGCGCCGTCGCTCGCGCTCCTGCTCCCGCATGCGCACGAAGGGCAGGGCCCCGATCACGCCAGCGCACGCCCGGAGCGTTTCCTCCAGCTCGCGGCCGACATCAACATGCGCGTCGCCAACTGCACGACCGCCGCGCAGTACTTCCACCTGCTGCGCCGGCAGGCGATGCTGCTGCTCGACGATCCGCTGCCGCTCATCGTGCTCACGCCGAAGGGTCTGTTGCGCCATCCCTCGGTCGCCTCGTCGCCGCGCGATCTCGCCGAGGGACGCTGGCAGCAGGTGATCGACGATGGGGAGGCGCGCGCGCGCGCGAAGCAGGTGCGCCGCCTGGTGCTCTGCAGCGGCAAGGTCGCGATCGACTTGCTGACGAGCGAGCGCCGCAAGGAGGCGCCGGGCGTGGCCATCTGCCGCGTCGAGCAGCTCTATCCGCAGCCCGTCAACGACATCCGTCAGGTGATCGAGGGCTACCCTTCACTCGAGCAGGTCGTCTGGGTGCAGGAAGAGCCGGAGAACTACGGCGCGTTCGAGTTCGTGCGGCCGCTCCTGCAGCAGATCGTGTCGGGCCGCTACAACTTCAGCTACATCGCACGCCCGCGCAGCTCGAGCCCCGCGGAAGGCTCCGCGGCGCGCCACGCACAGAATCAGGCGCTGCTGATCGCCGCGGCGTTCAAGATATCCGAAAGGAAAACGGAGAAGTTGACGCTGGAAACCCAGAGCTGAATATGCCTTCAAACATCGTTGTTCCGGAGATGGGCGAGTCGGTCGTCGACGCCCGCATCGCGAAGTGGCTCAAGCAGGAAGGCGATCAGGTCACCGTTGGCGATCCGCTCGTCGAGCTCGAGACCGACAAGGTCGACGTCGAAGTGTCGGCGCCCCAGTCCGGAGTGCTCTCATCGATCGCCCACGCCAACGGTGCTGACGTGAAGATCGGAGATGTTCTTGGTGTTGTCAGCGAGGGCAAAGGGCAGAAGGCTGAGGGCAAAGGGCAGAGGGCAGAGGGCAAAGAGAAGGAAAGGGTAGAGGGGAAAGGGAAGAAGGAAGAAGGTACGAAGGCGCCGGCGCCCGGGAAGGACGACGCTCCCGCTCAGGCTGCTCCCGCGGCCGATGTCGCGGCTACGCCGGCGGCGCGGCGCCTTGCGCGGCAGGAGAACGTCGACCTCGCGACCGTCAAGGCTGACGGCCCGCGCGTGACGCCGGACGACATCAAAGCCGCCAGGCCCACCCCACCCACCCAATCGACTCAACCTGCTCAACCTGCTCAACCTGCTCCCGCTCAACCCACCCGCACCGAGTCGCGCGTCCGCATGTCGAAGCGCCGCGCGACGATCGCGAAGCGCCTCGTCGAGGTGCAGGCCACGGCCGCGATGCTGACGACGTTCAACGAAGTCGACATGACGGCCGTGATGCGGTTGCGCGAGCGGCGCAAGCAGGCGTTCAAGGATCGGCACGGCGTGTCGCTCGGGCTGTCGTCGTTCTTCGTGAAAGCGGCCATCGCGGCCCTGCGCGAGTTTCCCCGTCTCAACGCCGAGATCCAGGGAGACGAGATGGTGCTCAAGCAGTACTACGACATCGGGATCGCCGTCGGTGCCGAAGAGGGGCTGGTCGTGCCGGTGCTGCGCGACGCCGACCGCATGTCGTTCGCCGGTATCGAGCAGTCCATTCGCGACTATGCGGGGCGGGCGAAGTCGGGCACGCTCTCGCTCGAGGACATCCGCGGCGGTACGTTCACCATCACCAACGGCGGCGTGTTCGGCTCGCTGATGAGCACGCCGATTCTCAACCCGCCTCAGGTCGGCATTCTGGGCCTGCACGCGATCAAGGATCGTCCCGCGGGCGTCGATGGCCGCATCGAGCTGCGCCCACTGATGTACACCGCGCTCACCTACGATCACCGCATCGTCGACGGCTCGGAGGCCGTGCGGTTCCTCGTGAAGGTGAAGGAGCTGGTCGAGGATCCAGGCCAGTTGCTGATCGAGGGCTGATGACCACTGAAGTCGAACGCCTCATCGATCAGTTCGAGCGCGCGATTGCCGGAGACGCCTGGCATGGCGAGCCGGTGATGACCATCCTCGGCCACGTGTCGTACCCGCGCGCGGACAGGAAGCCGCCGTCGAAGACGCACTCGATCCGGGAGGTCGTGCGCCACATGACGGCGTGGACCAACGAAGTGCGCCGCCGCCTGAACGGCGCGCCCGCCGCCGAGCCGCTCGAAGGCGACTGGCCGCCGGCGCTGTCGGACGACATGGCCGCGTGGCGCGCGGAGATCGCGGCGCTGCGCGCCGCGCACGACGCGCTGGTCGCGGATCTCCGCGGCTTCACCGACGCGAAGCTCTTCGAACCCATCAACGATCCGCGCAACCGCGAGACCGGCGCGGGTGTCACGCGCTACGTGCTGCTGCACGGCCTCGCGCAGCACCACGCGTATCACGCCGGACAGATCGCGATTCTTTCGAAGTTCTAGTTCCGGCGTCGTACTATCATTTTCACAGTGGCCACGAGTTACACCGCCAAAGACATCACGGTCCTCGAAGGGCTCGACCCGGTCCGCAAGCGCCCCGGGATGTACATCGGCGGCGTCGGGTCGACCGGGCTGCATCATCTCGTCTGGGAAGTACTCGACAACTCGATCGACGAGGCGATGAACGGCCATGCCTCCTCGATTACGGTCACGCTGCACGAGGACGAGTCGTCCATCACGATTGCGGACGATGGGCGCGGCATCCCGGTCGACAAGCACCCACAGACGAAGAAGAGCGCCCTCGAGCTGATCTTCACCACGCTGCATGCCGGGGGCAAGTTCGAGGCGGGCAACTACAAGACGGCCGGCGGGCTGCACGGCGTCGGCGCCTCAGTCGTCAACGCGCTGTCGAAGGAGCTCGTCGCCACCGTGCGCCGCGACGGCGCCGAGTGGGAGCAGCGCTTCAGGCAGGGCGTGCCGATCGGGCCCGTCAAGAAGAACGGCGCCGCGCGCGGCTCGGGCACGACGGTGTTCTTCCGGCCTGACCCCACGATCTTCCCGAAGGTCGAGTTCGAGCCCGCCGTCATTCGCGAGCGGCTCGAGGTCGCGAGCTATCTGCACCGCGGCGTCAGGGTCACGTTCGAGAACGAGGCGGCCGAGGCCGGCCAGCCGAAGCGCGAGGTCTTCCAGCACGAAGAGGGTCTCAGCGACTATCTGAAGAAGATTCTGGCGGAGCGGTCCGGCAAGCCCGTGCACGAAGCCCCGTTCACGCTCACGAAGGAACACGACGAGAGCGGGCTGCGTCTCGACCTCGCGTTCCAGTGGACGCTGGCCACCGAAGAACACCTGCGCAGCTACGTCAACGGCATTCCGACCGGATCGGGCGGCACGCACGAGAACGGATTCCGCGCGGGGCTCGGCAAGGCGGTGCGCAATTTCATCGACACGCACAACCTCACACCGAAAGGGGTGACGCTCACCGCCGACGACATCCGCGAAGGCTTCACGGGCGTGCTCAGCGTGTTCCTGCAGGAACCGCAGTTCCAGGGCCAGACGAAGGATCGGCTGAACAACCCGGAGGTCACCGCGATCATCGACGCCGTCGTGCGTCCTGGGCTCGAGGGCTGGCTCAACTCCAACATCAGCACGGCCAACGACATCGTCGCGCGCATCATCCTGGCGGCGCGCGCGCGCGAGGCGAGCCGCGCGGCGCAGGCCGAAGTCGTGCGCAAGTCGGCGACCTCGTCGCGCCTGACGCTGCCCGGCAAGCTGAGTGACTGCTCGTCGCCCGGCCGTGAAGACAGCGAGATCTTCATCGTGGAAGGTGACTCCGCGGGCGGATCGGCCAAGCAGGGGCGCGATCGCGCGCGGCAGGCCATCCTGCCGCTGCGCGGCAAGGTGCTCAATACCGAGAGCGCGTCGCTCGCGAAAGTGCTCGAGAACAAGGAGCTGGCCGATCTCGTCACCGCGCTCGGCTGCGGCATCGGCAAGAGCTTCGACCTGTCGCGCCTGCGCTACGGGCGCGTGATTCTGCTGGCCGACGCAGACTCCGACGGCCATCACATCGCGACGCTGCTGCTCACGTTCATCTACCGGCACATGCCGGAGTTGATCGCCAACGGACGCGTGTTCCTGGCGCAGCCGCCGCTCTATCGCATCGATATCGGCAAGGAGACCTACTGGGCGCTCGACGAGCCGCACAAGGCGGAGCTGCTCAAGCGCCACGGCACGGCGCGCGGCAAGCCCGACATCACGCGATTCAAGGGCCTCGGCGAGATGATGCCGAAGGTTTTGTGGGAGACGACGCTCAACCCGCGGACGCGGCGCCTGCTGCGCGTGGAGATTTCGGATCAGATCCTGACCGACCGCGTCATCAACGAGCTGATGGGGAAGGACCCGTCGGCGCGCTTCCGCTTCATCATGGAGCGCGCGGAAGAAGCGCAGGAGCTCGACGTCTAGTCGATCAGCGTCTTCAGTTCGTCCGCCAGGCTCTCGAGCGAGAGCGGCTCGCGCACGACCAGGCAGTCCACCGGCGTGCCCGTGAAGTCCTCCGGCACGATCAGCACAACTCTGAGGGCCGGATGCAGCGCGCGCAGGCGCGCGATCAGCGTCTCGTAGGTCAGCCCCGACGGCGCGGTGTCGGTGATCAGGATGCTGATCGTCTGGCCCGCCGTGCCGGCAATCTGCAGCGCTTCCATCGCGTTGCCCGACGTGAGCACCGGCTTCCAGATATCGGCGAAGTAGCCGCGCAGCATCTGCCGCATGTGCGGGTCGGTTTCGACAATGAGCAGCGCCCCCTGCGGACGATTGGCCGCGGTCATGTCGACGGCCCCCTGTTCGACCGGCAGCGTGATGACGATCGAGGTGCCCTGGCCGACTTCGCTTTCCGCGCGAATCGATCCGCCCATCGCCTGCACGATGCCGTGCGCGCTCGAGAGCCCCATGCCCGATCCGCCCGCTTCGCGGCGCGTCGTGAAGAACGGCTCGAAGGCCTTGTCGAGCACGTCGGCGCTCATGCCCTGCCCGCTGTCGCGCACGGCGATGGCGATTTGCGGGGGCGTGCCCGCGGGCGTGTCGGGGTTCCACGTCTCGACCTCGATGCGGCCGCTGACGGGCATCGCGTTGCGCGAGTTGCCGACCAGGTTCAGCATCACGCGCT
This sequence comes from Acidobacteriota bacterium, assembly GCA_030855205.1. Taxonomy (GTDB): domain Bacteria; phylum Acidobacteriota; class Vicinamibacteria; order Vicinamibacterales; family SCN-69-37; genus JALYRV01. Next base: position 3,129 of record JALYRV010000037.1, on the reverse strand, counting down.
CGAACTTGATCCCGTCAATCGAGACGGTGTCCTTCTCCGCGCGCAGGGCGATCGTCAACGTCGTGCTCTCGCCCGCGACCAGCTTCAGCTGCCGGCGCATGCCGTCGATGAACGTGTGCAGCCGCACCGCCTCGCTCGCGACCGGCTCGCGCCGGCCAAACGTCAGCAGATCGGACGCCATCGCCGATGCTCGCGTGGCCGCCGATCGGATTTCGCGCAGGTCCTCGTGCGCCGGATGCGCCGGCCCGATGTTCTCGGCGGCAAGCTCAACGCGCCCGCGAATGACGTGCAGCAGGTTGTTGAAATCGTGCGCGACCGCGCCGGCGACACGCGCGACCGCGTCCATCTTCCGCGCCTGATCCAGCTCCTTGCGCAGCACCTGTTCCCGCTCCTCGACGCGCAGGCGCTCGCTCTCGAGCACGCGGAACGCCAGAATCGCGAGCGTGGCCAGCGCGACCAGGGTGCTCTCGACGACGACGTCGCGGTAGCGCTCGATGCGTGGGTCGAGCAGCCGCAACGCGTACAGCGCGTGGTGCACGATCGGCAGGACGATCGCGCCCGCCATGAGCAGCACGCCGACGCGCACGGCGCCGCGGCCGCGCCAGTCCTGGTTGAGGACGCCCTGCCCAGGGTCGAAGGCCGCATGCCGCGCGCGCGCGGTGGCGGCCACCAGGACGAACGGCGCTGTCCAGAGCAGATCGAGGGGCGAGCCCGATCCCAGCGGGATGACGTCCGCGACGTACAGCGTCTCCAGCAAATCGCCGGCGAGCATGACCGTCATCGCCGCGGCCAGCATCCCGTAGATCGTCGCCCACCGCACCGACCAGCTCTCGCGCCGCACCCAGAGCAGGCGCGCTACGAGCACGGAATCGAGCGAGATGTACAGCAGGAACGACGGCAGCTCGGATTCGTACTCGACCGCCTCGAGCGAGGCCGGAATCACCACGAGATAGCAGAGCCAGCCGAAGAGCAGAATCGTCAGGCCGATGGAGCGCAGCCGGCGCTCGCGTCCCTCGAGCCGGTCCATGGTCTGCAGGTGCGGTTTCAGCTCGATCGCGAGGAAGGTGAGCAGGTAGAAGCCGAGGTAGGCGCAGTCACCTGCGACGCTTGCGGTCAGCGTCCATTGATCATCCGGAATCCAGAAGTACGGCAGTGCGTACAACAACCAGATCGTGAACGCGGCGCCGAGCACCTGCCAGAAGCGCCGCTCAGTCTTGCGCTCGATGCGCCACACTCCGGCGATGCAGGTGATGATCGGCAGCGGCAGGAACGTCAGGGAGAGGAGGTAATCGCCAAAGTATTCACGCGCGCTCGTCGGCACGCCTGGGGCGAGGTAGAAGATGATGAGCGCGGCCCATACCGCAAGGATGAGCCTGAACCACGCGTCACGGATGAGAAAGCCGAGCATTCGGAATGAGCTATACTAGTGCCTCGGCCCGCTCCCCACGGCAATCAAAAAAAAGACAATGCATAGCTTCCAGCAGGCGCGTGCCGCCTTTGCCGTTGCGTCGATCGTCTTCGTCTCGGCGTGTGCCGGAACGCCGACGGCCCCTGAGCCGTCGAGCGCGAAGGTCTTCTATACGGCCATTGGCGCGAGTGATGCCATTGCGATCGGCGCGAGCATCTCGTGTCTGCCGTTCGTCGACTGCCCGGCCGGCACGGGTTACGTACAGATCCTCGGCCGGCGCCTCGCCGATGGCGGCAAGACCGTCGAGCTGCTCAACCTCGGCATTCCCGGCGCGGTGCTGAGCCCGCGCATCCAGACGATCTCGCAGTCGTATGGTCCGCGCGTCGATTTCAACTTCATCGAGCGCGAGTTGCCGTTCGTCTCGCGCGACTCGACGGTCGTCACGATTTTCGCCGGCGGCAACGACACCAACGTCGTCGGCCGTTCCGTCAGCGGCGCGTCGGGGGGCAATGCCCGCGCGTATGTCGACGATCAGGTGCGGCTCTTCGCGGCCGAGATGCTGGCGCTCGTCGATGGCATTCGCGCGCGCGCGCCGTCGGCGCGCATCGTGATCGCGAACCTGCCGAATTTTGCGGGCACGCCCTTCACCAACGGGTACACGCTGGAACAGCGCCGCGTGCTGCAGCAGATTTCGGTGGGCTTCTCGAGGGACGCCATCAACCCGCTCGCGTCGCGTCCCAACGTCGCGATCGTCGATCTACTGTGTGAGGAGCGGTTCTACGCCGCCTCGTCCTTCTCATCCGACGGGTTCCATCCGAGCGACGCCGGCTACGCGATCATGGCCGACATGATGCTGGCGGCCATTCTGGGCAATGCCACCGCGCCGAGTCCGAGCTGCGGCCGCATGACGATCGTTCCGTCCCTCTAGCGCGCTAAGCTGGTCGCAGCGATGCGGCGAGCTCTCGCGACCATCCTCTTTTTCTTCGAGCCATTCCTGGCGGCGAGCCTGCTGCTGCGCGTGGGTCCCACTCTCACGCAGCGCGACGGCTGGACGGCGCTCGCCCTCACCGCCCGCCTCCTGCTCGCGGCCGTGTGCGTCTCCGCCGCGATCGGCATCTCGGGATCGCGCCCGTTCGGACGGCACCTCGCCATCATGGCGCTCACGGCGTCGGCCGGCTTTGCGGTGGTCCAGCTCTATACGCGCGTGCTGCCCACCAGCCTGGCACCGGACGTCGCGCCGCTCTTCACGCTGCTCATCGTCGCGCACCACGCGGCGTGGATTCTGTATCTCGTCAGGCGTCCGTAGTCAGCACGAGCTTGCCCACGTGGCCTCGGTCGAGCGCCCGGTGCGCATCGGCCGCGCGCTCGAGTGGAAACGTGGCGTGGATGATCGGCCTGGCCTGGCCGCGCGCGAGCAACGGCCAGATGTGTGTTTCCAGACTGCGCGCGATCGCGCCCTTCTCCTCGATGGAGCGCGCGCGCAGTGTCGAGCCGGTGATGGTGAGGCGGCGCAGGATGATGTGCCGCGCGTCGAAGGCGGCCTCGGTCCCGCCCATGAACCCGATCATCACGAGCCGTCCGTCCCGCGCGAGCGAGGCGAGGTGCCGCGCGATGTAGGGGCCACCGACGATGTCGAGGATGACGTCGACACCGCGGCCGCCGGTCAGGGTGCTGATGCGCTCGACGAAGTCCTCGGTGTTGTAGTTGATGGCTACCGCTCC